>NZ_JABAGC010000001.1 GCF_012843905.1 Clostridium sp. SM-530-WT-3G
CCCTTATTAAAATTACTATACTAAAATTCTAGCAAGGGGAGCCTGCTTCCGCTAGGCGTAAAATCTTTTACGCTTACAGACATTCTGATATTTTTGGAAATGTATTATCTCAATCAGGCTCATATTGGTATAAGCGAGATGATTATAAATGTTCCGAAGAGGAAAAGGATAAACTTTGGATGACTAGTGAATTTGAAAAAGCAAATCACCTTCCTTTGAAGTTCTATATAAATATTGGTAAGGTAGAGCCTAAAGTATCAATGATAGATACTAATATACAATTTAAAAATGATTTGATTAATATGGGTTATGATGTGAAATTTGAATTATTTAAGAGCGGACATGATTATTGGTATTGGGGAGAAACAATTGCTAATGGATTAATTTTTCTTTTAGGAAAGAATAATTGTTAATATGGAAAGCTTAATATAGTAAATAGTGTTAAGTAGAAAATTAAAAGGACAAAGATACTTTGATAAAAAGTTTATCTTTGCCCTTTTTATGTACTAGTTTATTATGACATTAAATATTATGATTTTTTATAGTATATATTATTGCCTTCAGAATATTTAATACAATTGTTTAACCACTCAATAGTTGCTTTTTCTCTTATAATTGCCCCATCTAAAACTATAAAATCACCAAAATCAGGACTGTTAACATTAGGGACTGTTTCATACTTTTCTTGTTTAGAGTATAGAAATTCAAGTCTTTGATTATGTTGATCTAACTGATGTTCTAATAACTCTAATCTAGTTTCTAAATTTAAGTTGTTTGAAAAATACATTCTTAATCTAAAAATATTTTTTGGAGTAGGTTCCATTGGCTCATCTTTACTTAACCATTTGATAAAACACTCTCTACCTTTGTCTGTGATAGAATAAACCTTTTTTTCAAGAACATCTCCTGTTATTTCAATATTGAAAATTATTAATTCTTCATCAACTAGCTTTTTTAATTCAGGATAAATTTGACTATGTTTTGCACTCCAGAATTCTGCAAGTTGATAATTGAATTTTTTACCTAAATCATATCCAGTCATAGGTTCAATATTTAATAATCCTAAAATGGCATACTTAAGTGTTCTCATGAATACACCTCTTTCTTTATTTATATTATAACAAGATAAAAAATTATTACAATAATATTAAAACGTAAAGTTTTAGTTAATAATATTTTTGTTCAGTTATATTATTAAAAGTATTTTGAGGATATTTATATAATAAATAAAATATGTGCTGTATAAAAATGGAATGTATTATGATACAATGAATTTATAAATATCTACATAATCATAAAATCAAAAGTGGTAATGAGTAAGTGGAGGAGAATTAAGGTGAATAAAAGAATACTTTTTAATGATGGTTGGGTATTTGCCAAAAGCAGTCTAGATGTAATTGATTGTAGTAATCTAAAATTTGAGCGTATAGACATACCACATGATTGGCTTATTTATAATGTTTCGAATTTATATGAAAATAGTATTGGTTGGTATAAGAAAAAATTTATATTAAATGATAAAGCTAAAGATAAGAGAATATTATTGTGGTTTGATGGAGTATATATGAATTCATCTTTATATGTAAATAATGAATATATAGGGGAATGGAAGTATGGATATTCTTCATTTGAACATGACATTACTAAAGCATTAAGAGTAGGGAAAATGAAATAATTCTAAAGGTAATCCATGAAAGCCCAAATAGCAGATGGTATTCTGGAGCTGGGATATATAGAAATGTATATTTAAAAATAAGAGAAAAAAATTATATTGATACTAATGGAATTTATGTTGTAACAAAGAAATATAAAGATAGCTTTTATGTAAATGTTAACACGAGGTTAAATATGATAAATAATGGTGTTCTTAAACATAAAGTTATTAAAAATGATGAAGTTATAGCAAGAGTCTCACAAATTATTACAACAGAAAAACCTATCCTTGCATATGATGATGAGCAATGTTCAGCTTTAGGAAATAGTTCAACAAGCTGGGGGGCAGATTGTTGACGTTAGAATATGTTTAAATGCACCTTTAGTTGAATTGTTTATAAATGATAGATGTGTTGGGGTTAATCGCATCAATCATAAACATGGAGAAATTCTAGTACCATGTTTTAAAGTACCTTATGAAGAAGGAAAAATTAAGGCAGTTGCATATGATGAAAAAGGAAATATATTATGTGAAGATATTAAAAAATCATTTAAGGATGCATGTAAGATATGTTTAAAATCAGATAAAAATATAATTATAGCAGATAGTATAAATATACTTTTTGAAGATAAGAATGGAAATCGTATTAAACAGCTTATTGAATTTACACATAATGAAAATTATGAAGAGAAAATATTTAGATTAAAAAGAATAAAAGGAATTCAAAAATTAACCTTTGTATTTCTTCCAGGATGTAATTTTGATTTTGGATATTTTAGATTTATAAAATAATATTAAATTAAAACTAGGATAAAAGTTAGGAGGAAGAATTTTGAATAATAAGGAAGGGGTTAAAAAAATAAAAGAGCCTAAAATAGGTTTAGAAGAAATAACTACAATAAATGTAAAAATAGAAGACCCTATACAATCATTTGACTGCAACAATGGTATGAGTAAAGCTATGATAGGTTTTTCAGGTACATTAACTGGACCATATTTAAACGGAAAGATTTTACCAGGAGGTATTGATTGTCAGACAATTGATTCAGATAGAGTAAATAGATTATCTGCACGATACATGGTTGAACTTGATAATGGTGATAGAGTATTTATTGAAAACAATGGAGTAAGTTATAATAAAGATAATAAGAATTATTTTATGTGTACTCCTAAGTTTATGACTAATTCTGAAAAATATTCTTGGCTTAATACAGATATATTTGTGGCTTATGCTGAAGGTGTGCCTAGTGGAGTAGAAATTACAGTTTATAGATGTATATAGAGTGAGGAAATAAATAATTGATAATAAATATAAATAATGATTTTAAAGTACTTGACAACCCTATTATAGTATACCTTATTATATATAAGTCACAAAAAAATTCAACAAAATAGTGAGGTTATTATGAATAAGTTAAATGAGAAGGTAACATTGTTGTCATTATTCAAGAGCACTTTGCCAACTGCTACAATGATGGTATTTTTTGCAGTGTATTCAATTGTAGATGGTATGTTTGTATCTAGATTTGTAGGTTCAAATGCATTATCAGCAGTGAATATAGTATATCCATTAATAAGTCTGCTTATTGGAATAAGCGTTATGTTTGCAACAGGTGGAAATGCTATAGTATCAAGATTAATGGGAGAAAAGAAGGAGCAGAAGGCCAGAGAAATTTTTTCTTTAATATTTATAGTTACAATAATTACTGGAATTATAATTGGAGTAATATCTATAATTTTTATTAAACCTATAATAATGTTATTGGGATCAACAGATAGTATTTATGATTATTGTAAAGATTATTTGATGATATTTTTAATATATGCTCCATTTATGATGGTTAAGCTGTTCTTTGATTATTTTTATGTAACAGTAGGGAAAGCAGGATTTGGATTAGCTATTTCTGTTTTTGGAGGCATACTGAACATTATTTTAGATTATGTATTTATAGTAATATTTGATATGGGTGTAGCTGGAGCAGGATATGGAACTATAATTGGTTATGCAATTCCAGCACTTATTGGATTAGTATTCTTTATGAATAAAAAAAGAACATTATATATTACAAAGCCAATTATGAATATTAAAGCTTTAATAGATTCATGTATAAATGGTTCATCAGAAATGGTTACTCAGCTTGCTACAGCTGTTACTACATACTTATATAATATAGCAATGTTAAAATATTTAGGTGAAGATGGAGTTGCAGCTATTACAGTAATTCTTTATATTCAATTCTTATTAAGCGCTGCATATATTGGATTTACTTCAGGAGCAGCACCAAGAATAGGTTATAATTATGGAGCAGAAAATAAAGAACAAATACAAAAGCTTATAAAATATAGTTTTATAATAATAGGAACTTTTTCTATTATTTCGTTTATAATTGCCTTTATGGTTAAAGTTCCACTTACAGCTTTATTCTGTGGAAAAGGTACTACAGTTTATAATATGACTATACATGGTTTTGATTTGTTTTCTGTAAGCTTTTTATTATGTGGGTTTAATATATTCACATGTGGTATGTTTACGGCATTTTCTAACGGAAGAGTATCGGGATTATTATCACTATTTAGAACATTTATATTCTTTATTATAGGAATAATAATACTCCCATACTTCTTAGAAGTTGATGGAGTATGGCTTGTAGCTGTATTTGCAGAATTATTTTCATTAATTTTATCGGTTGCTGCATTGATTAAATATAAAGATGAGTATGGGTATTCTACTAAATTAAAAATGGCATAAACAATATAAATAGTCTGTTACATGAATTAAAGTAAAATGTAACAGACTATTTTTTGCTATGGTAACAGGTGTTACATCTTTATAATTTAATTGATATTATAATAAATTCATAAAAAGTTAATAAGAATAAAAATCGTGTGAATTTAAATATATATTTATGAACAAAGGAGAAATTAATAATGAATGCAATTGAAATAATGAATGAAGAACATAAGAACATAAAACGTATGCTTAAAGTAGTTAGAGCATGTTGTAAAGATATTTTAGATGGTAAGGAAATAAATTTTGATGATTTAAATGAGATAGTAGATTTTATTACAAATTATGCAGATAAACATCATCACAATAAAGAAGAAGTACATCTTTTCTCTAAAATGTTAGAAAATCTCGGACCTGTAGGTGAAAAGATAGTTAAACATGGTATGCTTGTTGAACATGATTGGGGAAGATTATATATTCAAGATTTAAAGATAGCTTTAGAAAAGGTGAAAGAAGGAGATAATGACGCTAAACTTGATGTTATAGCCAATGCCATTTCTTACTGCAATTTATTAGAAAGACATATAGATAAGGAAGATAAGGTTATTTACAAGTTTGCTCAAAGGGAATTAAGCAAAGATGTTTTTGATGTTATAGAGCATGAATGTAAATCATATGAAGAAAAGAATAAAGATCAAAAGGTTAAGTATTTAGCAATGCTTGATAGATTAGAAAAGAAGTATTTAGCTTAAATTTAAAAATAATAGAATAGGATTATCTTGTAACAAGAAAACAAAATGGTTATCTATGTTATAAGATAATCTATTTTTTTGCCTTAAATAAATATTGTATAAAAAATAAATAACTAATTTTTATATATAAAGAGGATTTTATAGATATTTTAAATATAATGAATAGCACTTATAATGTATAATATACAATAATTATTTGAGAATTGGAGATACGTAAAATGGTAAAAAATTTTATAGGACATTTAAGGACAATTAATAATCATAAGAAACTCGTTATGTTTACATGTTTTAAAGTTGGAATGTATAAACAAGGATTGTTGCATGATTTGTCTAAGTATATGCCAGTAGAATTTGGAGCAGGAATAAAATATTATAAAGGATATATGAGTCCTAATAATGCTCAAAAGAAAGCTGAAGGATTATCTACTGCATGGCTTCATCATAAGGGAAGAAATAAGCATCACTTTGAATACTGGATAGATTATGGTTCAGATCCAACACAAGGACTTCAAGGAATGAAAATGCCAGTAAGATATGTTGTTGAAATGTTTATAGATAGAATGAGTGCCTCGAAAAATTATTTGAAAGATAAATATACTGATAAAAGTGCATTGGAATATTATGATGCAAGAAAAGAATATTATGTAATGTATCCTGAGTCACGAAAGCTTCTTGAGTTTTTATTAGAAATGCTTGCACAAGATGGTGAAGAGAAAACATTAAAATTTATAAAAGAAAATATAGTTAAAAAAGGATTTAATTTTGAAGTAAAATAGTAAGGGATATTTGGACTAAAAAAGTACAGTTATATATTTGAAAATTACATGGTGAATTTTATATATAATAACTTATTCCCATTTTTAGAAAGTGATTATATGTTTGATGGATATATTATGCTCTTACTTAGATATTCAATTATTAGATTTTATTTGGCAGGAATAAATTCAGGTGCTAAATTAAAATCTTCAGAAGAAATAATTAAATTTATTCAAGTATTTGCAAAAACTTTAGAGCATAATAGTAATTATAGAATGGATATGTTAGCATATATCAAAGAAAACGGCTTTGATAATATGGAATTTGCCAAAACATTAATATAAGAAAAGTTTACATAAAGAAGTATTATACTAGTATAATGAAATTTAGTAATATAAAATGTTTATTTATTGGATAATTTATGGTAACATTTTATATAATACTAAAGAATGATATTATGGAGGTGCTGTTTATATGGCAGTTAGAATGTTACATACATGTATTAGAGTAATGGATTTAGAAAAATCATTAAAATTTTATAAAGAAGCGTTAGGATTAGTTGAAACAAGTAGAAAGGATTTTCCAGAAAATAAGTTTACTTTAGTTTATTTAAGTCCTGAAATGGGTGGCTATGAAATAGAACTTACTTACAATTATGATCCTGAAAAACCATATGAATTAGGAAATGGATTCAGTCATATTGCTGTTGGAGCAGATGATATTGTTGCATTAAGAGAAAAACATAAGGAAATGGGCTACGAAGTTACAGACCTTAAAGGACTTCCAGGTGAACCACCAAGATATTACTTTGTAACAGATCCAGATGGATATAAAGTTGAAGTAATAGTTAATGATTAAAAAAATATAATATAGAATTATAAAAGTCAATAAGAATATTGGAAATAATATTTTTATGCGGCTAATATAATTTTGAATAAAAAAGTGTCGGTAAATCGGCACTTTTTTTGTTACACAAAAATTAATAATTATTTCTAAATAAGAGTAAAACCATAAGATTATAAGTTCAAAGCAATTTGTTAAAATTGATGGATTGTTAGTGTAAATTTCAGTGTGAATAGTAATAAAAGTAACTACAGATTTATCAAAAAAAACTGAAAGTAAAGTTAAAAGTCTGAAAAAATAAAACAAAGTTATTGAAAAAATGGATTATTTTTGATGAATATAGAAGTGTGGTATTTCACAAAAATTTCTAAAAACGTATTACTGGAGGAAAAGAAATGGCTGTAAGCGCAAAGAGACAAAAAGAATTAAAAGCTTTGGGATTTTTATTACAAAATGATAAGGAACATTTTGCAGTAAGAATATTAAGTAGAGCAGGAAATTTTACAGTTGATGAACTGAAAAGTATTATTTATCTTGCTGAATATAGGTAAAATTAATATCTTTTTATATTATGGGTAAGAAAAATTAGTCAAATATTAGCTGAATTATAGTATATAGCTCTGTTTTAAATAAATGTTGTTAACTATAAATGATTTTGTTAGGTTGCTATGAAAAAATAGCTTGACATTTTGTAGAGTAGATAAGCTCTGATATTTGTAGAAGAGCGTTAATCAAAAGAAAATATGTTATTCCAGTTTAAGAATAGCTAAATAATAAATAGGCAGAGTTCTAACATATATTTTGTTCCAAAGGTTGAAGGAAAAATATTTTGTAATAGAAATGAAGATGGCCAGGTTTCACCAATTACATTAGGGTCAGATGGAATTGCAATATCAGAGAATGGGAAAATATTATATTACTGCCCACTTGCAAGCCGTTATTTGTATTCAATAGAAACTGAGCTTTTAAGAGATGAATCAATTCCAGATTCTAATTTGTGTTCGTATGTCAGATGTTTAGGAGAAAAGGGTGCATCAGATGGAATGATTACAGACTCAAATGGAAATATATATGTAGGAGATTATGAAAATAATAGCATAAGAAAAATATCACCAGAAGGAGAAATGGAGACAATTCTCCATAGTGATTATTTGTTGTGGCCAGATACATTTACTATAGGATGCGATAAATATTTGTATGTTATAGTTAATCAGCTCCATAGACAGGCTAGATATCATTATGGACAAGATATGAGAGAAAAGCCTTATAGTTTATTTAAGGTGTTTATAGATGAAATGCCAGCACCTACAAAATAATATACTTATGTTTTGCCGTTGCCAATTTTGGTAACGGTATTTTTATGTGTAAAATTTCAAAATTGAATATTATATAATGTCTTATAAAAAATATTAAAAGAAAATCATCTTTATAGAGTGCAATAGTATTTATTTATTATATTATTTGATTGAATTTTCCCATATTATGCATTATAATGCATAATATATAAAATAAGTATTTTAAAGTTAATGTTTATTGTGAAATATTGAGAAATAAAGAACATGTGAAACATTTTAAAAGTAAATTCTACAAATTATTTTAATGATTTAGTGGTATAAAAATAAAATCTAAGTTTTAAAAATATGGAAAGGGAAAGAGGGGAGATTTTATAAGGAGAGGTATACAAAAGAGCAGAATTTAAAAATATTAGTATACAAAATTGAGAAATTTAAGAGTTGGAGATGAGAACAGTGAAGATAAAGAAGTTTAGAAACCAGATTCTTATTATAGGAACAGTATTAACGTCTATAGTCTATATTATTTGGAGGATGTTTTATACACTTCCATTTGGATATGGATTCATTTTTATGGCAGCTGCTATATATCTTTTAGTGGTTGAGTTTGTGGGGTTGTTAGAGGAAGCTGTACATTATTATAACATGTCTGATATTCAGTATCCTGAAAGACCTGAGGTAGATGAAAATTTATTTCCAGATGTTGATGTGTTTGTTGCAACGTATAATGAGCCAGTTGAAATTTTATATAAGACTATAAATGGATGCATTAATATGGATTATCCAGATAAAAGTAAGGTCCACATATATATATGTGATGATGGAAACAGAGAGGAAATGAGGGAACTTGCTGAAAAATTAAACGTAAATTATATTACGCGTACAGAACATAAGCATGCCAAGGCTGGAAACCTTAATAATGCATTAAGTCAGACAAGTTCTCCCCTTGTAGTAACTTTTGATGCTGACATGATACCTATGCATGACTTTTTAACAGCCTGTGTTCCCTATTTTGTTGAGGATTTAGAAAATGCTAAGAAGATTGAAATGGAGAAAGGAAAGAAAGCAAGCTATAAGAGAGAGAATAAGATAGGATTTATTCAGACACCACAAAGCTTTTATAATCCTGATTTATTTCAATATAACCTATTTTCTGAAAGAAGAATTCCAAATGAACAGGATTATTTTTATAGGGATATACAGGTAGCTAGAAACAAGAGCAACTCTGTTATATATGGTGGTTCTAATACTGTTATTTCAAGAGAGGCCCTTGAAGTAATCGGAGGATTCTATACAAAGGTAATCACAGAGGATTTTGCTACAGGAATGCTTATTCAGAGTAATGGATATAAGTGTTATGCAATTGATGAAGTTCATGCAGTAGGACTTTCAGCAGAGGACCTTAAAGGACTTGTAAAGCAGAGGCAGAGATGGGCAAGGGGATGCATACAGACAGGAAGAAAACTTAATATCCTTTTTAGAAAGGGATTGAAATTTTCTCAGAAGCTTAGTTATATTTCAGCTATTTCTTACTGGTATGGCAGTCTTAAACGTCTTATATATATAATGGCTCCAATATTGTTTTCTGTTTTTGATATTACAGTTTTCAGGTGCAATTTGTGGCAGATATTGATTTTCTGGTTTCCAATGTATTTATTCAGTTCTAAAAGTCTTAAGCTTGTTTCAAAGAATATAAGGACTACAAAGTGGACTAATGTATATGAAACTATAATGTTCCCTTCTCTTATAATAGTGGTTTTATTAGAAAGCTTTGGTATAACGCAGTCTAAATTTGCAGTTACAAGAAAAGGGGGAGCTGTTGAGGATAAAAATTATCAATATAAAAAGGCAGTTCCACATATTATCCTGGCTATATTGTCTGTAATCGGAATATGCAGATGTATTAAATGGACTTTTGAAAGCGGAACTCCAACTTTTATAGTTTTGATTTTCTGGCTTGTTTTAAATATGTACAATATTGTAATGTCAATATTCTTCATGCTTGGAAGAAAGGTAAATAGAAAGTATATACGTTTCAGATTAAACGAAAAAGCTGTAATATCCTTTGAAGATAAGGAAATTGTATGTGATACTTATGATATTTCAGAAGGAGGAATAGCAGTAATTTCTGATTCCCCTGAGTATATACCTTATGATAGAAGAATTGACATAAGTGTTAAGACTGAGAGATATAGTACAAAATTCAAGGCTTCAATAGTTCAGGTTAACGAAATAAAGGGAAGCTTTAAGTATTCTTTTAAAATTGATGAAATTGATGAGGATAATTTCAAACAGCTTTTAGGTGTTGTTTATGACAGAGTTCCATCTCTTCCTAAAAACATAGAAAAGAACAATAGTATTTTTGATGATATAAGAATCAATATTTTAAGAAGAACTGCTAAGCCTATTACATTTAAAAGAAAGTCTGTAAGAATTGATCTTAATAAGAAAATTCAATCATTGGAGTGCGGTATTGTTGAAATTGTGAATTTTAATTATGACTATATTGCTGTAAAGACAGATATACGACATAAGGATATTAATAATCTTACAATAAAAGCAGGAAATGATATTAATCTAGAATGCAGATATGTAAAAAATCTAAACTTCATGAAGCTTAATCCAATGGAGCTTAAGATAAAATCAATTCAGCTATATGAAATACAGAATAAGGATGATATCAAATATAGTGATGAATTTAGAAAGATTTTAGAACAATGGATAAGAGAAAATGAATTTGACAGTATGAACAGAAATAAGAGTAAAAAATCATATATTTCAAATGATGAATTTTTGGAAATGGATTATGTGTAAAGAGGTATATATGAAATATTTAAAAATAGTTCTAATGTGTGTAATTACAGTGCTTGTTTTAATTATGCCTGATACATGGGCATATGCAAGAAATAATGATATGACTAGAATGAAGGATTTTAGATTAAATCAAAGTAATAATGGTTGAAATATAAGCCTTAAAAGACTGGACAATTCTAATTATGAATTGAATTTTGATACTGAAAATTTAGATGAGGGATATTATACAGCCTATTTATATAGTTTGGGAAATACAAATTGGTCCAAATATGCTGGGATTTGCTTTTATATGAAGAATGAAGGTAGTACTCAGGCTAATATAAATATAAATGCAAAAGTTGGTAGTAATAAAGTACTTACTGTAAAGGATGAAGATTCTATATTTATAAAAGAAGAAGGGAGTTCTTATTTAAAAAGATTACATCCTCAATATGGAACAGTTCAAATTGAAGCTGGGTTCGAAGGTATAGTATATATTCCATTTAATTCTTTAAGCAATAAGAGTATTTCCAATATTGAATCCTGGGGGCTAATCGTTACAAGCAAGGAAAATGATAAAAAGAAAATTATATTTGGAGATTTTAATTTTATTGATTCTAACAGTTCTTTGAAGAAAAATTTTAATTCTCGTTATTCTTTAAAGGGAGATGCGGAAGTACAGATACCTACAGCTGGGCAGTCCATAAGTGATTATGAGTTTGTAGATAATAAGACTAAAAGTAATATTTCAGACACTGGTACTAAGGTGGAATATTTTGTGGATGAGGATGAAAAGGGAATTTCAATTGACCAGAATGGAAGACTTACTGTTACAAGTGATGCTGAGGAGAAAACCGTAAAGTTATATGCTTCTATAAATGATGAAGTAATAGAAGAATTTAGAGTTCGGCTTTTTAAATCATGGACATTAAGTGCAAGTGAAGTGGATGGAACATTAAAGAGTATACCTCAGGAGAGTGAAATAAATAATCTTTCTGCTGTAAGGGCTAAGTTTTTTGGCAAGGAAAGCGTGGTTATAGCTTTTAGAGTATTATGCATTCTTATACTAACAGGAATAGTCGGATTTTACTGTATGTGGAATAAGCAGGAAAGGGAGAAATAAGATGAAACTCTTCTTAATAAGATTTTTAACAGGGATTCTGCTTGTATGTCTATGCATATCTATAGGTGGGTGTGCAGACAATATACAGGATGAAAACAAGCAACTTATTGCAAACAAGGCAGTAAAGGAAATGCCTTTTAAGTCCTGTATGAATATAGGCAATGCCCTTGATGCACCAAAGGATATAAAGTGGGATGTAGAAATGCAGTATGAGTATTTTGATAAGATAAAGGATGCTGGTTTTGATGCTGTCAGGCTTCCTGTGAGATTTTCTGATTATGCAAAAGATACTAAGAATTATAAGCTGGATGAAGGATTTATGAATAAGGTTGATTCATATATTGATTATGCATTGAGCAATGATTTATATGTGATACTTGACTTTCATCATTTTGTTGAAATCATGGAGGAGCCTAAGAAGTATAAGGAATGCTATCTAAAGATATGGCAGCAGTTATCAGAAAGATATAAGAATTATTCAGACAAGCTTATTTTTGAGCTTTTAAATGAACCTAAAGATAATATTGAAGGGGATTTGTGGAATAATTTTTTAAAGGAAGGGGTTTCTACAATACGTAAGAAGAACAAGAAGAGAAAGATAATTGTAGGACCTGATCATTATTGTTCTGTATACAGTCTTAATCATCTTGTAATTCCTGATGATGATAACATAATCGTTTCTTTTCATTATTATGAGCCTAATGAAGTAGCTTTTCAGGGAAGCCTTAATCATGCAGGCTTTGAGGAGATGAGTAATATTGATTGGAATGGTTCAAAGGAAGAAAGGGAGTATCTTGAAAGCAGGTTTAAAATAGCTAGAGAATATTCTGAAAAATATAATGTGCCTATTTTCCTTGGGGAGTTTGGGGTTAATAAAAAAGCACCAGAAGAGGCAAGGATAAAATGGACGGAGGCAGTTACTGTTCAGGCTATGAAGAATAAATTTGCATATGGATACTGGGAGCTGTGTTCTGAATTTGGAATTTATGATGAAGAAAATGATAAATGGCAGGAAAATATTTTAAGTATATTAACTAATAGATAAATAATTTAGGGGGAGAAATATGCTTTTTTCAAGTGTAGTATTTTTATTTTATTTTTTACCATGTGTTTTGATATTGTATTATGCTGCTTCTTTTTCAAGAAGAGTACAAAATGCAGTACTTCTTATATCAAGTCTTTTCTTTTACGCATGGGGAGAGCCTGTATATGTGTTAATAATGATAGGTTCTATTATATTTAATTATATATGTGGGCTTATGGTGGATAAAAGCAGAGATAATGATAGAATGGCTAAGATCATTCTTATAATAACATGTGCTGGAAATCTTGGAGTATTATTTGTATTTAAATATCTTGGATTTGTGGTGCGTAATATAAATGAAATGTCAAATGGAGCTTTTCAGCTTAAGGTACCTTTAATAGCACTTCCTATAGGTATTTCATTTTTCACCTTTCAAGCTATGTCTTATGTTATAGATGTATATAGAAATAAGGCACGTGTACAGAAAAATATATTTTCGCTGGGGCTTTATATATCATTTTTCCCACAGCTTGTTGCAGGGCCTATAGTAAGATATACAACAATAGAAGATGCTATAAAGAACAGGAAGGAATCTTTTACTAAGTTTTCTGTAGGGACATGCAGGTTTATAATAGGACTTGCTAAGAAGGTGCTTATTTCAAACAGCATGGCAGTAATTGTTGATAGAATTTTTGAAATGAATACAAATGTATCTATTCCTGTTACACTTGCTTGGCTTGGATCTATAGCATATACACTTCAGATATTTTTTGACTTTTCAGGTTATTCTGATATGGCTATAGGGCTTGGACTTATGTTTGGATTTAAATTTGATGAAAACTTCAACTATCCTTATGTTTCAAAATCTATTTCTGAATTCTGGAGAAGATGGCATATATCTCTTGGTACATGGTTTAAGGATTATGTATATTTCCCTCTTGGAGGCTCTCGTGTAGCCAATAAAGATAAAATAATAAGAAATCTTCTTGTGGTATTGGTTCTTACAGGAGTATGGCATGGTGCTGAGTGGACGTTTATAATATGGGGATTCTTCAATTTTGTATTCATAGCCTTGGAAAAGGTGCTGTCATTTGAGGATTCTAATATAAAGCCTGTATTTAAGCACATTTATGCACTTTTTCTTATAAATATGGGATGGGTTCTTTTCAGGTCTTCTGACCTTATTGAAGCTGGAAAGTATATTTCATGCATGTTCGGATTTAGCGGAAACACATTTTTCAGTAACTATACCTATATGTTTATTAAAGAAAATATAGTCTTTCTAATTGCAGCAATTGTATTTAGCACTCCAATTTCAAGGAAGATAAATAATTTTGTTGTAGATAAGTATGAAGGATTTAAGGTGTTTGAATGTTTGTATCCAGTAGCAATATTATCAACATTTTTAATATGTATATGCTATCTGGTAAAGGGTACTTACAATCCATTTATCTATTTTAATTTTTAAGTATGGGAAGTCGAGGATAATGAAACATGGAAAGATATTTTAGTAAGAAATATATTACTTCATTAATGTTTGTGGTCTTCATTTTTACTTTTTCAATATTGAATTTTATAGGTTCATATGGAGAAATAAAGAACAGCTTTAATCTTAGTGCTGGTCAGGGCAGTTCTATAAAGAATATTATTTCGGGAATAGAGAACACAATTAATGATAAGGTGGCAGGAAAGTATGCCTTTATTGAAAGCTATGGATTTATGCAGAGGCTTATGGGCAAGAATGAGGAAGCAAATTTTGAGGTTGTTAAGGATAAACAGGGCTTTTTGCATTATACTTTCTTTGGATTTCAGGCAAATCCAGTGTATGAGCTTGCTGAAAGAACACAGGCATTTAAAGATGGACTTAAGAACAAAGATACAAAGTTCATGTATCTTATGCCTCCTGATAAGTATATAAGGGGATACAGTGAACTGCCACAAGGTATACCTTATAATTATGCAAATGAAACTGCTGATAATTTTCTTGATCTACTCAAGGAAAAGGATATAGATATAATTGATACAAGGGAAAATCTTAAGCATAGCGGAATACCAGAAAGTGAACTGTTCTTCAAGACTGACCATCACTGGAGGACAGAAACTGTATTCTGGGAATTTGGAGAAGTAGTTAATGAACTTAATAACAGATATGGAATGAATTTAGATCCTACAGGATATTACAGGGATAAAGAAAATTATAATTTTATAACATATAAGGATTCATTTTTAGGTTCTATGGGAAGAAAGACTGGAGTATCTTATGGACAGCTTGATGATTTTACGCTTATATATCCGAAATTTAAAACATCTTATTCTTATTATGCAGAAACTAAGGGTGCTGAAATGCAGCTTGAGGGAAGGTTTGAAGAGGCACTTTTAACTGTATCGCCATTTAGAACTACAAAGGGAATCTATTCTCTTGAAGGTGATAAATATTCATCTTATCTATTTGGAAATAGAGGTATAGTTCATGTTACAAATAAGGATAATCCAGATGGACCTAAAATATTGTTTGTAAAAGATTCATTTTCTGTTCCACTTGCTGCATTTTTGTCTACAGTATGCTCTGATGTATATCTTGTGGATCCTAGATATTATGATAAAGATATACCTGAGTATGTTAACAGCATTGATGACCTTGATGTGGTAATCATGTCTTTTGGACCTCAGGACCTTATTGATGACTTTTTCAATTTTTATAAAAATTAATTTAAGTTCAAGAAGGGCATTGAATTGAGCTTTATGGAATTTAAAGATATTTAATATTTATATATATAATTTTTTTGTTAATATCGTTGCTACTTTTGGCAACGATGTTTTTTATTTATGACAAATTTTATATTATTGGGAACTTGCTAAAAAAAGTAAAAAGTATTTGAAAAATCATAAATGGTAAATTCTTTGAGTACAAAGATGGGGGGATTAATAGTATATATTTTTATATATAATATTATTTTATAATAAAATGTTGTTATCGATTGTTGAGTTGTTATGAACTTTGTGCATTTAGTAGGAGGATACCTGCAAATTTAAAATATAAGTAAAGATAAAGATTTATGTACTTAAAAGTTTATAATTACAACATATTTGCACTAATAAATTATAATTTAAAGATTAAACTCTAAGTCATGAAAATTTTTTAATTCCCGTGTTTGAATATAATAATTTGGCAAAATGTTATTGCATAAAGTTTCAAAGAATAAGAGCATATAATCATAATTTTTATTTATGAAGCCAAGAGAAAAAAGACTACAATAGTGGTTTAAATATTTTGAGGCTACCCCTTTAAAGTTATTTAGCCAGTTTTTCAAATTTATGCTACAGTTTAGTATTTTTTTTGAGCATATAATATTGTCTTTTAAATAATAGGAACTTGAATCATATTGTAGAGATTTTCTAAGTTTTAGAGGAACTTTTTTATTATGCTTTATGATATGTTCTTTTAAATATCTGTTATCAATTGACTTTATATATGCTTTTTCATCGATTTTGGAGAAAATTTTATCTTCACATCTTTTAAATGAATTATTTAATCCAAGTACCTTTATATTCATGGAATCATTTGTATCATATAAAATACTTACAATTATATTAGTCCTAAAAAGATCATAAGCATAGTCTTTAAAGTATGATTCGTTTTCTTTTGACATTACAACCTTATTACGTGATGGTCCAAGATTATTGCTTATAACTTCAGGTATAGATCCATTTCCTCCAGTTACTTCAATAGCATCTATACCTAACTCTGCAAGTTTTCTAGCTACATATAGGCTGTCTTCTTTAGTTAATCCACCTTCATTAATATAGTCAGCTGAATTTAACTTTATTAATATTGGGAAGTCTTTGCCAACTTTTTCTCTCATAGCCTGAAAGATTTCAAATATTATTCTTTCTCTGTTTTCTATAGTTCCGCCATATTCATCAGTTCTTTTATTATAGTATGGTGATAAGAACTGACTAAGCATATAACCATGCCCAGTATGTATTTCAATACCATCAAAGCCTGATTCTTTAACTCTTCTTGCTGCTTCTGCAAAGGCATTTACCAAGTATTTTATTTCATCTTTAGTCATTTCCTTTGCCCATACTTTTGTGACTTCATTCTGCATAGTTGAAGGGCCCCATATAGTTCTTTCACCTGTATTGAAACCTGTCATAAATCCACCATAAACAATCTGCATTATTATTTTTGCACCTAAATCATGAATCTTATCTGTGAATTCCTTATATTCTTTTATAAATGAATCATCATATATTCCAAGCATATTTGGATTTGGCTGTTCTTAATGTAACAAGTACTCACTTTTTAGCAAGTATAAAATGATTAAGTTTCTTTAAAATAAATTTATTGGATAATGAATCTTTCTTTAATATTATGTTCATTAATGTTATTTTAAATGATTAATTTTAATTAAATGGTATTTTAATGTGGGGTATTTAATCTGATTTTATTTAATATTATTCTTTTTTTGTTTGAACGTTGTCAAAAGTGGCAACGTTCAAATAATGTACTAAATTTCTTGTTTTTCTTGATAAATATTAAGAGGATATTTGTTTTTAGACACCATAGATTGGCTGAGAGGTATCTCTTGCTACTAGTATTTTTGTTGCTTCTATTCTATAATATGAAACTAACAGATTTAATATATTTGCAACGTTTATATAGTAATTTGGTAGTGAAGAATATTTATATGTTCCTTGTGCTAACTTATTTGTAACAATGTTGTATCTTGTAAATGAAACGTATGTGTTCATTAGTTTTGATATTAAGGCAATATATAATCCATTGAGTACGAGTATATCTGGTTCTAAATCAGTAGTATGTTCATTTCCTTCTATACTATCATATCTTTCTAAAATGTATTGAATCCCTTTCATGGTTGCTTGCCATATAAGTGCATAGGCACATAAATCAGTAACAATAGACCTGAGCTGTATAATTAAAAGGCATATGGATTGCTTATCTTCATCACTAATCTTATCCCATGATATTGTAGCAGTATTGTTATTGTAAGCTGATTCTTTTTCATTATTATCATTATTAAAATTATTGCCTATATCATTATCTGATTGGTTTGAATTTCTTTTTCTTTTTAAGTCTTTTTTTATTTTATGAGACATTATTATTGTCCTTAAGATAATTATTATTATTTATATTATATTATATATAAATAGATGGTTTAGGTTCTATATTTTTAGATACTATTCTCTTGGAATTCTTTTTAGAAAAATAATCTGAAGAAAAAATTAACTAACTATTTGCAATATTGATAACATGTAAGTTTATATGATAATATTTAAGGTAATAATATATTAATATAATGAATATAAGTGCAGAAAAATGTTATTATATTTTTTCTGCACTTTTTTGATAAGTAGGTATTTATTATACTGATATATTATTATATTTGTATTAAGTAATGTCTGCTTATTAATGTTTATTTAATTATTTTATTACAAAATAATTAAATAATATTATATAACAATATTAGCTAATCATTTCTTTAACTTTATTAAATGCATAATCGATAGCGCCTTCAAGATTAGCATTATTTTTACCTGCACCTTGAGCCATAAATGGACTTCCACCACCTTTTCCATCTATAAGAGAAATTGAATCCTTTAATACATCATTAACTTTAATGTCCTTGCTTCCTTTTGTACATGCAAATATGAAGTTAGCCTTATCACCAGACTTAACTGCAAAAAGTGCAACTGTATTTGGAGTTTCTACTAATTTAGGTGTTAAATTGCTTACGTACTTTACGTTTTCACCATCAAATATATTCTTAATAATTTTGTATTCTCCAACAGTTTCAGCATTGTTTACAAGTTCTTTTACTTGATATTCAGCTAATGCTATATTTAAGCTCTTATTTGTTTCATGTGCTTCTTTAAGGCTTGCATTAAGATTTTTTATTCCATTTATAGCTTCATTTTCATTACAGCTTAGGTAGTTACATATAGAAGTTTGGAATTGATCAGTTTTTAATGAATCTTCAACAGCACGAGCACCTGCTAAAAATTCTATTCTTGTACCTTCCTTATGTTTGTAATACTTTTTAATTTTAATAAGTCTTAGGTCTAAAGTAGATGTAGGGTGAAGACCGCAGCATGCATTAATATCAAATATATCTTCATCATCACCTATTTGAACAATTCTTATTTCTTCATTAGTTTTAGGAAGAGCTCTTCTTGTTTTTAACTTCTTAAGTTCTGCTTTAGTTGGTACATAAGATTTCACCGGAAGAGCATCACCTATAACTTTATTAGCCAGTCTTTCTGCTTCTCTTACTTGTTCTTCAGTAAGATTTCCTAAAATATCTACAGTGCTTATATCTGCTCCTAAATGAATAGCAAAAGTATTTGCATTGAATAAATCAAAGAAACATCCAGATAATACATGTTGGCCTAAATGTTGGCACATTCCATCATTTCTCCAATCTTTATCAATACTGCATTTAACATTATGTATTTTCATAGGCTTCTTTTCAACTATGTGATATATAGCTCCATGTTCTTCAATTACTTCTATAACCTTTGAATCACCAATCATACCTATATCACAGTGTTGACCACCACCACCTGGGAAAAATGCAGTTTTATCTAAAGTAACACGGAATTTACCATCACATTCCTGTACATCAGTTATTTCCGCAGTAAAATTTCTTAAATATGGATTTTTATAATATAATATTTCCATTGATAAAGCCTCCATCTGTATTTAAAGTTTTTCTATAATATGATTATAACAGATTTAACTAAAATTGATTAAGAAGGATACATTTACTTAAAATTATTAAGTAAATTAACAAAAATTATACAAAAATAATAAATAAATTTAATATAATCATAAATTGAGGATATATTCATAGTTTTTAGTTAAGAGATAATAATTAATTTAAAACAGGAGGAAATTAACTATGAAATATGTAAGAAGGTTTATTTCTGTTATTATGAGTATGTTATGTATATATTTTATGATTGGATGTGGGAGCCAGCCTGCAAAAGCACCGTCAGTAGTTGTAAGTGAGGAAATTGATAATATTAAAAATGGAAACAGAGATTTATATAAGAATATGTTCTGGCATGGAATGATTAATATTAATTCTGATAGAAGTGTAAAAGATATATTTCAAAATTCAAGTAGAAAAATTGATAAGGCATTAGGAGATATTACGTATACTATTAATTCAGAAAATATATCTGGTGATGAAGCAATAGTAAATGTGACAGTAACAGGACCAGAATTAGATAATGTATGGGGACAGCTTGTAAAATGCGTAAAAAATGATCTATCATCTGGAGTAATAGATATAATGAATCTAAACATTGAAACAATAGGAGAGCGATACGATAACATTATTTCTAATCTTTTAGATAATAATATGAAGACTTCTACAAGAACTATGGACATAAAATTGAAAAAAGAGGATGGACAGTGGAAGATAAGTAATACAGATAATATAATCAAGCTTACTATTAATATTCATCCTGATAATGTGAAACATGTATTAAATAATATATAAATTAATTTAATGATGAGCATATTACAATGATAATAAAATATATATACTATTAGCAAAGTTAGTGAAGTCTTATATTCAAAAAAATACTGCAAAGCAGGAGGAAAGAATATGAAGGTAATAAAGAAAATAATATGTATATCATTAGGATTTATGCTGCTATCAGGAATAAGTGGGTGTGGATTTGATAAGGCTAAAGAGAGAACACCTACAGAAGTAGTAAGTCAATCTTTAGATTCTATAAAATCTGGAGATAGTGAAAAAATACAAGATATGCTTAGTGAGAATTTGCCTATAAATATTAAAGGAAATTCAGGACTTAAAGAACTTTTACCAAAATCAAGTGAAAAGATGAAAGATTCACTTAAGAAAATAACTTATAATATTAATAGTGAAAATATTAATGGTGATAAAGCAGTTGTTAATGTAACTGTGAATGGACCAGATTTAAAAGAACTATTTGATACACTAATCTCTGATGTAGTAAAGGATATTAAATCAGGAGAATTAAGAATAACTAAGGTTGATATAGATAAAATAAGTAAAAAGTATGATAATAAATTTTCTGAACTTGCAAAAAACATACAGACAACAGAAAGAACAGGGGATATTGAATTAGAAAAGAAAAACGGAAAGTGGGTTGCAGATACAGATGATTTATGCGAATTATCAGTAAATATTGATTCTGATGATTATGATAATAAATATGAAATATCTGAAAATGATATTTATAAGCTCTTGGGTAAATAATTTAGTAAAAAGATAATCTCTGGATGTTTCCAGAGACTATCTTATATCATTGACTTCTTTGAGAAGTTTTTCAAGCTTATCTAAAGATGTTATTGATTCATTACATTTTTCATTGTTTAAACAAATATGAAACCCAATAGATTTATAATTACCATATTTGGCAGATCCGGTTTTACAAGTTGAAGAAACAAAGGTAACTTCACTTTCGTCACCTATATTATTGCAAAGTGAACAAATATTAACGCTTTTATTTTTATGGAAATCAAGCCTGCATGTCATACCAATTAATTTATCTTTTAAATTATAAGCTATATACATTTTATTAATAGATTCGTCAATCCAGCTTAAATAAACTTTTTTTGAATTTAGTACTTCTTCAGAAGGAATTTTAAGCTTCTTTTCTTTTTTGAATAGCTTTCTTATTTGAGATTCAGTAATTTTATCCATTCCATATACATATTCGTCTAAGCTTTTTATATATGGATCAATCTGTAATGTATCAGTAATATTATCTATAGATAGCAGGTACTTTTGTTCTTGTGATAAGTCTTTAAATAAGTTATATATTTTGCTTTGTATATATAACTTATTAGCTTCTACTATATTCTTATCTGCACATCCCCTCAGAGTACTATTAAAGTCTAATAAACATCTTTTTATATAATTAAAATCTTGCTTTTTTATAAATGCATCCATATATTCTATGCTCCTTTCTGATTAGTTTCACATTATGCTGTAAAAAATTCAAATTATAAGAATTAAATCTGCATTTTCTCTGTAAAACTATATATAAAGAATAGCATAGTTGAAAATATAGAAACAATCTATTAAATAGTTCTGTACTATTTATGAGCATAGCTTTTTTCCATGGCTATTATTCTTCTGATGCTTTTTTCAGAAAGATAGTATTCTGTAGCTAATTCAGATACAGATATGCCTTTTAAATACTTTTTATATATTTCTAAATTCCTAGATTTTAATTCGTGTTTTATTCCACTATTTTCTCCCCATGATTTATGAGAGTTTTCTTTTTTTGGGATATAAATATATTTACCATCTATATATCTTTGAATTATTTTTAATATTTCTCCAGGCAGCACATCTTGAGCTTTTACATACTTCATTTCTTTACTCCTTGATAACTTTTATAGTAATAAGGCAAAGAATACAAAAGCTATGTATGTGTTGCAAAGCCTAAGTCATATTAGAATTTCAGCTAATATTATATTATTAGGCTCCTAACAAAGCATAGCTGCTTGTTGTAGTCTTTGCAAGGAGCATAGAGATAAGTAGCTGAAAGACTTTTTTCCTTTCATAAGAAATCACCTCCTGAAATTATAAACAACTTTATAATAACATAACCAATTATATTAAAGAAGAAAAATTTTAGTGGAAAATGGATCGTAAATAGTGAAATGATAAAAAATATAGGAAAAAGCAAGTTCTGTTTAAATGAACTTGCTTTTGTGGTTGCGGGAGCAGGACTTGAACCTACAACCTTTGGGTTATGAGCCCAACGAGCTACCAATTGCTCCATCCCGCGATATTAAATTTACATTATATATTATATTTTTGTACCATCTATCTATTAATTATAATATGATAAAGCTTAATAAATATTACATTTAATTATAGAATTTTATAAAAAAAATATATATTCTTAAAAATAAACATTCTTTTATATATTTATATATAAAAATATATATATTTGCTTATAGAATGCTATATTTAGTTACATTGCCACTTTTAGTAAAGATAATTTATAATCATAAGAGAAAATATAATAATATGATTTGAGTTAATATTATAAAAAACTTGGAAGGATGTCATTATGGGAATTTTTAAGAACTTATCAGATATATTTAGTAATAAAAAATTATCTTTTGATAAACCGGAGTTTATTAAAGAATTTAATAGTGAAAATGCACAAATGCAACATCTCGAAGTGCTTTTAGAAAGAGCTACTGATGAAGAAACAAAAAAGCAGATAGAGAATGATATAAAGATTTTTAGATATGGGATGATTGGTGAAGAAAAGGTAGCGTATGAACTTAAGAATGCTCATATGCCAATATTAATCTTACATGATTTATATTTAACTTATAATGGTCTTAATGCACAGATTGACTATGTAGTTATAGATCAGAGCTTCATACTTGTAATAGAATGCAAGAATATGGTTGGAGACATAGAGATTAAAAGTACTGGAGAATTTATAAGACACTTTAAAAATAGTAGTGGTAAGTATTATAGAAAAGAAGGAATATACAGTCCAATATCTCAAAATGAAAAACATGTTGAGCTTATAAAAGACATACTAAAAAATGAAGAAATATTAGATAAGAAGAATATAGATTGTATCAAACATAAAATTGTAATAGCTAATGAAAAGACAATTCTAAATGATGAGTATGCAACGAAGGAAGTTAAAGAACAGATTATAAAATGTGATATGCTTATAGATACAATAAAAAATCTTCATGAAGAGGGTAAGGAAACAGTGTGCTTCTCAGAAAAAACTATGAGAAGTATTGCTGATGCGATGTTAAAATACGATAGTGAACATATAGTTGATTATAGCAAGAAGTATAAGTTAGACGATAAAAACAATGAAGAGGCTAAAACAGAAGTATTAGAAAATCAAAATTCAAAAGAAGAAGTAACCTCAACTGTTATGAAAAATGAACAGGATATAGAAAAAGATCCATTGTATATAAAGCTAAAGCAGTATAGATGGGATAAGAGCAGAGAAGAAGGAAATGAAGTAAATTTCTTATATAGTAATCTTGTTCTTGAAGAATTAGTTAAATCAAAACCTAGTAATATGGAAGAACTTATTAAGATAAAAGGTTTTGGAAAAGCTAAATGTGAAAAGTATGGGGAAGATATTATCAGGATAATTAAAGAGAAATAAATAAGTAGATTGATTTTAACTTGTGCATATTCTAATTAATATCTAAGCAGATTTACTAATGTAAGTGATTCGGTTAAACAGCAGCATATAAATTATGTAAATAATACTAGAGGTAGATATACTTGTTAAAATATATCTTTATAAATGTCATAAATTGAAGAGGTATTTTCTTATTATTTCTTAATATATATAAATATAAGTAAAGTAAAAAGGGAGAAATAATAATGAAATGCTTTAAAAAATTATTATCAATCTTTGTAACTTGTATATTAGCTATAGCAATAACTGGGTGCGGGACTAAAAATCCTACAGAAGTAGTAATGGAAAAGCTTGACTCACTAAAAGCAGATGATAGCTCAGAGTTTTCACAAGTATTTAATGGTACACTTTCAAGTGATGACAAAAATAAAGATTCAAAGGATAGCTTCAGTGAATCTACCAAAAAGATGGAAGAATCAATAAAGAGTATTACTTATATAATTAATTCAGAAACCATTGATGGTGATAAAGCAAAAGTTAATGTAACAGTAAATGGACCAGATATGGCTGAAGCACTTAATCAATTTATTGATAAAGCCTTTTCAGAAGCATTTTCACAGGCGTTTTCAGGACAGACTTTAAGCGAAGAAGAATCCAATGCTAAGTATGACAAGATGTTTGTTGAAATATTAAATGGAATGAAGAATACAGATAGAACTATGGATATAGAATTAGTAAAAGAAAATGGTGAATGGACTATTAAGGATGAAAATGATTTGGTAAAATTAATTCTTAATATAAATCCAGATGCAGTAGAGCAGATAGTAAAATAGATATAATGTGAATGGAGCTCCTTGTCTTTTTGATGAGGAGCTTATGTTTTGTAGTAGGTTAATTAAGGAGATATTTGATATTTAAAATAAAAAATATAAAAATTTAATATAGTATAAATATGTAAAAGTAACTTGTAAGAATAAGAAATAAGTAAATTGTAGGTTATAGCAAGATGGAGTATGTTTTGATAATATACTTGACTTGTGCATTAATTTAAGAAAATTTACCATTGGATTATAATTGATATTTTACCAGTATAATTTTTCATAAAAAAGTAGCATATAAACTTCAAACATGCTAGATTTATGCTGACAACCTAAAATCTAAGGAGATTTATATGCTGACAACTATATTAAACCAAAATGAATTTATTAGCAACTATATTTTAGAGTTAAATCTGCCATATTCTTCTGCGATAAAGAATCATATGGTAAATTATATAAATTTGAAAATATTGGAGATGTAATATTACACTTCCGAAACAACTATTTGGTAAAAATAGTTGCATTTGCACATGAATGTGCAGATAACGGGATAAGTTTAAAGTCCACTATTTCCAAATTAGGACTAGTATCTTAAATTTTTCCTATTTACTGCACAAGTCTAGTAATATAAGTTATTTTGTTAGTATAGAAAATTATAAAGATTGGATAATGGACTGTTTTTGATATATTGGTATAAGTGATTAATACTGGTTATAATAATATGTAATATAGAATGATATTTTGAAACAAAGTAAAAGATACTTTTATTATGAATTTAGCATTTGTATACTTTATTATCATTAAGAATACATTTTGATTATATTTTAATAAAATATAAATGAATGTGAGGTAAAAAATGAATTTATATAATTTTGAAAAACAAATAGATAAGAAAATATTAGACAGAGGATATGATTATTATTTAGAAGAAAATATAATTGACTGTACATTTGAAGAGCCAGATACTTATAGATTTGATGTAGAAGGTTCTGAAGATTATGAAGTAGTGGTTCAATTAGATGAAAACAATGAAATTGTAACGTCTTATTGTGATTGCCCATATGATTTTGGTCCAGTATGTAAACATGAAGTAGCTTCTTACTACTATTTAAGAGAAGAAACTGATATTATGCAGCATAAGAAATCTAATAGATCGAATAAGAAGAAACATAATTTTGAACAGGTTATTGAAAATTTATCTAAAGATGAGTTAATAAGTATCATTAAAGAATTGACATATAATAATAAAGCAATAAAAGAAAGAATATTATTTAAATATGCACCTGTAGAAGATGGTGATGAACTTAAACAGTGTGAAAAACTTGTAAAAACAATCATAAAGAAACATAGTGGAAGAGATGGATATATTGATTATTATCATGCAGATGATTTTGCAGAAGAAATATCCTGTGTATTGGATAAAATAAATGATATCTATCCAAATAATTTACTTTTAGGATTAGAAATAGCAGAATATTTAATACTGGAATTAATAGAAGTAGAAGAAAATTGTGATGATTCAGATGGGCTTATATATGATGTAGTGGATAATGCAATAAATATAATTGAAGATATAGCTGAAATGGCATCAACTGAAAGTGTAGAAGTACAAGATAAGGTATTTAACAAATTAATTAGTCTAAGTAAAAATAATAAAATTAATGAAATTTAATACCATACATATGACATATTAAATTCATGTCTTTATTTCTGCGACAATGCAAATTTAAGAAATATATTAAGAAGTGAAATTGAAGAAAATATAAAAAAAGAAAGTAAATCAGAATATGGGAAGTATAAAATTGAACAATTAGAAAAAGTATTATTTGAAATCTTAAAGGAATATGGAACTAAAGAAGAGTTTGAAAATTGTATTAGGGATAATATTAAGTTTACATCATTTAGAGAACAAGTAATTGAGTATTATATTTCAGAAGGTGACTACAATAAGGCTTTAAGAATTGTAATTGATGGCGAAGCTAAGGATATGGACAATAGAATCTTGTTGCAAAAGTGGAAAGAATACAGATATGACATATATAAAAAATTAAATAATACTGTGGAGCAAGAAAAACTAGGAAGAGAACTTCTTTTAAAAGGGAATTTCAAATATTACGAAGATTTAAAAGAATTAAATAAAGATAATTTTGAAATGTTTTATAAAGAAATAATAAAAACTCTTAAATCAAGTAGATATGTATCTTTATCAAATGCATATATAAATATAATTCTTAAAGAGGATGATAAAAAAGAAATACTTGAATTTATAAAGAAAAACCATGATTATATAGAAAGTTATATAGACAGGGTAGCTATTGATTTTAGAGAAGAAGCCTTAAACTTATATAAAAATTACATAGTTGACAGATCTGAACTTGCCAATAATAGAAACATGTATAAAAATATATGTGATTCTATAAAAAGATATGAAAAACTATTTGGTAGAGAAAATAGTTTGGATATAATTAATGAGTTTATGAGTAGGTATCATAGAAGACCTGCATTTATTGATGAGTTAAATAAGGTGAAATAATGAAGAAAATTTTACATATACATGTAATAAATGATAATATAGAAAGTGTACACTAATACACTTGAAATGAGTATAGGGATTTAAACATATATTCTGTACACCTACTTTGCTATGTTTATTGTAAGGTAGGTGTTCTAGAAAATAATGAACTTTTTTATCAAACATATCAAACATATTTGGTAATAAAAAAATATCTTTTGCTCAACCAGAATTTATTAAAGAATATGTAAAAGAAAATGCACAAATGCAGCATCTAGAATCACTTTTAGAGAGAGCAGCAGATGAAGAAACTATGAGAAATATTGCTTCTATCTTATTGAAATATAATAGTGAACATATAGTTGATTACAGTAAAAGATATAATTTAACTGACAAAAAGGATGAAAGTACTGATGTGTCAAAAGTAACGACAGAAGTACAGGAAGCTAAGGAACAAGTAGCATCAACTGTTATGGAAGAGGTACAAGAAGCAAAAAATATAGAAAATGACCCATTATACATAAGACTTAAGCAGTATAGATGGGATAAGAGTAGAGAAGAAGGAAATAAGCCATATTTCTTATATAGTAATCTTGTTCTTGAAGAATTAGTGAAATCAAAACCTAGTAATATAGAAGAACTTATGAAAATAAAAGGCTTTGGAAAAGTTAAATGTGAAAAGTATGGACAAGATATTATTAGTATAATTAAAGAAGATTAATATAGTAAATTTTATATAGTTTATAACTAAGAAGATTACTTATATTTTGAGAGAATGACATTCTTAAAGTGATATATTAACAAGAATAAGATGCATATTAACTTCTTCATATTCTAACTAATATATTTATAGAGGGACTTCTTTGTAAATATATTAATTAGAATAATGAGGAAGGAGTACATAATAAAAATGTTAATGAATTTACTACTTTTAATAGTGCTATATTTTATTTTTTCTAAATTTCTGAAGAAATTTAAAGTTAAAGATAATAACTATCATAATGGACCTTGGATACCATATAGGCCAGTGCATATGGATAAGGGAACCTATGGTGAATATCTTACATACAAAGAACTTGAATACATAAAAGGACCTCATAGAATACTTACCAATGTTTATCTTCCAACTAGAAATGGAAATACAACTGAAATTGATTTGATATATATACATGAAAGTGGAATATATGTTTTAGAATCTAAAAATTATGGAGGCTGGATTTTTGGGAATGAAAGAGATAGAACATGGACTCAAGTATTTAAAAGTCAGAGAAAAGAAAAGTTCTATAATCCGATTACTCAAAATAGAGGTCATATAAATAATTTAATGAGGGTTCTAAATATCAGCCCTAATTATGTTAAATCTGTAATTGTATTTAGTGAAAGGTGCACGTTGAAGAATATAACAGTTTATTCTCCTGATGTGAGAGTTGTTAAGCGAAATGATTTGGTTATGACATTAAATGGACTTATTAGTCAATCAAGTGTTAGGCTTTCAGAAAATCAGATAATAGAAATATATAATAATCTAAATAGATTTACTAATGTAAGTGATTCGGTTAAGAATCAACACATAAACTATGTAAATAATACTAGGAATAGATATACTGGTTAAAATATATTTTTATAAATGTCATAAATTATAAAACTGTATTATATAATAAAATATAAAATTAAATAAACACTAATATATCAAGAGTCAGGGGAGAGATTCAGCTCTATGATCCTGTACCAACCTGCAAAATTTATAGTAAGGTGGTTCAGCTGAAAGCGATAACGAGGTGTAAAAAGTATGAGTTATAACTTCTTATCTTATGGTAAGAAGTTTTTGTTGTTTTCTATAAAATTATTTGAAACATAACGGTTTTTATTATTTTATTATATCTGTTTTGTACGAGCAACCAGCACAATTCAAGCACTTATATAGTATGACTTTACTTTCATAATTTGATTTCAATTTTCTAACTCTAGAACCTACTATAAGTAATTTTTGACTATTGAAAATGTTAGGTGTAATTATCATATTTATTCTGCTTTTCAATATATTCACCTAAAGTCTCCAGACATTATTTAAAATTTATATTGTAAAAATATTTTAAATAATAGATTCATAAGCATTTTATTTCAGAATTATGTTAAAATTGTTTTATGTACAGATATCTAAATAGGTAATTGTGACTTATATGTTACTATTCGTCAACATTATGCGTAATTACAAGCATATGATGATAAAATATAGATATAAACTATAGAATGGAGATTAGTTATGGAAAAATTGACATTACAGAGATTAGAAACTTTATTATGGAATTGTGCTGATATATTAAGAGGTGAACTTAATGCAGCTCAGTATATGGATTACATATTTGGTCTTTTATTTTTAAAGAGAATGAATGACCAGTTTGATGTAGAAATGGAGCAGAAGAAAAAAGAATTTATTGAAATGGGTCTGCCACAAGATGAAATTGATGTTTTACTTGAGGACTCAGGAATATATGAAAATTTCTATGTTCCAGAAAGAGCAAGATGGAGTAAATTAAAAGATTTAACTTTAAATATAGGGCCTGAATTAGATAAAGCATTTAAATCTATAGAAGATGAACCTAAAAATAGTGAACTTATAGGAGTTTTAACAACTGCCAATTATAATGATAAAGAAAGAGTACCAGATAAGAAATTATCACAGCTTTTAAACTTATTTAGTGGTGTAAGTTTAGCAAATGAAAATCTTGAAAACAAAGATGTACTTGGAAATGCTTATGAATATTTAATAAAGCAGTTTGCAGATGAAGGTGGAGCTAAAGGTGGAGAATTCTATACTCCAGAAGGTGTAGTTAAAACTTTAGTAGGTATAGTTAAACCAAAAGAAGGAGAAAAGATATACGATCCTACTTGTGGTTCTGGTGGTATGTTAATTAACTCTACATATTATATAGAAAATCATAATGGAAATCCTAAGAACGTAATTTTAAATGGACAGGAAATTAACCTTTCAACATGGGCAATATGTAAAATGAATATGTTATTCCATGATGCTAAAGGTGCAGTTATCAAGAAAGGTGATACTATAAGAGATCCAAAGCATACAAAAGGTGGAGTATTAGAAACATTTGATGTAGTCCTTGCCAACCCTCCATTTTCATTAAAGAACTGGGGAATGGATGAAGCTAAGAATGATCCTTATGGAAGATTTGTATATGGAATTCCTCCAAAATCATATGGAGATTTAGCCTTTGTTGAACATATGATAGCATCATTAAATAGTAAAGGAAGAATGGGAACTGTAGTACCTCATGGAGTTTTATTCAGAGGAGGAGCAGAGGGTAAAGTAAGAACTGGAATATTAAATGATGATTTAATAGAAGCAGTTATAGGATTACCACAAAACATATTCTACGGAACAGGTATACCAGCAGCACTTCTTATTATAAATAAGGATAAATCTGAAGATAGAAAAAATAAGGTTTTATTCATAGATGCAAGTAATGATTTTGGAAAAGAAAAAGTAAAAAATGTATTAAGAGATGAAGATATTGAAAAAATAGTGAAAACTTTTGAAGAATTTAAAACTGTAGAAAAATATGCGGAAGTTGTTGACTTAGATAGTATTAGAGAAAATGATTGTAACTTAAATATTTCTAGATATGTAGATACAACTGAAGAGGAAGAACCAGTTGATATTGATATGGTTTTACAAGATATAAGAGAAATAAAGATGAATTTAGCAGATGGTGAAGAAAAGTTAAATAAATATCTTGAAGAATTAGGTTTTGATACTATTTAGAAAGGAGTGCATACAATTGAAATGGGAAAGAGCAAAGGAATTATATAAAAATCAATGGGTTGTAATAGAAGCCATTGAAGCACATTCAGAAAATGATGAAAGAATTATTGATGACTTATCAATAATTGATGCAACTGGAGATGACAGTATTAAAGCAATGGAAAAATATAAGGAATTGCATAGAGAAGATAAAAACAGGGAACTGTATGTAGTTCATACTTCTAGAGAAAAACTAGATATTAAAGAAAAGACTTGGATAGGAGTTAGAAGATGAGTATAAATCTAAGTTTGAGAGATGGAATACCATTTATTACTGCAGAATTTATTAATGATAACAATAAAATATTTACAAAAAATATATTAATAGATACAGGTGCAGGTTCGTCTATATTATCATCTAATATTGCAATAGAAATAGGACTAACACCAGGGCCTAATGATGTAATTAATAGAGTTAGAGGTGTAGGCGGATATGAGTTTGTTTATCAAAAATCTATAGATAAGATAAAAATAAGTGATACTGAAGTATGTGATTTTACTATAGAAGTAGGAGATATGGATTATGGATTTGATATTGATGGAATACTTGGAACTGATTTTTTAAGAGCGTCAAAGGCAATTATAGATATGAATAAACTGATGATTAGATTTAAAAATAATGTGAGTGAGGATGTGGAGTAGTTGAAAGAAGGATATAAGAAGACGGAACTTGGACTAATTCCTAAAGAGTGGAAACTTGTTAGATTTAATACTATTTTCGAAAGAATAACTAAAAAAAATAGTGAAGATAATAAAAATATTTTAACTATTTCCGCACAATATGGATTAATAAATCAAGAAAAATTTTTTAATAAAACTGTTGCAAGTAAAAATACAAAAAATTATTTTCTATTAGAAAATGGTGATTTTGCATACAATAAGAGTTATTCTAATGGATATCCTATGGGAGCAATAAAAAAATTAGAATACTATGATAAAGGAATAGTTTCACCATTATATATTTGCTTTAGATTAGTAGATTTTGATTCAAGTAGTGAGTTTTATAAGTATTTTTTTGAATATGATATATTTGATAAATGCATTGCATCAATAGCACAAGAAGGTGCACGAAATCATGGATTACTTAATGTGGGGATAAGTGAATTTTTTAATTTGCTTATAATTAAACCACCATTAGCAGAACAACAAACAATAGCAGAAATTCTATCAACAGTTGATTCACAAATAGATGATACAGATAAACTTATTGAAAAGACTAAAGAATTAAAAAAAGGATTGATGCAAAGGCTTTTAACTAAGGGAATTGGACATAGTGAGTTTAAGAAGAGTGAAGTTGGGGAAATTCCTGTGGAGTGGGAAGTAAGACAAATTGGAGATATTGCAAATATAAGATCAAGCAAAAGAGTATATCAGAATGAATATATGGATAAAGGAATTCCTTTTTATAGATCAAAAGAGATTATTGAATTGTCTAAAAATATTGAACCAACAACAGAATTATATATATCAGAAGAGAAATATTTAGAATTTGTTAATAAATTTGGAGCACCAAAGAAAGGAGATTTGTTGATAACATCTGTAGGAAGTGTTGGAATGACATGGGTATCTGATGGGAGAAATTTTTATTATAAGGATGGAAATTTGACTCAGATTGAATCAAATAAAAATATAAATACTAACTTTATATCGTATGTATTTAATAGTGACTATTTAAAAAAGCAGTATTTAGGTCAATCAAATGGTTCTGCACAAATAGCATTAACTTTAGAAAAGTTAAGAAAACTTATAATAGCGTTACCAAGTCTTGATGAGCAGAAGGAAATAGTTAAAATATTATCATCAGTAGATATTCAAATACAAGAATATAAAAATAAAAAGACAAAACTAGAAGAACTGAAAAAAGGCTTAATGCAGCAGTTATTAACAGGAAAAATAAGAGTGGTATAAGTAAAGATTAGAGGATATGTTATAGGGGGAGAAATCAATATGTTTTTATACAAAATAGATGAAAATAACAAACTGAATGAGATAAAAGAAACAAAGTTCTCAAAGGAAAGAGTTCTTCAAAATTTATGTGAGGATAATTTAGAAAATATATTTGGATTAAAATTTGTTAGAAGTGAATTTGCACTTGGAAACTTTAGATTAGATACATTAGCATTTGATGAGACTACAAAATCATTTGTAATAATAGAATACAAAAATACTTCTAATTTCAGTGTTGTTGATCAAGGATATGCTTATCTTTCCTTAATGCTTAATAATAAGGCGGATTTTATTCTTGAATATAATGAAAACTGTAAAGATACATTAAAAAGAGATGATATTGATTGGTCGCAATCAAGAGTTATATTTATATCTCCATCTTTTAATAATTATCAAAGAGAATCAATAAACTTTAAAGATCTGCCTTTTGAACTTTGGGAAGTAAAGAAATTTGAAAATGATACTGTATATTTTAATCAGATAAAGGCAACAAAGAAGACAGAATCTATAAAAACAATAATTACTGATAATAGTGAGGCTGATATTGTAAATAAAGAAGTTAAAGTTTATACAGAGGAGCAGCATTTCATAAATTCAACAGAAGAGATGATAGAGTTATATGAAAAATTAAAGGAATTCATATTAGGCTTAGATGATAAATTTGAGTTAAAGCCTAAGAAAAGGGAAATAGGCTTTGCATATAACAATAAAATAATGTTCGATATACTTTTACAAAAGAAAGCATTAAAGTTATGGCTTAATACTAAAATTGATACTTTAGATGACCCTAGAAATATTGCAAGAGATGTTTCAAATACAGGTCATTGGGGAAATGGTGATTATGAAATCCAAATTAGTAATGATGATGATATTGAATATATATTTAGTTTAATAAAGCAGTTATATAATAAAAGAAAATAATTTTGTAATGTATATGAATTAAAATACAAAATAAGTTCACTAATATTTCAGTTGTTGCAAAAAACGCAACAACTGACAAAGCCAGTAAATAAGGAGGGTTAGATGGGGTGGATAATTACTTGGGAAATGAATTAACGCTAGTAGAACTACCGGCAGTGGAATATTTAAAATCACTAGGCTATGACTGTATAGATGGAGATAAACTTATTCCAGAAGCAGGAGAACGTGATACTTTAAGTGATGTTATTTTGAATAAGAGAATGATGAAGTCCTTAAAGAAACTTAATCCTTGGATTTCTGATGAAAATGCTGCTAAGGTTATTAGAAGTTTTGAAAGAGCAGATAATTTAGGTAGTAGTCTTTTAGAGATAAATGAAAAGATATATGAATATATAGTTAATCTTCAAATGACAGTAGATCAAGTTATTGATGGGCGAAAAGAAACTAAGACTGTTCATTTGATTGATTTTGATAACATAGATAATAATGAGTTTTTAGTGTGCAGACAATTTGTTGTAAAAGGTATGCAGGAAACTATAAGACCAGATATAGTTATTTTTATTAATGGTATGCCTATTGCAATTTTAGAATGTAAATCTCCATTTAAGGATGGTGATTCAAATGAAAGTGTTGGTAAGCATGATGCATATGCACAGTTAAGACGTTATATGAATGGACGAGATGCTAATTTTATCGAAGGTTCTGAAAGGTTATTTTATACTAATTTTATAACTGGAATATTAAATAAATATACTGCATTTATTGGAACAATATCTAGTGGATATAAACATTATGTTGAATGGAAGGATGCTTATCCAGTTAAGAACGTTGATGTAAAAGAGTATAAGGAAACACCTCAAAATATATTATTACAAGGTGTGTTTAGAAAAGAAAATCTTCTTGATATAATGCAGAATTTCATTGTTTATGATATGGACAAGGAAAACTCTAGAAAAGTTAAGAAAGTATGCAGATACCAGCAGTTTAGAGCAGTTCAAAAATGTATAAAAAGAATTGAAGAGGGAAAAACTCCACTGGAAAAAGGTGGAGTAGTCTGGCATACACAGGGAAGTGGTAAGTCACTTACTATGGTATTCTTATCTAGAAAAATAAGAAGTATAAAGAAGTTAAGTGATGCTACTATAATAATCGTCACAGATAGAACAGATTTAGATGAGCAGATATTTGAAACTCTTCAAAATACATTAACCAACACAGTTCCAGTTCGTGCAGCTAAAATCGAACAAATGAAGGAATTACTTAGAGCAGCAAATGCACAAGTAATAACTACAACTATTCAAAAGTTCCAAAGTGAAACTGAGGAAAAGGAATTTAAGGGTGTAAGTGAAGGTGAAAAGAAAAAACTACATCCATTAAGAATGGAAAAGGAATATGAAGTTTTATCAACTAAAAACAATATTATAGTTATGTCAGATGAAGCTCATAGAAGTCAGTATAAAGGTACAGCTAGCAATATGAGACATGCTCTTCCAAATGCAACATTCATTGGATTTACTGGTACTCCTATTGATAAAGAGGATAAATCTACTCCACGTACATTTGGTTCTTATATAGACCAGTATTCAATAAAGGATGCAGTAAAAGATGGCGCAACAGTTAAAATCGTTTATGAAGGCAGAAGACCAGATTTACATATAAGTGGTGATAATTTAGAAGAACTCTTTGATGCTGCATTTGATGATAGAACTGATGAAGAAAAGGAAGCAATAAAACAGAAATATGCTAATAAGAGAACTGTAATTGAAGCAGATGAAAGAATAGATGAAGTTGCAAAGGATATACTTAATCATTATAAGGAATATATTTATCCTAATGGATTTAAGGCGCAGATAGTATGTGTATCTAGAGAAGCTTGTGTTAAGTATTACAATGCTTTAAATAAGCATATGAAAGAAATTATGGGTGAAGATTTAGAATGTAAAGTCATCTTTTCAGGTGATAATAATGATTTACCATATTTAAGAGAACATCACACAACAAAAGAAGAACAGAAGCAGATAATAAAAGAATTTAAGAAAAAGACTTCTGAAAGCAAATTATGCTTCCTTATAGTTAAGGATATGCTACTTACAGGTTTTGATGCACCTATAGAGCAGGTAATGTATTTAGACAGACCATTAAAGGAACATACATTATTACAGGCTATTGCCAGAGTAAATAGAACTTGTGGAGATACTAAGAAATGCGGATATGTTATTGATTATTATGGAGTATTAGATTTCTTAGATGAAGCACTTGCAATATTTGATAAAGAAGATTTAGGTCGTCCTATGGAATCTATGGATAGCTTACATGATGAAATGATGTCATTAAGAGAAAATGTAATGAGAATGTTCACTGGTGTAGATAAGGACAATTTAGATGCGTTAGTAAAAGTTCTTGAACCAGAAGATAAAAGAGCAGAATTTGAAGTGGCATATAAAAAGTTTGCAGGAGCAGTAGAAACATTAATGCCAGCAGTATCTAAAGATATAATGAATGATGTAAAATGGCTTTCTTATATAAGAGTAGCAGCAAAAATGAGATTTAATCCAGAGCAGAAGCTCGATATTGGTGATTGTGGTGAAAAAGTTAAAGAAATAATAAGTGAACATTTATCATCAAATGGCGTTATAGGTTGGATTGAACCAATTACATTGTTTGAGGATGATTTCCAAAGTAAGATTCAAAATAATATGAGTGATGAAGCAATAGCATCTTCAATGGAACATGCAATAAAAAATGCTATTCACATAAAGATGGATGAAAACCCAGTTTACTACACAAGTTTATTTGAAAAATTACAGCAGATTTTAGATGAAACAAATAATGACTGGGCTGCTAAAAAGGCTAAATTACAAGAGTTCATAAATAGAGACATGAATAAGGGTGAAGAAAGTGTAGCAAATGATTTAGGACTTACTAAAAAGGAATTTGCTATATTTGAAACATTTAGAAAACTTCTTGAAGACGGTGAAGAAAATAATAATGGTCAGATAAAAGAAGATTCAGCAGTATATATATCTGATACAATAATTGATTTTACGAAGGATTTTGCAAAAGAATTTGATAACAAGATGAAGAATGAATGGTATATGGCAGGATGGAGTGAAAATTCCACTAAATGCGATGATATAGAAGGTAAGATATATATGTTCTTATTGACTAAATCAGCGAAGATAAGGGAAGTATACGGTGCAGATACTATAAGTAAGATTAAAGTTCTTAAAAAGCAGCTTATTGATCTTGCAAAAATACATTATGCATCTATAGAGTAGAGGAATTTAAATGAGATTAGGATTTCAATTTGGGACAAAATTTATAGATTTTGAAGTTGAATATAGAAATAAAAAGAATATAACTATAGAAGTAGAGCCAACAGGAGAAGTGAAAGTCATTTCTCCTACAGGTCTTGATGAAAATACTATACTTAACAAAGTTAAAACAAAAGCAATCTGGATAGTTCAGAAGCAGTATGAAGTGAAAAATATCAATGTAAATAAGATAAACAGAGAAGCTGTAAATGGTGAATCCTATCTTTATTTAGGAAGAAACTATACACTTCAATTAATTGATGACAATACTGTGAAAGACATAACTGTAAAGCTTCTAAGAGGTAAGTTTATAGTAACTACCAATACTAGAGATGAAGAAAAGATAAAGGATGCACTTCAAAAATGGTATAGAGAGAAGATGCTGAAAAAAGCCAAAGAGCGAGTTAAGTATTATGAACCATACTTTAAAGATAATGTGACAGATATAAAAGTAAAAGAGCAGAAGAAAAGATGGGCCAGCTGTACTAAGAATAATGAATTATTATTCAACTGGAGAAGTGTAATGGCTCCATCGAATATTTTAGATTACATTATTGTCCATGAAATGTGCCATATGAAATATAAAAATCATTCAAAGGAATTTTGGGATAGTATGTTTGAAATATTACCTGACTATGAATCAAGACGTGAATGGCTTAAAAACAATGGAATAAAATTAGATTTATAGACATAAAATGATCTACTTGTTGTAGGTCATTTTTTTATAGAAAAAACTTTTAAAAATATATTAGATTAGTATAAAATTAAATTATTATATAGAATATAGTAATTAAATCTAAGCTGTAAATGAGTTTACAACTAAAAATGGAGTGAAAATTTATGAATACAATTAACTATAACAAGTTAGTGAGAGATAAAATTCCAAGCATAATAAAAGAAGATAATAAGGAATGTGAAATAGAAATAGTTTCAGAAAATGAGAAACATCAATTGTTAGAGAAGAAGCTTCAAGAAGAAGTGAATGAATTTTTAGAAGATAAAAATATAGAAGAACTTGCTGATTTAATGGAAGTATTATTTGGGTTAGCAGATTCATTAGGATATAGTGAAAGTGAATTAATGGATGTTAGAAATAAAAGGAAAGAACTTAGGGGCGGATTCAAAGAAGGAATAGTTTTGAAAAGTGTTACTCAAAATGATTAGGAGTAGCTATAAATTTGTTTTACGTTTTATTAGAAAATGAGGAGTATAGATGAACAATTTAAAGAAAGACAGTAATATATCCTATTGGGATAATTTTTATAAGTCAATTAATGATTCAGAGCCTGTTTACGACTTATGGTTGGATAAATATACTGATATTTTAGAAAAAAGCAGAGATAAAGAGATTATAGATTTGGGATGTGGCAGTGGTAGTGATACACGCTACTTATTTGAGAGAAATTTTAAAGTTGTAGCGTGTGATTATTCAAAGGAAGCATTAAAAATAATATCTAAGCATTATGATAATGTTAAAATTTTAGAGATTAATTTAGAGAATAGATTACCATTTAATAATGATTATGCAGAGATAATAATAGCGGACTTATCATTACATTATTTTGATGATGCAACTACTAAAAAAATACTACTAGAATTAAAAAGAGTATTAAGCAAAGATGGCTATTTAATAGCTAGGGTTAATACTATTAATGATATAAATTATAATGCTGGTTGTGGTGAAAAATTAGAAAAGAATTTATATTTAACTAAGGATGGAATGAAGCGATTTTTTGATGTGGAAGATATAAAAAAGTATTTTGGAGCGTTTAAGATTTTAAAGATGGAAGAAACTATTATGAATAGATATGGTGCTGATAAATACTGTTTTGAAATTCTATGTCAAAATAATAAGTAATTAAATAAATAATATTAAGTTTAATCAGAATAATTAAATTGTTAATGTATTTAGTAAGTGATGGGGAAGAGTTATAAATGAGTAGATATGAATTAAATAATGCAGAAAATTTGAACATAAGCGAATCAATAAAATATAAGGAAATTGATGAAGGCTTATATAATTACAATGTAATAACAGGTGGAGATAAGAATTATTTAATATACAGGCTAAAACAAAGTATTCAGAAAGCAAAACAAATTGATATTATAGTATCTTTTCTTATGGAAAGTGGAGTAAATGCTATAATCAATGATTTAAATGAAGCTGTCCAAAAGAATATTCCAATACGTATTTTAACAGGTAGTTATTTAAATATAACTGAACCTTCAGCTTTATACCAGTTGAAAAGACACTTTGGGGATAAGATTGATTTGAGATTTTATAATGATGAGCGTAGGTCATTTCATCCCAAAGCATATATTTTTCAAAATGATGAAGATAATGAAATTTATATTGGTTCATCCAATATATCAAGAGGTGCGTTGACTAATTCTATTGAATGGAATTATAGATTTGTAGAATCACAAAATCCTAATGATTATTCATTATTTTATAAAGAATTTGAGGATCTTTTCTATAATCATTCAATTATTGTTACAGATGAAGTACTAAGGTCTTATTCAAAAAACTGGCGAAAACCAGCAATATTTAAGGATATAGTACACGCTAATGAAGAGGATGATGAATTAACTACTGAAAATAATATAAAGAATTTATTTGAGCCAAGAGGAGCACAAATAGAAGCTCTTTATGCTCTAGAGAAAAGTCGTGAAGAAGGTTTTGATAAGGGTCTTGTTGTACTTGCTACTGGTGTAGGAAAAACTTATCTTTCAGCATTTGATTCGATAAATTCAAAGAGAATATTGTTTGTTGCCCATAGAGAAGAAATAATACGACAAGCTGCCAAAAGTTTTAGAAATGTAAGAAATTCAGATGATATTGGATTTTTTTATAACGATATTAAAGATACAGATAAATCTATGATATTTGCATTAGTTCAGACTTTGGGAAAAGACCAATATTTAAATGAAGACTATTTTAGTAGAGATTATTTTGATTATATGGTTATAGATGAGTTTCACCATGCAGTATCAGGAAATTATCAAAAGATAATAAATTATTTCAAACCTAAATTTATGCTTGGATTAACTGCTACACCAGAAAGATTAGATTCAAAGGATGTATTTGCTTTATGTGATTACAATACTGTTTATGAAGTAAGACTTGCAGATGCAATTAATAGAGGCTATCTTGTGCCATTTAGATACTATGGTATATTTGATGACACAGTTGATTATGATAATGTAAAATTCATAAATGGTAAGTATGATAATACTGAATTAGAAGAAGCATTAATGTTAAATAAAAGAGCCAATCTTATTCTTAATCATTATGGCAAATATAATTCAAAAAGAGCATTAGGTTTTTGTACAAGTAAAAAACATGCTGAATATATGGCAGAGTACTTTTGTAAAAATGGAATAGAAAGTGCGGCGGTATATAGTGGAAGCAATGGCGAATATGCAAAAGACAGAAGTGAAGCAATAAATAATTTGATACAAGGAAAATTGAAGGTTATTTTTTCAGTAGATATGTTTAATGAAGGATTAGATATACCATCAGTTGATATGGTTATGTTTTTAAGACCAACACAATCACCTACAGTATTTTTACAACAGCTTGGTAGAGGTTTGAGATTGTATAATGATAAAAAGTATTTAAATGTACTTGATTTTATTGGAAATTATAAAAAGGCAGATTTAATTCCATTTTTATTAAGTGGGAAAGAATATTCAGCAGTTGGTTCAAAAAGAGGAGTAATTAAGGAAGAGGATTATCCTGATGACTGTAGAATAGATTTTGATTTTAGAGTTATAGATTTATTTAAACAATTAGCAACAAAAGAAATGAAATTGAAAGATTTAATTGTTGAGGAATATTTCAGAGTAAAAGATGATTTAGGACATAGACCTACAAGAGTTGAATTATTTAATAATATGGATGATTCTTTATATTCATCAATTAAGAACAACAGTAAACTTAATATATTTAAAGATTATATTCAATTTTTAAATGAACAAGATGAACTTAAAGAAAATGAGAAAGTCTTATTTAATAGTATCGGACATGATTTTATCAAGATGATTGAAAATACAAGTATGAGCAAAACATATAAAATTCCTGTAATTTATGCTTTTTATAATAATGGAAATGTAAAAATGTCTGTAGATAAGGATGATATTTATGAAGCATTTTATGAATTCTATAATAGACCTTCAAATAAGGTTGATATGCTTAGAGATAAATCAACGAGTGATTTTGAAAAGTGGAATAAAGATGATTATGTGAAGTTAGCAAAAAGAAATCCAGTTAAATTCTTATTAAAGTCAGAATCTAAGTATTTCAAAGAAAAAGAAGGATATGTTCTTTCACTTCATGATGAAATGAAGGGAGTTATAGGAAGTGAAGTATTTAAGGAGCATATGGTTGATGCTTTGGAATATAGGGTTAAGAATTATTATTTTGGAAGAAATTTTGATTATTGATTTGATGTTTTAACTAAGAATTAATTTTAGAGCTTTGAAATAACTTCAAGGCTCGAAGATGTAAGTTTTAATATATATGATGGAGAAAAGGTTGGAATTGTAGGAGATAATGGTACTGGGAAAAGTACATTATTAAAATTAATTGTTGGAATTATTACATTAACTAGAGATGATAAGTGGAGTGTATTTATTTCTAAAAATACAAAAATAAGTTATTTGGATCAGATTTCATATTATTCTGATGGATTAAATGTTGTGGATGTATTGAACATGGCATTTGAAGAAGCATATAGTGTTGAAAGTGAGATTAAGAGTTTAGAGAAAAGTATGGCATTATTAAGTGGAGCTGAACTTGAAAAAGCCCTTAAAAGATACAGCAAGTTACAGGCACATTATGATTCCATTGGTGGATATGATATAGAAGAAAAATTAAGCAGAGTATGTACAGAACTTAAGATAAATGAAAGCTTTTGTAAGATGAATTTTAATCTTTTAAGTGGTGGAGAAAAGACAAGGGTAATGCTTGAAAGAATGGGATAATATCTGCTCAAATAAATAATTTTTAATATATATTGTTGAAAAATATTATATTAACATGTAAATAAATATATTTTTTGATATTTTTTTTGAAATATATGGCATATTGAGTAAACTTGTTTATAAATTGGGCGATAATAAGTAAGAAGAAAATTTTATAGTTGAAAATATTGGAGGGTTAACTAATGAAGAAAGTAAAGAGAGGTAAATTGAGTAAAAAAATATTATCCACCACAATGTCTATTATGATATTGATATCTGCAATTAGTACAGGTATTTATTATTTGTATACTAAAAAAACAATACATGAATTGACATATAATTTAATTTCATTAGGTACTGAAAAGGAGAGTGTTGAAATATCAAAGTATATGACTACAATATTGGCACAATTAAATGTAATTGCAGATTCAATAGAGACTAATGGAATAGATGAAGAGTATATCAAATCGTTAAATGGAAAATATGGATTAGGTGCAGGTATCTATTTATATACTTCAGATGGAAGATATTTAGATTCAACAGATTATATTCTAGAAGGCGATGTAAAGCAGAGAGAATGGTATAAGGAAGGCCAAGAACATACTGATAAATTTGAATTAGGTCACGTTTATAAAGATGCAAATTCAGGAGAATTAATAGTGACTGCAACAAGAAAAATCAGTGATGGAACTATCATCTGTGGAGATATATACTTAGATGAATTAAGTGATACATTAAGTCAACTAAATGTTATAGAAAATGCAAAAAATATAGTTATTGATTTAAGTGATAGTACTGTAATAGCACATTCTGATAAAGATTTAATTGGGAGTAATCTTTCAGATGGTGAAATTACAGAAAATTTAACAAGTAGTGAAGGTATACAAGATAAAAATGATCATATAATATGTAACTCAAAAATTGAAGGTACATCATGGGCTATTATTTCATATTTAGACAGTAGTACAGTATTTAAAAGACTTAATGGGGCTAATATATTTGTAATATCATGTATAAGTGTTGTTATGATTATTGGTTTATTAATCCAAATGTTACTTATAAGAAAAGTTACAAAACCTGTATCTAGTATAACAAAAGGGCTAACTGAAATGATAGATGGAAATTTAACAGTTGAAGTAGAAACAACAAGTAATGATGAAATTGGAATTATGGCTGATACACTTAAAACATATTCGACAAAAATGAAAGAAAAAATTGGAAGTTTAATATCTTTATCAAAGGATATGCAAAATCAAGGTGAATCAGGGCAGAAATTATCACATAAATTATTTGAAGCATCCAAAACACAATCTCAAGCTATGGAAGAATTTAAAGAGACTATGACGCAAATTGCATCTACAGTAACTCAAAGTGCTGAAAATACTGTATCACTTGCACAATCAATGGAAGAATGTTCAGAATTAGAAAATATAGTAAGCTATAATATGGGACAAACTATGGAAATTTCACATGTAAGTAAGAGTGATATATTAGAACTTGATGATAGTATACAAAAGATAGATGAATCAATGAACATACTTGATAAGAAAATAAAAAATGTTTTTGAAGCAAGCGATAAGATGCAAAATATAATTGGTTTAATAAAAGGAATTTCAGAGCAAACTAATCTTCTATCTTTAAATGCAGGAATCGAAAGTGCAAGAGCAGGAGAAGCAGGAAAAGGATTTAGTGTAGTTGCTGAAGAAATAAGAGTTTTAGCTGAACAAAGTGCAGCAGCAGCTAATGATATTGAACAATTAATTCATCAAGTTGAGGCTGACTTAAAAGATACAAATAAAGCTAAAGAAGATAGTAGCAATTGCGTTGTGATAAGTAAAGAAGCTGCTAAGAAAACATTAGTATCATTTGAAAATATAATAAATAAAATAGAAACTACTAATACTTCTCTTGAAAAAATGAGATCAAAAGTAACAAGTTGTACAATGATTTCTACAGATATGTCTGCAATAGCAGAAGAGCAAAGTGCTAGTGTTGAAGAAGTACTTGCTACTATTGAAACTTTATCAGAAAATTCAAAGACAATAGCTGAAGAAAGTAGTAGAGCTCAAAATGATGCTGAAAACATATTAGATATAAGTAAAGATGTATATGATTCTGTTAAAGATTTTAGAATAGAGTAATAAAATCAAAAGTTAGGAATGTAGTAGATTTGTGTAAATAGTCTACTACATTTTTTTATATTTATTAAGTTTTAGGTTATTTATGAATTCTCAAGAAGCTTAGCTAAATACACAGATTTCATCTGCTTGCTTGCCATAAGTTTATGAACAGGTGGAAGCTTTAGTATAACAGCTAATATGGCAGCCATGGCTTTATGACTTTTATAGGCACTATTATCAAAAATGAGATTTTGAAGTTGACCTTTTTCTATGGCAGCTAGAACAACTCTATGTACAGTGGTTACTGGAGTTATAACCTGTTCTTTTCTTCTTTCTAGCTTTATAGCACCTACAGGGCAGTTCTTTACACATACGCCGCATCCAAGGCATATATCTTTGTTTACTGACGCATGTTTTTTAGTTCTTATATTAGGATTATTTTTTTGATTTTTTTCATTAGTGTCAGTATTTGCTGAAGTTTTATTTGAATTACTTATATTCATTTCAGCATTTAACTTTACTTCATTTTCATTTACTGTAATAGCATCCATTGGACAGACTCTATTGCATTTTCCACAGCCAATACATTTTTCAGTATCAACAACAGGAATATAGCTAGTTGTATTTACAGGTACTAAAAGTCCAAATTTTCTTGCTGAAACAAAGGCTTCGCAATGACATTTACAGCAGTTACACATAAAACTTGGAGATTTTTGCACATTTTCACCACATTGAACTAAATTATACTCGTAGGCTCTATTTACAATATCAAGTGCTTCTGATGCATCTATTTTTCTTCCATAATTATGTTTGGCAAGGGTATAAGCTACACTATCAAAGCTTAAGCATGTTTCCATAGGAGCATAACATTCATCGCCTAGGTGATGGGCCTTGTGCCTGCAGTAGCACATGCTTACAGATATGTGCTTTGCATTTTTAATAATATGACTTGCTTTTTCGTAATCTAAAATATCTATTGAATTTTCATCATTTAAAACCCTTTCTTGAACAAAGGCTCTCCCCATTTTTGTTTCAGTACCCCAAAATAATTCTTTCATGAAATCACCTTCAACATTTAAGTATTGATGAAGTAGCTGACTTAAAACCTTTTGGTCTAAATTGCCACCAGTTCTCATTAAGGCAAACTCAAAAAATCCTGCCATAGGAGGAGCCATTAAATACTTTCTTTCTCCACCTGCTTCACATTCAAGATCAAGTATTAAGGCTTTTGAAGCAAGAGTGTCTAATATTTTTTCTGCTTCAGTTTCAGTCATTTTCCAAATAAAAGCTGCTGTTTTTACATTAAATTCTTTTATAGGAAGCTGTGCTACAAGTGCTGCTTCTTTTTCAGTAAACATCATTCTTAATATTTTATATAAAGTTTCTGAAGGTGGAGCTCCTTGGGGAAACTTATTTAGACGTTCTTCTAAACTTTTGTATGCATTTTTTCCAACTATATGTGACATTGTTTATACCTCATCTATTACTTATTTTATATATATTGTATATATTATACAACAAATGGAATAAATATTAAATTTATAAAATCTTTTTCATTTATATATTATGAATAATATATGGCGGTACTAAAAACAAAAATTCATTATTGATAGAAACTTAAATATAGATTATATATTATGAGTTATTTCTTATTGGTTTTATGTAATTTATTTTAAGAATAAATCTAGTCAACTTTTAATAATTATGTAATAGAATAATTTTTTGGAGAAAAATATGGCTGATGTAATAAGTTTTATTAATCTTAAAGGAGGAGTTGGAAAGACTACGTTACTTGTTTCAGTTGCAGAAATTTTATCAACTGTGCATAACAAGAGGGTTTTAGTTATAGATTTAGATCCGCAGACTAATGCTACAGTATTACTTATAAGTCAAAAGACATGGAAAGAAGCAAATGAAAATAATAAGACTATTTATCAATTATTTCTTGATAAAATACAAGGAACAAAAGTTTTTGATGTGAATAAATCAATTATAAGAGGAGTAAGCAATATTGGAAATGGAATAGGAAACCTTGATTTACTTCCTTCTAGCATTGATTTGATAGATATATATGATGAAGTATCATGGGTTAATCATAATGATAAATCTTTAAGTGTATTAAAGGAGCAGCTTGATAAATTAGATTCACAATATGATTATATTTTAATAGACTGTCCTCCGAATTTGAATAGCACTACAATGTGTGGGATTTATTCAAGTAAATATTATATTGTTCCTGTAATTGCTGATGCATTATCTTATTATGGATTAACTCAGGTTGTTAAAAAGATTAATGCAAAGGCTAGAGAAATAAAAAGATATGATCCGAGTTATTCTATTAAACCACTTGGTGTCGTTGTTAATAGATATAAGAACTGCAAGCCTTATACTGGGATCAAAGGCAGTTTGGAGATTGATTATAACTCAGGAAAGATTCCTAAATTATTTAGTACAATAATCTACAACAGATCAAAATTATCAGAAATATGTAATTTTATGTTCAGGTATAGAACTATTAAATCTAAATATGGATTTGAATTTAAAACTATTGATAGTTTAGCAAAAGAGATAATTGAGAGGTGTAGATAGATGAAAAAAGGAATTCAATTTGAAATAGAAGAGGCGTTACTTAGAGGAGAGAGCAGAGAATCTTTAAATTTAAAATATAATAAAGGTACAGTTACTAGGGTTTTTAATAAGCTTAACAAGAATAAAGATGATAGTAATATTGATTATAATACTATAGAGAATAAGGATTATTGTGATAAATCTATTAAACTTGAAAAGATTATAAATGAAATGTTTAATTTACTTTATCCTAACAATTCATATGAAATCAAGATAAATATTAAATTCAAAGACACTAATATAAAGAAAACAGTAAAAGAAGGTATTGATGAAGAAATTATAAATCCATTTGAAATATATAATGAAGAAAATAAAGTAGAAATGATAGATAAGTTAAAAGAAATGAATCAGCAGTACCTTCTTAATCTTATAAAAAAATACTTCAAATACAATGGGAGTAAGATGAAAAAACTAACTGTTCAAGAATTATCAGAGTATATATTCAGTGAGGTTGAAAAAGTAGTTAATTTGGGCCAGTGTTTTAGGTAAACATATATAATAAAAGCAGTTGATCAATGTAGAGTTATATGTGCATTATTATTAAATTAATAATAAAGTATAAGACCATTGCCATTCTGGGCAACGGTCTTACTTCATTGAAAGAAAGAAAAGGTTATTAGATTTTTTTATGGATATAAAATCAAGTGATTTATAAAAATTAATAGCTTTGTTATATCCATATTTTTTTATATAATTTGGGTATTTTTCTAATACTTTTTGGTGAACTAAACTCATAAGAGCCTTATTGTTATTATTTTGTATTATTTCTATAATATCATTTCTTATAGCTTTAGATATTTGAAGGCTTCGATCTTTTTTTTCGCTTATATCATTTTTTAGAACTACATATGTGTTTTTTATTTCTAAACAATCAATATCATTAAGAAATCTTGAAAGTTTACTATATCCATAATTTCTTACATCAAAATCAGGATATCTTTTAATAATACGTTGACCTACTTCTCCAATATTTATACCGTTATCATTATCTTGAAGATCACTTATTATATTTAGTATTTCGCTTGTGATTATCTGTATACTTGTCATGCTTTTGTCTACTGTGTTCTTAGAAGTAACTTGAGATATAGTCCTTTCGCAAGATACACTATCAGTTTCTTTTTTTACTTTTGTGAGAGAGTCATCATCTGCAATAATATCAAGGAATTTAAACTGATGGCATGATTTTATAAAAGGATTAGGTGTTTTTTCTTCTCCCATTCCTATTACCATCATTCCTGATTCACGAAGTCTCATAGCAAGTCTTGTAAAATCGCTGTCGCTTGAAACTATACAGAAGCCATCAACATTGTTTGAATACAGCATATCCATAGCATCTATTATTAAAGCAGAGTCAGTAGAATTTTTACCAGTAGTATAGCTGTATTGCTGAACAGGTATTATTGAATTTTCAAGTAGAACATCCTTCCATGCAGCTACAGTTGGTTTAGTCCAGTCAGCATAAATTCTTTTATATGTCGCAATTCCATAATTGGATATTTCATCTAATATGTTTTTTATATATTTTGCTGAAATATTATCAGCATCTATTAAAACAGCAAATCTTTTTTCGTCCATAACATTAATTACCCTTCAATGTAAAATATTTTATATAATAATTTTAACATATTTATGTATCTAATAGAAATAAAATGATAATAAATATTACATATTTCATAAAAATTAAAAAGAAAAATTACAATTATATATTAAATATTATATAATAGACTAGAAATATACGAAAAGGATTTGTTTGACATGCAGAATTTAAAAAACATAATAAAAAAACCAATAAAGATGAGTTTAAAAGAAAACTTAAATTATATGACAGTTGCTTACTTAAAAGAACTTGCTGAAAAGTACGAAGTAAACAAAGTGTATAAGATGAAGAAGCAAGAATTAGTTGATATTCTTGCTGAAAGAATTCAAGATAAGAATTATCTTATAAGCAATATAGCGGCATTTGAAGAAAGAAGGGATTATGATAAATTCTTCTTTGGCATTGAAGCAGATGAGTTAGTTATAGCTTTAGGATATTCTCAAATAGGAGTAAGTTTTATTTATGATATTGGAGATGGAAATGTAAAGAGTGTTATTCCAGATGAACTTATAGATATTATAAAAAACTTAGATATGAATGAAGTAAATCTTGTAAAATCAAGATACTCTTTAGTATTTAATTATATTAGAGCATTCGGTAATTTGTATGGAATATATGAAAAGAATGTATTAATAAATACATTTAACAAGCAAAATGAAGGAACTGGTATACAACCACTAACTTCAGAAGAGTTTGAATATTGCTTACATAAATACAATATATTTAACGAAGAAGTTGGATTTAATGGTGTAGAAGTAATATGTAGTGCTTTATGTGTACTGGAGGATACTTACAAAAAAGTTGCTGAAGGACAAAAAGGTAAAGAATATTATATACCAAACAAAGAAGAACTATTAAAGTATAGTAATGAATATTACATAAAACCAACAAAATACTATGATGATCTTTATGCATATCTTATGAAAGTAGTAAATGATAAGAGTATTGTTAATGAATTAATGATTGCAATTTATAGTTACTGTGTTATGGATTCATTTACTATTGATTTATTACTAGCAAGACTTGAATTATTAGGAGTAAAGTATAATAATTTAGGTGAAGCTCAACAATTACTTGCATTATGCATTAAATTCTCTAATAATACACATAAGTGGATAAACAGAGGATGGACAGCAAGTGATTTATATAAACATAATAACAATTCAAATAACATTGTTGTTAACACAAAAGTAGGAAGAAATGATCCATGCCCATGCGGAAGTGGTAAGAAGTATAAAAAGTGCTGTGGAAGATAGTGGAGAGTTATTTCGCTTATTATCATCAATTATAAATATAATTAATTAGGGTTATTAATAAGAAAAGGAGCAATATTGTAGTTTAATTGCTCCTTTTTGTATATTTTATTTACTTATCATATGTTTTACCCAGTCACCATTATTGATAAATTCAGCTTCATTTTTGAATTTATCATCTATGTCTTTATTATAAAAATAAACATAACATTTTTCTTTTAAACCATCTTCTAAGTGTTCAACTTCTAATAATGTTTTATGGTATTCATTTTTAGGATTATTTTCACTTATAAAACCCTCCATCTTATCCATGGCAGCTATTGTATCATTATATATTTCGGGATTTATTTCCATTATTTCACCATAAACTATTCCATCGCCAGGTTGAATAGCAGGGTATCCCTTATATGGCATATGATAAACCACCATGTTGTCTAGTTTTGCAGGTTTTATTGAAACTACTTTTCCTTTTAAATATTTATCATAGTTAAAAAATCCTTCTCTTAAGCTTCCGTAAACAAAAACATTAATATTCTTCATTTGTAAGTCATCTCCTATATGTTAAAGTTGTATAACTAGCAGTATTAGCAGATTTCTCCACCAACTGTTTTTACGTCACTTTCATTAGTAACTGCAGCCTTAATACATAATTCTAATCCTTTTGCTATATCATCAATTGACATTGATGGCATATTTGGTTTGTCTATAACTTGAGCTGGTATGTATGGAACGTGAATAAATCCACCTTTTATATTTGGGTACTTTTTAGCAGCCATATATAATATTCCGTACATTACATGATTGCATACGAAAGTTCCTGCTGTATTAGATACTGAACATGGAATTTGACCTTTTTTCATTTCTTCTATCATAGCTTTTATAGGTAGAGTAGTGAAATAAGCATTTTCACCATCTTCGTATATTGGTAAATCTATTGGTTGATTAGTTTCATTATCTGGAATTCTTGCATCATCTATGTTTATAGCAACTCTTTCTGGAGTTATTCCAAATCTTCCTCCAGCTTGACCTATAGATATAACTATATCTGGGTTGTGTTTTTGAATATTTTCTTCAATTTTTTCTAATGATTTTCTAAATACTGTTGGGATTTCTAATTTTATTACTTCAGCTCCAGCAACAGTGTCTGGCAATTTTTTTACGGCTTCTAAAGCTGGATTTATATTTTCTCCTCCAAATGGATCAAAACCTGTTATTAATACTTTCATTTTCAATTCTCCTACCTTTTATAAATTTTCTATTTTTAAAATTATTTATCATTTTACATATATTAATTAGCTTTTATATCATATTTTATATGTCGTAATGAAAAATATAATATTTACACACAAACTTAAATTTATGTACAAATATTATATTAGCCGCCAGACTAATTAATAGTTTAGGCGGCTAATAATTTATTAAAATCCTAATGTATACATTAATACAATATGTATTAATAATAAAACTATAGCAAGAGGAGCTTGAGCCTTTATTACTATATTTTTATCCTTAGTTTCTAAAAGAGCAGCTGGAAGCATATTAAAGTTAGCTGCCATTGGTGTAAGAAGTGTTCCACAGAATCCTGCAGTAAGAGCTAAAGCAGAACATATTACTGGATCTCCACCTTGAGCAAATACAAATGGTACACCTATACCAACAGTAATAACTGAAAATGCTGCAAAGCCATTACCCATTATAGCAGTGAACAATGCCATACCTACACAGTAAGCTATAACACCAGCTAAAATGTTACCTTCTGGGATAAAACCAGAAATTAATCCTGAAATAACATCACCAACTCCAGCAGCAGTAAATAATGCTCCTAAAGAAGCAAGTAATTGTGGTAATATTGAGAAAACTCCAACTGATTGGAACATTCTATTACTATCTTCCACGTATTCTATTGGTTTAGCTTTTGTAATTACAAATGTTAATATTAAAGCTATTGTAGATGATAAACCTATAGCTACAGTTCCAGGAATCTTTGTGAAAGTTGCTATAATCATTGCAAAAAAGGCAATAGCAAGTGATGGTATAAATATTTTAAGTCCAAGTTTTTCAACTTTTAATTGTGAAAATGTAGTATCAAGCTGCTTTAAAGTACCCATATTAATTTGTTTTGTTGCTGATAAAATAGCAATAACAACTATTAATCCACCAACTATTTCTGATGGTATGAATTTACCAAATATAAACATAGAGGAAACAATTCCCCAGAATAGAGCAGTACCAATTCTTGTTTTATGATTTTTATCTTTTAATGTGAATATCATTGTTGAAGCCATATATAATCCTATAATCATATAGAATACTTCTAATAAAATATTCGAAATTTCTTTTATATCCATATGTAATCTCCTTATCTATAACTATTTTGAATTATATTTAGCGTTTAATTTTCTATCTAACATTATGTTTCTAATTACACATAAGATAAATGCTGCAATAGCAATAGGGATAGAAGCTTGGGCTATTTTTAGTGCATCAGCACTTATTCCAATAGTTTCAAGAGTACCTACGATTAAAAGTACACCAGAATTAGCCATAAAACAGTTTTGACCAAAGAAATTACCTATATTATCTGCAGCTGCAGAAAAACCTTTAATTCTATCACAGTCTTTTTCATCAATTTTTTTATATTTCGCGATAGATGCACCTTCTGCCATAGGTTGTATTAATGGTCTTACAAATTGAGGATGTCCACCTAAAGTAACTCCCATAGCAATTGTAAGTTCTCTAATAAATGCATATCCGCTTAATAAAATACCTGTAGATAATCCATTTGCTTTTTTTATTAACATAATAGCCTTTGCTTTTAACCCATATCTTTCACAAAGTCCTATTACAGGAAGTGTAAGCATGAACAGACAGGTTGTCCTATTATTTATAAAAGCACTTCCTAAAGTTGATAGTATTTCAGTTATACCCATACCTGAAACTAAACCAGTAATAAGTCCAGCAGAAACTACTACTGCAATTGTGTCTAGTTTAAGTATGAACCCAATAACAATAATTAAAATACCAATTAATGACATAATATAACATCTCCTTCTCATTTGTATATATTTTTTTATAATTATACATTTGTTTTTTATAAAAATCTAGAGATTTTTTTGATAAAAATGCAAAAAAGACTATAAATAACTTTAAAGTATTAAAAAAAATAGCTTTATTATATGAATGTGAAAATACTAAAATAATATGTAGATTGAACATCTTTATATGTTAAAATAATTAATATAAAAAAATTTGAGAGGTAGAACCACATGAAATTAAAAGAAATTTTTGAAGCATATGTTGATTTAAATAGAGAATATGTTTTATATGTCAATGAAATAATAAATAAAAATTTTGAAGGATATTCAGAAGAAGAAATTATGAAAAATCTTATTAAAGGAAAAGAAAAATTTCAAGAATTAATGAATGAAGTAGATAAAATTGAAGCAGAAGAGGAAGATGGATTATATCTTAAGGATGTAAAGTATGGAATAGTAGATGGATTATTTTTAGCAATTGATTTATATAACTTCTATTATTCAAAACAGCTTGAAAGATTCAAGATGAGAGGTGTTAATTACATAAGAAAAGGAAGAGTAACAAGTTTCTTTTAGATTGTTTTTGAAAAAGATAATAATAATGATAAGTGGATACAGCTGTATAAATATAAGAGCACAGTGGGAAAAGCAGCTACTCCAACTATAACTGGTACATTTTATATTAGTGGCAGAAAACCATACTTTGGAACAGATAAGTATAGAGTAAAGTATGCTACTAGAATTAGAGGTGCTTACTATTATCATTCCATATTATATGATTCAAAGGGAGTTAAAATAATTGATAGTAGATTAGGGCAGGCCTTGAGTCATGGATGTATAAGGCTTGATACATCTAATGCAAAGTGGATATATGAAAATATTCCAGATGGAACTACTGTATTTATCCATTAACATATAGTAAAGACCTATAAATTTACTCGTAGTACAGCAGACTTCTATACTGCTTTGGAATCTGCTAACTTTAAGAGATTTAGAAATTCAAAAGACAGTTATATAAAGGGATTAAGGATAAAAAGCGATTTCTTAGAAGAAATAATGTAAGTCTATGTAAGTTATATATATAACTTTTCTATATAAGAATAAAAAAAGTATATATATAAAGTTATAGAAATAGCCTACATAGACCTACACACCTATAAAAAATATCACTAATTTTATTTTTTAAGTGTAGTAACAAAGCTGTTTTTTAAGATTGTATTAGAATTAATGTAAATATTAAGAATTTTATTTAATCAGAAATTAGTTTATTAAAATGGTTAAATTTAGCACAAATTAAGATATAATTATAATCTTAATTCATCTTTTTTGCTAATACTGTAATAAGTATTATTTGAATTATTCCTAATATTGTGAATGTTATATGAAGATTGAGCATATCAGCAATAAATCCACATAGTGGGAAAAATATAATCATGGATAATGAAAATATCATACTGCTTATTGAAATAATAGTTGCTCTTTGTTCTGATGGAATAAGTTCATTTAACGAGATAGATTGAATTGGATATAAAACTGAGTTTGAAAAATTCATTATTCCAAAAAATAATATAGAAAAAAATATATTGTGAATACCTAATGCAATTCTTCTTCTGATCCTGAATTTAAGTTATAGCTTAAAGCTGATATTACAAAACTTAATGAGAATATAAATATATTGTTAGCAAAAAGGTTGACTACAGCTGATAATATGCTCAAAATACGTCCTGTAATTATAGTATTTTTACGTCCAAATAAATCTGCAATTGCACCAGAAGGTACTTCAAATATAAAGCTGCAAATATGGAATATGCCTTCTACAATTCCAATTTGCCATAATGGAAGTCCTTTGTATACCATATATAAAACCCATATAGCACTTGATATATCAAAGTTTTTCAAAAAGCAGAATGTATAATCTAAATTAATATTTTTCTTATATTGAGAATGTAGATTACTGTTGTTAATTATTTTATAGATTAATGCGTAAAACCACTGTGCCTGTGGATGTAAGCATTTTAAGGGAGTAGGTTCGATACCTAACTCCCTTAACTTTTTTGGTTTTGAATATATTTTACAATAATTTCAGAACTTACTGCTCCAGCAGTGCCAACATAATATCCTTTACTCCATAATCCACTACCCCAAAACTTACTTTTCTTTAAATTTGGAAAAGTTTTAAAGATTCTATTAGCACTAATGCTTTTTAGTATTTTTACAATTTCAGTAGGTGCAATAGTTGGAGGGGCTGATACAAATAAGTGAATATGGTCAGGCATTATTTCATACTCCAATACTTCAAATCCATAATTATAGGCTATATCCTTAAAAATTCTTGATAGTTCACTTTCTAACTCATTTTCAAATATAGAGTGCCTATACTTAGGACAAAAAACAATATGATAATTAATATTATATACACAATGACTAATTTTTCTCTTTTTCTCTTTCAAGTACTAATCTCATTCCTTCTTCTATTAAATCATTTGCATTAATTTTTAGTTTTAAAGCTAACATTCTAATTTCTAAATATAAATCTTCATCAATAGTTGTATTAACATTTTTCCTAGCCATAACTCTCACCTCTGATTTAAATTTTAGATATATTATATCACATAGTTGACAACATAACAATGTAAGAATATAATAGATACATAGATAACTATGTAAAGGAGGTGAGAAAATGAAATTATGCTTTAAATTTAAACCACAAATTAATTCTAAACAATTAGAAATAATAGAAGAATTAAGTTATCATACAACTAAGTTATATAATATTATTAACTATGATTTAAGAGAAAATGGTTTTAAAAATTATTATGATATTGAAAAACAATATAAGTCTAACTGGCATTGTGATTTTTTGCATAGTCATACAAGACAACAAATGTTTAAGGTGTTAGAACAAAATTGGAAATCTTACTTTGCAAGTATTAAAGATTTTAGAGTAAATCCAAGTAAATATAAAGGTCTACCAAGACCACCAAAATTTAAAAATACTGATAAGAATAAAAACGAAATTATTTTTACAAATCTTGCTATAAGATATAGTGATGGAATATTAAAATTATCATTATCCAAAGCTATAAAATCATTATTTAATGTGGAAAGTCTTAATTTTGAAGTTTCTAAAAAACTTCAAAACATTATAAATTGGTATGAATTACAACAAGCAAGATTTAATTATGATAAAATTCAAAAGGTATGGCATTTAATTATAATCTATAATAAAAATGAAGTAGAAACTACTTCAAATAATGTTATGAGTATTGATATCGGTTTGGACAATTTAGCTACTATAACCTTTAAAGATGGAATTAATCAGTATATTTACTGTGGTAAAAAATTAAAATCAGTAAATTCGTATATAAATAAGAGAATATCTTATTTACAAAGCATAGAAATGAAGAAAGTCGGTTCAGATAAATTTAAGAATACTAAAGAAATCAATAAACTTAGAAGATATAGAAATAACTATATTAATGATTATCTTCATAAAGTAAGTAAGAATATAATTGATAAAGCTATTGAAAATAATGTAAGTAGAATAGTTATAGGTAAACTAAAAGGTGTAAAGCAAAATATGAATTTTAATAAATCTTTTGTTCAGATACCGATACAACGATTAGTTGAGTTAATAACTTATAAAGCTAAACTACATGGCATAAGTATCAAATTGCAAGAAGAAAGTTATACAAGTGGTTGCAGTGCTATAGACTTAGAGCCGATAACAAAGAAGTATTATGATAAAAGTAGAAGAATAGCAAGAGGACTTTTTCAAAGTACCTATGGAATAGTAAATGCAGATATTAATGGTAGCTTAAATATACTAAGAAAAGCTGAAAAATGTATTCCCGACTTAGTAAATACTATGAGGGATAAGGGTAATTGGACTCACCCACAACGAATAAGGGTTGCTTGTTAATCAAGTGGAAACTTAAATATCAAACTTCGTTAAAAGAATCCTCGCTCCTTGTGGGCGAGGTAGTTCAAATTTCTCTCATAATAATTAGAATATGATATAAATAATTTTTAGAAAAAATTAGAATTGGTATATATAGTTTTTTTTGTTTAGGTCGATAATTTAAATATAGAAAAACATACTGTTTAAATAAAATGGTGAGGAGAATTAAAATGAATAATAATATATTGCTTGAATCAGGCACAGGTGAATTAGAAGTAATTGAATTTATCGCTAACAATAACAAATATGCTATTAACGTTGTAAAGGTAAAAGAAATAATTGAAATGCCATATGATAGCTTAACACAACTTCCAGATCCAAAACCTGAAATAGCTGGGTTAATATTATGTAGAAATGAGATAATTACATTAATAGACTTAAAATATATTTTAACAAAGAGACCTACTACTAAGTTAGGAAAAAAAGTTATTATATGCGAATTCAATCGTATTAAGGTGGCATTTAATATTGATGATGTTGTAGGAGTTCATCGTATAAGATGGGATGACATAATAAAACCAGACGATTTATCTGAAAATTCTTTATCAGTAGGAAATATTCTTTTAAAGGATAAAGTTCTTATAATGCTTGATTTTGAAAAGATAGTTACCGATATTGCTCCAAGTGCTGGTATTAGTGAAGATAGATTAGTAAAAGTTGAATATAAGGATAGATCAGATGTTAAACTTATTTTAGCTGATGATTCATCATTAATAAGAAAATTACTTAAGGATACTTTAACAAAAGCAGGTTTTAAAAATTTAACAGTATTTAACGATGGTAAGCAGGCATATGAGTATTTATGCGGAATTAAAGCAAGATCAGGTCAGGATTTTAAAGAAGATGTGGACATGCTTATAACTGATATTGAAATGCCTCAGATGGATGGACTTACTTTAACAAGAAAAATTAAAGAAGATGAAATATTAAGAAACCTACCAGTTATTATATTTTCATCTTTAATTACAGACGAATTAAGACATAAAGGAGAATCAGTAAAAGCTGATGCTCAATTAAGTAAACCAGAAATAGAACAGCTTATTGCAGTAGTTGATAAATTATTAGGTAAATAGAAATAATTAAAAACTCAGGAATGAATTTTGTGATTCAAGTCCTGAGTTTTTATAATAATTTAATAAAATGATACAATTACAAATTAAAATTTTTAATATTAGTATGAGTATTAAATAAACATAAAATTGATAATGTTATCAAAAATATGACTTTAAATTAAAAAACTATTAGTTTTTGTTTAATATTTCGGGTTAAAATTAAAAAATATAAAAAAGTGACTTAAGTTACACTTGTTTCTGAATAATACTATATAATATACTTATATAGTATTATTCAGAAACAAATATTAAAATATAAATTATACTATACTTGTAAAGATATTATAATTTATATATTAGTTATGATTTCTGTACATATATTTAAACTTTTAAAGAGAAAGTAGGTATGCAGAATGTACAAAAAACAAATTGAAGAGTATTTTGATAGTCACAAAGATGAAATGTTAAAGGATATATGTGACTTAATAAGAATAAAGAGTGATAAAGGTGAACCAAAGGAAAACATGCCATTTGGTGAAGGACCTGCTAAAGCTTTAGAAGCAGCATTAAAGTTAGCAGACAGCATGGGATTTAAAACTAAAAACTACGATAATTATGTAGGTACTGTAGATTTTAATGATAAAGAAAAGGGATTAGATATATTAGGACATTTAGATGTAGTTCCAGCAAGTGATGAATGGACTGTGACTCAACCTTATGAACCAGTTATAAAAGATGGGAAATTATATGGAAGAGGATCTGCAGATGATAAGGGACCTTCAATTGCAGCTTTATATGCATTAAAAGCAGTTAAAGATTTAGGAATTGACCTTAGCAAGAATGTAAGACTTATATTAGGAACTGATGAAGAATGTGGAAGTTCTGATATAGAACATTATTATGCAATTGAAAAAGAAGCTCCAATGACTTTTTCTCCAGATGCTGAATTTCCAGTTATAAATATAGAAAAAGGACGTTTAGCTCCTGAATTCACAAGTGAATTTGCAGAAGACAAAACTCTTCCAAGAGTAGTATCAGTTAAAGGTGGAGTTAAGGCTAATGTTGTTCCAGATAAAGCACAAGCAGTAGTAGAAGGATTCTCATTAGAAGAAGTTCAAAAATATTGTGCAGATGCTGAAAGCAAGCTAAATGTTAAATTTACAGCTGTTGAAGAAAATGGTACTGTTGTTATAAATGCAAAAGGAAATGGTGCTCATGCTTCAACACCTGAAAATGGAGACAATGCATTAACTGCAATATTAGAATTAGTAACTTCAATGAAGTGTGCTGATAGTGAAGGTTTCAAGAAGTTATGCTCAGTAAGCAAGTTATTTGCTCACAATGATCATGAAGGTGAACACTTAGGTGTTAAAATGAGCGATGAATTAAGTGGAAAGTTAAGTCTAGCATTTACAATGTTTGAATATGATGGAACTCATCTAAGCGGAACATTTGATTCAAGATCTCCAATCTGTGCAAATGACGAAAACTTCACAGAAGTAGTAAGAGCTAACTTAGCTAAAGAAGGATTAACTTTAGGAACAGCTGATAGTGATAAATTAAATCCAGCTCACCATGTAAGTGCAGATTCTGATTTTGTTCGTACTTTATTAAAATGCTATGAACAATACACTGGATTAAAAGGTGAATGCTTAGCTATAGGTGGAGGTACTTACGTACATCATCTTAAAAATGGAGTTGCATTTGGATGTGCATTACCAGGAACAGACAACAAAATGCATGGCGACGATGAATTTGCTGTAGTTGATGAATTAGTTGTAAGCGCAAAGATATTTACACAAGTAATTATTGACTTATGTAAATAATAAGTAATGTTGTAGATTATATAACGTATCGTTAATAATTTTAAAAAATAAAATTTTTAATAATAGGCAGCAAATTTCATATATAAATTTGCTGTCTTTTAATTTTTGTATAAAAGTAGTTTTGTTTGTTATCTTCAAAATTGTAACTTTTAATATTGTACATCCACAAAGCATTAGGGTTAATTGAATTTTGCTTTTTAGGTCGTATATTCTTATATATATAAAAACAGTTCTGTATGCTATTAAAATAGTAATATATCCCCTACATAATCAAAATAATTATATCTTAACGATAAAAAAGTTTTAATTTTTTTGCAACATAATGAGTTAGTCAGTTGTATATATAGTGAAAAGCTAAATAAAAAGGTAATTTAAATTAGAGTAATAACTTTTAGGTGTAAATATATAAGTTAATTATTATATGCTTTTAAATCTTTTTAATAAAATTTTTTTATTTGTGCAACATATTAAGCTTTTCAATTGTATACATAGTGAAAGACGAAATAAAAGGGTGATTTAAGCTAATAGTAAAGAGTTTAAATCTAGAGTATAGGAGGAATATATTATGATAAGAAATAAATTACACAAAGGAATTCCATTTTTTATGGCATTAGGATTAATGATGACGCCAGTAGTTTCAGCTCATGCAGAAGCTTACGGGACAGGTTTAACTAAAGCAATAGTAAATGAAGATGTAGATCCTGGGTTTACTATTAAGCCTGAAGTATTTGTTAATTCTGAACAAATAAATGGTGATGATATAAAGATAATTAATGGTGTGGCAGCATTTCCACTTGAAGTTATTTCACAAAAGATGGGAGATATTTTAGAAGGATCTAATGATGCATCCTATGTTCTTAGAAAATCAGATAAATTAATCGTTATAACTCCATCTGAAAATAAATATAAAGTAAATGGTGTTGAAGATAATTGTGAATTTACAGTGGTAGGAGATAAGACTTATGCACCATACACATTCTTTGATACTGTAATGGGATATGACATGAGTTTTGAAGGAAATTCAATTATATTTGGTGAAACAAATACTACTGGCAATGTTTTAGATGGAACTGCATTTGATAATATTATGATAAATCCAGCAGTATACATAAATGGAGATAAGTACCCTGATTTTGGAATAGTAATTAAAGACGGACAAGTGTATTTACCATTAGATGTTATATGCGAAAAAATGGGAGATAGATTAGAGGGGGATGTAAGCACTGCATATTATTTAAGAAAGGATAATATGATGCTTGTAGTTAATATAGCAGAAGGAAAATACTCATTAAACAATCAAGAAAATAACCTTGATATGACTATGAATAATGGTCATGTTTATGTACCAGTATCATTCCTATCAGATGTATTAAATTATAATGTAAAAAATGATGGAAATGATGTGATTATTGGAACTGAAAAAGTTCAAACAGTTATAGATAATACTTATCCAAATGCTTCTTGGATAAATGATAATGGAACTTGGTACTTAATGAATGGTAATGATAAAGTAACAGGATGGGCTGCTTACAATAACTCATGGTACCACATGAATAATGAAGGAAAAATGCAAACAGGTTGGATAAATTTAAATGGCAAATGGTACTTCTTAAATGAAGATGGAGCTATGCAAACTGGTTGGATTAAAAGTAATGGTGAAAACTACTACTTAACTGAAAGTGGAGAAATGGCTGTTAATACTGTAGTTGACGGTTATACAATTGCAGAAAATGGTATATGTATTGCATTATACTAATGTAATTAATTAATGCTTATAATTTAATATGGTAGGAGAAATTCAATTTTCTTCTGCCTTATTTTTTTGTGCCTAGTATAGTCACTCTACCAATCTAAAGAAAATTATTTTACATTCAAGGTATCAACCAATACTTGATGCTAAGAAAGAAATAGCTGATGTTATAATTACGTATCCTATGTTAATTTAATAGCATAGGACTTATTTTAGTTGGATTAATTATTTAACTAGTTGGACGTTAATTAAAGAATAGGTCTAAAAAATAATTTGAGAAAGAAGAAAGGTAGATAATTATGAGAAAAGTAGAATTATTGATTCCAGCAGGTAATCTTGAAAATTTAAAAATAGCTATAGCTTATGGTGCTGATGCTGTATTTCTTGGTGGTGAAGCATTTAGTTTACGTGCTAATGCAGCTAATTTTTCAATGAAGGAACTTAGAGAAGGTATAGAGAAATTTACTTCCATAAATTTCTCCACATCCTCCTTATTAATTATTTTAAAATGCTACTTTCAGCAATTCTGTTTACAGCTTCTTTAATCTGTTCAACTGGAAGAACTAATGCGAACCTTACATATCCTTCACCAAGTGATCCAAATGCACTTCCTGGTGTACATATAACTCCTGTTTGTTCCATTAATGACATACAAAATTCTGTTGAAGTATTGAAGTTTTCTGGGATTGGCGCCCATGCAAACATACTTCCTTGACTATCAGGAACATTCCAACCTATTTCTGTTAATCCCCTACATAATGCATTTCTTCTTTTTTCATATTCTTTGCAGTGTTCTTTTACACTATCTTGAGGACCTGTTAATGCTGCTATAGCTGCATATTGAATTGGAGTAAATATTCCATAATCAATTTGTGAACGAAGCATTTTAAAATGCTTTATTATTTCTTTATTTCCTACTACAAATGAAATTCTAGCCCCAGTTATGTTAAATGATTTAGATAATGAATAAAATTCAACACCTACATCCTTAGCACCATCATGAGCCAAGAATGAACCGCTTATTTTACCATCATAAACTATATCTGAATATGCATTATCATGAACAATTATTATATTATTCTTTTTAGCAAAAGCTATTAAATCTTCATAAAATTCAGAAGGTGCAGTTGCACATACTGGATTCATTGGATACGATACTATCATAAATTTTGTCTTTAATAATATATCTTCTGGAATAGCTTTTAAGTCTGGTAAGAAATTATTTTCCTTTAATAAAGGATAGTATTCTATTTTAGCGCCAGAAAGATAAGGTCCTATTTCAAAGATTGGATATCCTGGATTAGGAGCTAATACAATGTCATCCTTATTGCATAAAGAAAATCCTATATGTGTAAGTCCTTCTTGAGAACCATATATAGACATAATTTCATCATTATTTAAAGATACTCCAAATCTATTCTTATAGTATAGTGCAAGAGCATTTGTAAGTTCAGGCATATCGCCTAAAGAATATTTCCAATTTTTTGAGTCTTTAGCTGCTTCAATTAAAGCATTTTTTACATGTTCATCTGGCTCAAAGTCTGGAGTACCTACAGATAGGTTAAATACTTTCTTTCCATTTTTAATAAGTTCATTTTTTTTCTCATCTAAAACATTAAATATACCAGTTTGGAAATATTTTAGATTATTTGAAAATTCCATATTCATTTTTATTCCCCCAATAAAGTACTATGTGATAATGTATATTTTAAATATTTAATAGATATATTTAATAATTAATATATATTTTACAATTTATATAATAAAATGGCAAATAAATGAAGTGATAGTTTAGAAATTAATATATATTAACTTATAAAATATATTTTGCATGTATTAAATAAATATAGTAAAATATAAGAAAATAAACGGATTTTTTAGGAGAAATAAGGAAGGATTTATGATGGAGTTAAGCTTAGAACAAAAAAGATTTATAAAGAGCAGAAAAAATGGATACAAATTATTAAAGGGAAACGGTGGAAGCGGAAAAACAACTGCTATTATTAATAGAATTCCTGCCCTTATACAATCTTATTCACCTAAAAAAAGTGATAAGGTGCTTGTAGTGGCTTTTGACGATAATTATTTAAAAGAAATTTCTTCTATTTATGAAAATATTGTTAAAGATAACTATGTACAAAGTAGTTTCTTTCATAAAGAAAATTTTAATAAGCTTAATATAAATTCAATAGATACACTTATATTATATTATTTTGAAAAATATAAAAGAAATCACAAATTTAATTCTACAATTGGTCGTGATAGTGATATTAATGATTGTGTGTTAAAAGCAATACATACAGTAAAAGGATCATTAAAAAGAAATACTAGAGTGAGTAATGAAATTTTAAATATAAGTAATACTCAATTTATAAAAAAAGAAATTCAATTTATAAAGGAAAGTAATATATCAAGTTTAGATGAGTATCAAAATGTTGTGAGAAATAAGAATGACATGCAGACTTCTCTAAAAACAAATTTGAGAAGAAATTGTAAAGCAAGAGAAATCATCTATAAGGTGTATACACAATATAATAAGAACTTAAAAGAATTGAATATAATTGATAAAGATGATATAAAACATTTAGCTTTAAAAGAGGCAAAAAGAAAAGCCAATAAAATATATACTCATATAATTATTGATGAAATGCAGGATTTTTCAAAAATTCAGCTTGATTTTATAAAGGAGTTATATAATGAAAAAGATGATTCCAGCATGATATTTGTTGTTGATGCAGATAAGCTTGAAAATAATAGAGGCTGGATTAATAAAAAGAGAAACTTTAAAACTCTTGGTTATAATATGGTAGGAAGATGCACTAATTTTAAGAACAATTATATATCTGAATGTCAAATTATAAGCTTAAATAAAGAATTAAATGATAAAAAAGAAACTGATAATAATGCCATAATTGATGCTTCAAAAAATACTTATTTAGAGACTACTTATTCACAGAATAATAATAATGAAACTAACAAATATATAGATTTAAGTAGAAAAGTATGCCATGAATTTTTTGTAGATAGTGATAATTCAGGAGAAGTATATACTGGTGATGATAATTTTACAGAGAAATCAGAAAATCTTGTGGAAATTCCAGTATTTAATGAAATTGCAGCTGGTAGTCCTATTCTTATGAATGATAGTGTTGAAAGCAAATGTTATTTACCTAAGGAATGGGTTAGAGCAAGTAAAGATGTATTTATCTTAAAAATTAAGGGTGATTCTATGGTTAACAAAAATATAAATGATGGTGACCATGTTGTAATTAATAAACAAAAATATCCTCAGGCAAAAGATATAGTTGCAGTAGAAATTGAAGGAGAAGCTACTTTAAAAACATTTAGTATAAAGGGAAGAGAAGTTATACTTTCACCAGAAAATGATGCTTATGAACCAATTATATTAGATGGGAATAAGCAATTCAGTATTTTAGGTGTAGCAGTAGGTTTAATTAAGGGAACAATTTAATTTTCTATATATGTTTTTATGTATTAGCTCTTTATATTGTTCAATAGCTTACATAGATTAAGTCTTGGACAGAGAGTGTCAGAGTATAAGATAGTAAATAAACCAGTTAACAGTGATAAATTTAAACTATTAACAGAATGTAGACAGTGTATTATAAGATTAGGATAATGGGATAGCCATAATTAAATTCTAAAAAGTATTTGGGGATATTAAAATAAATGTACTTATAAATAAGGTATTTAATAGTATAACTTATAATTTGCAAAAAATCTTATGTATAAAAAATTAAATATAGCAATGTAGATATAGGATAGATAGTATAGAGCACTGTTATATCCTATATTTTTTTAGACTTATTTTTAATAAAGCTTTTTTCATAAGACTTTTGGAGGTAAAAATACAATATTAAATATATCATTGAAATGTGATTTTGGTTTGAAGTGGTAAATTTGAGTTTGACAGATAATTATCATAAAAATTATAATAGATATAAAACAAATGTTAAAAACAAGGTTATATTATGGGAGGTTATGATGTCGTTAAGAGTCAAAAGATGTTTTAAAATTGATAAGGATCATAGGCTTGAACTTGATAAAAAAGGTGTGGGAATAGATTTTGGAGATAGTAAACTAATAAATGTATTAAGTAATTACATAAAGCTTGGTGATGAGTTTGATTATGATAATGATAAAACATCATTGAATGTAAAGAATATAAATTCTCCAGAGGAGCTTGAGAATCTATTAGATGAAATAACAAGCATGCATATAAATTGTAATGAAAAAATAAATTGGAATACTTTATCTCAAATTAAAGAACCCTTTGAAGATGAAAATAATGGTCCTAAAAAACAAAAAGCTGAAGAGGAATTTGAAAATTACGAACCAAACTTTTTAGAAAAAACATTTAAATTTCTAGGAAAAACGAAAAAGAAAAAGCTTTATGAAAAAATAGGACTAGCTCAGGAAGAAGACAGAAAAACTTTTGAGGAATATATGAAAATTAAAAAATTCAGTAACAATATATTAGAAGGAGATATAGACTCATATTTTCAATTAATTGATGATCTTAGACCTTTTAATAAGCTTGTTAATTATGGAAGTAAGATTGAATTTGGTACCAATCACAAGGATTCCATTGAAATAGAATTTAATGCAAATTCAAAAATGGTAGTTCCTACAATTATGTATGTTGAAGATAATAATGGAAAGTTGGTTAAACAAAAAAGCGATGTAGCTTCATATTATGATAATGTTCAAGATTATGTTTGTAGTGCCACAATTATGATAGCTAAAAAAGTAATGAATTTATTACCTGTTGATAAAGTTGTTGTACATGCTGTAGATAATGTAAAGGAATATAAAACTGGTACATATAAAGATATAACTATTTTATCTGTAGTATTTGATAGAGCTACTTTAGAAAAGTTGAATTTAAAATCTATGGAGCCTACTTTTGTATTAGATAATTTTATATGTAATATGAGGAATCAAAAGGCATCAGGTTTTAAATCGGTGGATAGAATTACTCAATATTAATTATTTAGTATTAATGTACATATAATTTCATTTAGAACAATTTATTTTTAAAATTAACCCAAACATAAACTTATTAATAGCAAAAATCTTTTTTTATAATTCAGTACTTATTATATATATTTTGAATAAGTTATTATAAGAACAAATCATAAGTAAGGGATGTAAAATGAAGAGTTTAGATTATGATGAACTTATTTTGCTTAATAATTTTATATACTTAGAGTGGGATACAGATAAAAATAATAATTTATTTTCCATTATTGATGATGTTTTAAGTGACAACAATTTAGATATTATTATTGAAAAAATGTCAAACTGTATTGGTGCTCTTACAAGAGATGAATGGGTTAATATAATGTACCTCATTTTAAAAGATGAGAACATGAAGGATATTATTGTTGAAAATCTTGAAAATGATGTTAGTGGAATGAGAGCTGCGTGCTTTGTTGTGGATAATGAGACAGCTTATGTGGTATTTAGAGGCACAACTACAATTAAGGAATGGGAAGATAATGGACAGGGAGCATATGAATATGATACTAAGCAGCAGATATATGCATTGGATTATATTAATAAGTTAAATTATAAAAATATAATAGTATCTGGTCATTCTAAAGGTGGAAACAAGGCACAGTATGTTACTGTAAGATGTCCTAAAATTCATAAGTGCATATCTATAAATGGACAAGGATTTTCAAAGGAATTTATTGAAAAATATAAAAGTGAAATAGAAAATAATAAAGAAAAGATAATAGGAATTAATTCTAAGTACGATTATGTTAATTGCCTTTTTTATACTATAGCAGGTGAAAATCATTATTTAAAAACTGACTTTCAGATTAATCCATTATATTATCATAGAGCTAATATATTAATAGATGAAAATGGAAAATTAAAAGAAGAAACTAAAAGAAGTATTTTTTCAAAGATAATAAATGACTTTACAACTTCACTTATTTCAGATTTACCATTGGAATTAAAATCCCTCACAACTGATGGTATTATTAGTGCTATAGAATCCCTTATATGTAATAAAGACAGTAGTGATAAAGCATTAAATATATTAGGGAGTATTTTTATACTATTGGTATATGGACGATATTTTAAAACTAAGGAAACTGTGGCTTTAAGTTATTCTGTATTACAAATGGTTATGATACCACTTTTGCTATGGGGAAATTTCATAAATGTTGAAGAAACTCATTCTAATAAAGCATATGTTGAATTGATTGATGATATTTTAGAAAAGTATAATACAATAATGAATAAAATAAAATTAAATGATCAAAAGAAAAATAAGATGAGCAGTAAGTTATCTAATACTTTTAATTTATTTATTAATAAGATTAAGACTAATAAAGATAATTTAGGATTATTAGACTAGATATGATTATAATTAATTTCTATATTGTGGTACAATATTAAGTATTAGATTAGTTAGAGGATGAGGGAAGCACATATGAAAACAACAGTATTATTAATAAGACATGGAGAAACACCATGGAATATATTGGGCAAATTCCAAGGGGGTACAGACATTGCATTATCAGAAGAGGGAGAAAGACAAGCTGAATTATTAAGAGATAGATTAAATGGAAATTTTGATTATATATATGCAAGTCCACTTGTACGAGCATATAAAACAGCAGAAATTATTTCTTCTGGCTTTGATAAGGAAGTAAGAATAGCACAAGATATAAGGGAAATTAATTTTGGAGAATGGGAAGGCCTTACTATAAAAGGAATTAAAGAAAAGTATCCAGAAGTATTTAAAGCATGGAGAACTGATAAGGTAGAAGCAAAATTTTGTGGGGGAGATGCAAGTCTTTTAAATGCATCAATTAGATCTAAAAAATGTATTATGGATATTGCAGAGAAACATAAAGGCCATAAAATTGCAATTGTAGCCCATGGAGGTATAATTAAAGCTGGAATTATTGGGTTATTTGGATGGGATATGACTATGTATCATAAGATAGCTCTTGGAAATACATGCATAAATACAATAACATTTAATAAAAATATGGAACCATCTATTTGGGGACTAAATGATACTAGCCACTTAGATAGAGAAGTAACTTATGTGTAAATAAGATAAGTTTATGGTATTTTAGGCAAAGTAATTAATTTTGATAGAAAAGCAGCTTATATGTATATAAGATGTTTAAATATTGATTAATATTGTAGAAAATTATAAATAAGAAATTCATAAATCTGTTTTCAATAAGATCTATTTTTATTTTATTGGAAGCAGATTTTATCATTTAAATTATTAGTTAATTTTGTTAAATATTTATGTTATAATCTTATAACAGGAAAATTATAAGTGTTAATTTATTGAAATGTATGTAGAACATTGATACTTTATATATATGTTTTAGTAGGAAGGTAGAAGGATGAAGTATACAGATTTATTTGACATCAATCAATTTATGAAATTTAGAGGTGAAATAGAAAAATATAATAATTTTCAATATTATAATTGCTCAACATCTATATTAAAAAATTCGATAAAATGTTTTCCAGACCATCCTGGATTACACTACCTTCTTGCACTAACATATTTTAATTGCAAGGAATATGTAAAAGCTACGGAAACTTTTAAAAAAGCCATGAAACTGGATGAATTAAAAAATGAACACTTAAGTTTAATAAGCTGCTGCTTTTTTATGATGAATGATTTAGAAAGCTCCTATAATTATGCATGGAAAGCGTATGAAATAGATAATAATGATGTTGATGCTATAGTTACACTAGGAAGAATTGAATTCTTAAGAAATAATTTTGAAGAATCCTTATCTTATGCAGTTATAGCTGTAGAAATAGATAATAATAATTTTAATGCTGTAAGGCTTTTAAGCAAAATATATATATCTATGGGATTAGATGAAAAGGATACTTTAAATATATTATACAGAGTAAGAAGCTTAGGCAAAGATGAAGATTTGACTTTAGATATTATAAAGGTCTTATTTTTGCTGCAAGATTATACTTCATGCCTTAAAGAGTGCAAAAACACTATTATAAATCATGAAACAGGATATGTTATTGAAAATGCTACAAGAATTGCAAAAAAGATACATGAAAAGTTTATGACAACTAATAGTAGCGGATTTAAAGAAAATGCTGTGGTATCAAATAAAGAAGCAAAGGATCAAGACAAAAGGTTAGAGGACAATCATAAGGACATTATAAAACCTATAAGTAATAATTTATTTGGAAATTCAACATTAGATAGTATAGATAAAATAATTAATTATATTGAAGCTAATCCCCATAATGTAGAGGAGTCTTCTACAAATAAAGATGAAAGTGAAAAAGAGAATATAAAAAATGAAATTAATGAATCAATAACAGGAAATAAAAGATTTTCAGTTAAAAGAAAAATTTCTGAGAAGATAGAAAAGGATTTTCATAAAACATTATCATTAGAAGAGGCTTTAAATAAGCTTAACAGCCTTACTGGATTGGAAAGTGTCAAGAAAGAAGTTAATAAGATAGTTAAATATATAAAATATGAAAAGAATAGAAATAAGATATTAGGTTTAAGTAATGAATCTATAAAAAGCTATCACTTTGCTTTTTTGGGTAACCCAGGGACTGGAAAGACAACTGTTGCAAGACTTATTGGTGATATTTTTTATTATCTTGGAATACTAGAAAAAGGACAGTTAGTTGAAGTTGATAGAAGTGATATTGTAGGAAAATTTATAGGAGAAACAGCAAAGCTTACTAAAAAGGCTATTAACAAAGCAATGGGAGGCATTTTATTTATAGATGAAGCTTATACATTGGCTAAAGGTGGACAAGACTCCAATGATTATGGAAAAGAGGCAATTGAAACATTATTAAAGGCCATGGAGGATAATCGTGGAAGCTTTACTGTTATATTAGCTGGGTATACTAAGGAAATGAATAAGCTTATGAAGCTTAATCCAGGTCTTAAAAGCAGAATTAATCTGGAAGTTAATTTTGAAGATTATACAGATGAAGAACTTTTAGATATTGGAATGAATATGGCTAAAGAAGAGAAATATGAGATTAATGAAGATGGACAGAAAGCTTTTCTTAAAAAACTTAATATTGAAAAAGTAGATGAAAATTTTGCAAATGCCAGATGTGCTAGAAATATAATAGAAGATGCTATAAGAGAAAAGGCATTTAGAATAGGTGATAAGGACGTTCCAGTAGAAGAACTTACAACATTATCAAATGAAGATTTTTGCGTTGATTTATCATTTACTGCAAAAGAAAATTCTGAGTATTACATTAATGAACTAGATAAACTTATTGGTCTTGAAAATGTAAAAGACGTGGTTAAAGGAATATTAAATACATTAGAATTTAATCATAAAAAGAAAAAAATGGGTATACAAACTGAAGATATTTCTTTAAATATGATTTTTACTGGTAATCCAGGCACAGGAAAAACAACTGTTGCAAGACTTATAGGAAAGATTTTGAAGAATATGGGTATTCTAAAAAAAGGTCATATGATAGAAGTTACAAGAGCTGATTTAGTTGGCCAGTATGTAGGACAAACTGCTATAAAAACTGAAGAAAAGATTAAAGAAGCTTATGGCGGGATTTTATTTATAGATGAAGCATATAGCTTAAATAATGGTGGTCAAAATGACTTTGGAAAAGAAGCTATTGCCACATTAATAAAGGAAATGGAAGATAATCGAGATAAACTTGTTGTTATTATGGCCGGTTATAAAGATGAAATGAAGGATTTACTAGATTTAAATCCTGGTTTTGAAAGTAGAATTAATTTTAATGTAGAGTTTAATGATTATAACGAAGATGAGTTGTTATCAATATTTAAGAAATTATGTAAGAAAGAAAAATACACAATATCACATAATGCATATAAAGAGCTTAAAGAAGTATTAAAGGAAGCTGTTAAAAATAAGGATAAGAATTTTGGTAATGGAAGATATGTAAGAAAATTATTTGAAAGTATAAAGATGAAACAGGCATCTAGAGTAATCAGTGATAATCTTAATGAAAAGAAAGAAGTTCTTAGAATAACAAGTGATGATATTATTGGTTAAATGATGTTGACATTTAATGTATTCGAGCATACAATAAAAGTAAATTATTAGAGAAAGGGATGATTTGTATGTGTAAAAGAAGAATATTAACTATTGCATCTGCTCCAATCAATGTTAATTATAGATGCATTGTGAGGAGCGTAATCATAAATCATCCTTTTTTTGAGGATTAAAGTTTAATAACAAGTTATTTTGTATAATTAATTCTATATATGTTGGAAGTGATTCTAAGTAGTTTAAGGTATATTACTATATATATTAACTTAAAGATACTTAGCTGAAATCCCTATAGCAATAGATATTAAAGTCACAGTATATTTTTATGCTTTTTTAGCATAGCATATAGATTTTAATTATGTAATATTAATATACAGATTGTATTGCTTAGAATTTATAAAATATACTTATAAGATTAACTTGTATTAAATTTTTGATTTATGATTATAATGGTTATTAGTAAAGCTGAAAGCACAATGTATCTGCTTTCAGCTTTTGTTTTTATGTATGATAAATGTATTTTCTAAAAACAGAAGGCTGTAAAATTGGTCTTCTGTTTTTTTATAAATCATATTATCAGCAGCGTTGCCACAAATGGCAATATAATATTTTATGTAACATTCCTGAGGGCAGATAGAATAATAAATATTGAAAAATTATTGTAATGTTAAACATTTTTATTAACTTGAAATATTTGGTATAATTATTATGTTGAGTTTTATAATTAAAAGTAGTCTTATGAATCAAAATTATAAAGGTACAGAATTCATTGATCTTTATTAAAAGTGACTTTGAAATATTGATGTGTTATTTGTAAAAGTTTAAATATAGTGCAAAGAGCCTTATGAATGGGGGATTTAATAACTGGATAATCAATATAAGTAAAAAGGGATTACTAATTTGGGAGGCATGTTATGATAAGAAGAAATAAAAATATATTCGGAATCCTAGCTACAGGAATAATTATTAATATGTTTTTATATGCTGGTTGTTTAAGTTATGTATCTGCAGCAGATTTATCAGAGCAGAATGAAGTGGTAGAACAAAGCAGTTCAACTACAAATATTGATGGTATGATTATAGAAAATGGTGTTTTGATAAGTGGAAAGGATGCAGAAGGTCAAGTGAAAATTCCTTCTAATGTAAATAAAATTGCTAGTGATGCATTTGGGTGTAATGATAAAATTACAGCTGTAGAAATTCCAGATGGAGTAACAGAAATAGGAATGAGTGCATTTACTCAATGTAAAAATTTAACTAAAGTAAATATTCCAGGTAGTGTAAAAGTTATTTCCCAATATGCATTTAATGATTGTAATTTAAGTGATATTACTATTGAGGATGGAGTAGAGACTATTGGCCAAGAAGCTTTTTCAAGGTGCTTTAATTTAAAAGAAATAGAACTTCCGGAATCTCTTGAATCAATTGGTGATTGTGCATTTCAATACTGTGATAAGTTAGCAAATGTAAAATTAAAATCTAAGCTTAATATAATAGGTAATTCTGCATTTTATGGATGCACTAGTCTTACGGAAATATCTATACCTGACAATGTAGTATCAATAGGAGATAATGCATTTAAAAATTGTTCTAATATAACAAATATAAATATTAATTTACAAGGTATGACAATAGGTAGTGATACATTTCCTATAGATGCTAAAATAAATGGAAGTGATATTACCTTTGAAGCTATTCAATCATTAAATCCAGGCTGGAATTATATTGATGGACATTGGTACTATGCAGATGATTTATGTAATATGTATAGAAATCAATGGTATTTTAGTGGATATAATTGGTATTATTTTGGTGACGACGGTAAAATGTGTAGCAACGATATTATAGAGATAGATGGGGATGATTATATATTCAATCAAGATGGTGAACTGATTACAGGATGGATGTATGTTCCATTAAGAAATTCATGGCTTTATTTTAATCCAAACACTGATGGAAGCAAGGGTGCTATGGTTAAATCAAAATGGATATTTAGTGAAGGTAAGTGGTATTATCTTACTGCTACTGGTGCTATGGCAAAAGACACAACAATTAATGGATATTACTTTGATAATAGTGGAGCATGGGTAAAATAAAATTATATTTTGAGCAAAAACCCTATAGAGTAGACTTTTTAATTTTGTCTGCTCTATAGGATTATTTTAAAAATTATATTTCATTTATAATTTTTTTCTCGCTGCAATAAAATAATTCAAAGGGTCTGCATGAAGATTATCACCTAAGACTATTTCAAATCCTGCGTCTTGATTAAATTGTATATATGCTTAAAAAATGAAAGTTAATCTTTTAATACAAATTTAGATTAAATATTTTTGCAAATTTGAATTGATAAAACATTTCTAATATAATCTCTATATAACATATGATAGGAGATATGAATAACATGAAATTTTACTTAGCACCCCTTGAAGGTATTACAGGATTTATATATAGAAACACATATGCTGAAGTTTTCAATAATATAGATAAGTATTTTGCACCTTTTGTAGTTCCCAATGAAAGTAGGAGTTTAAGAACAAAGGAATTTTTTGATATACTTCCTGAAAATAATCAAGATGTACATCTAATTCCTCAGATATTAACTAATAATGCAGATGGTTTTATCTTAACTATGAACAAAATGAAAAAGCTTGGTTATAATGAAATTAATCTTAACTTAGGGTGTCCATCAACTACAGTGGTAAATAAAAACCGTGGTTCTGGTTTTCTAGCATTTCCAGATGAACTTAACGTATTTTTAGAGAAAATATATAACTCGGCTGCCAAAGATAATATGAAAGTTTCAGTAAAAACAAGACTTGGAAGAGATAATTCAGAAGAGTTTATAAGACTTCTTGAAATATATAATAACTATCCCATTGAAGAGCTTATAATACATCCAAGAACTCAAAAAGATTTTTATGGTAAAACAATACATAGAGACATGTTTAAATATGCAATAGAAAATAGTAAAAATAGTATTTGTTATAATGGAGATATTTTTACAAAATCTGACTATACGAATCTACTAGAGCAATTAAACTGTAATATTAAAGAAGATTGTGAAGTACATAATAAACAATTAAAAAATACTCATACAGATAAATTTATGCTTGGAAGAGGAATAATAGCAAACCCAGGAATTCTATATGAAATTAAAAATAATAAAACTGTATCTAAGGAAAAAATTAGAAAATTCCATGATAAACTGCTAGAGCGTCACTTGGAAATTTATAATAATGAACGCGGTATTCTTTTTAAACTAAAGGAAATATGGTCATATATGATTCATATATTTTCTAATAGCAAGGAATATAATATTGCATTGAAAAAATCGCAAAATATTGATGAATATAAAGAGATTGTTAATAGATTATTTAGAAACGAAGATATAATTCCAGGAGCAGGCTTATTTACTAAACAAATTTAAAAGCATTTAGCTTCTTTTAATAAATAAAAATATTTTAAGAAAATTAAATATATAATAGCTGTTAACTATAAAAGCATCAAAAAACTTTTAACAATTGTTAAGTTATTATATAAAATTTACTAAAAAACTAACAAATACAAAATGCTAAACGTTTTGTGTTTGTTGAAACGTGTTGAACCATATGTTAGAATGAAGCCGAAATAATTCAACTATAAATAATATGGAGGAACACTATGAAAGATAAAGGCAAGAAAGCTTGTAAGAATTGTGGTAAAGAAATAGATAAAGGAGCAAAAGAATGTCCACATTGTGGAAAAGTTCAAGTAGACTTTTTTGATAAACATAGAACAATTACTATTGTTATTATTCTAATTATCATATTGTCTATCGTAAGCATTGTTGTTCCAATAAGTCAGACACCTAACTCATCAAGTGATACTAAAGCTTCTACATCATCTACAGAAGTAAAAGAATCTGCTACTACAACAGATACACAATCTGACAAAGAAGTTTCTAAGGAAGATAAAGATTCAGATATAATTTCTGCACATAAGTTAGCTTCTGCATATAACGCGGATCAAGAAGAAGCAGATAAACTTTATAAGGATAAGGTAGAAACTATAAAAGGTGTAATTACTGATATAGGAACTGATAAAGAAAAAGCATATGTTATTTTAGATTCGGATGATCCATTCAGTGCAGTAAAAATAAAATGTTTATTTAATGATCAAAGTGAAGTTGATAAGTTATCTAATTTAGCTAAAGGTGAAGAAGTAAAAATTAAAGGTAAAATTTTAGGACAATTTGAAGATATAAATGTTGAAGTTAAGGACTGTGTATTAGATTAATTATATTTTAAATTAAGAATATAAGTGCATATAGTGAGTTGTAATTATATTTTTTATATGTATCAATATCAACTAATTTATAAAAGAATATACTTTTATGAATTATTTGATATTGAATTTACTAGAAAATCATATAAGCCGTATGTTCATAAAAATACGGCTTATATGATTTTCTTCAACATGTTGAATTGTAGAATAAATAACTAATTACTGTTAAGTGACTTATCTTTTGTAAGAACTATAGTTGAAGTTACAATTAGAGCACATCCACATATAAGTGGAATTGATACACTTTCGTTTAAAAATATTATTCCAAAAATTATACTTAACACGGCTTCAAATGTACCTAAAATTGAAGCAGAAGTAGAACCAATAAGTTCTATTGCATAAATAAGAAATAAAATTGAAAAAATTGTTGATATTATAGATAAACCAACATATGAAAAAATTATCTGACTATTAAAGGTGAAAACAAGATCTTTTGTTATAAAACCATAAAGTAAAAGACCAGCTGATGCACCTAAAGAAATAAACATTGTAATAACAATACTACTTAAATTTTTTATTGATTTTAATGATAATCCTATTACATTAGTTGCATAACATATGCCTGAAAGTAAAGCAATTATTATACCAAAAGTATTTAATGTTGTGTTCTCAAAAGCTATAAGACTATACACACCAAGCAACGATAAACAAAGTGAGATTATCTTATACAATGTGATTTTTTCTTTTAATATAAAATAACTTAATATACATACTACAGCTGGATAAATATAATGAAGAGTTGTAGCTAGTCCTATGCTAAGATAATCATATGATAAAAATAATAGCTCTGTTGTAAGAGTATATCCTATAAATCCTGTAAAAAATAATATTAGAAATTGTTTTTTACTGACCTTGATGTTTTCTTTTCTTACAACAGTATATAAAAATAGTACTATTGCTGTAATAAGAAATCTAAAGAAAAGAGTTGTTGTTGGGGTTGAACCATTATTATATGCAATCTTTGCAAAAACAGGCATAATAGCATAGGATATAGATGAAAGAATTGCAAAAATTATTCCTTTGTACTTACTCAAATTATGTTCCTCCTATTGTTTATAAAAGTATATACAAGTGTATATGAATGATTAATATATATTAAGAATATAATAAAAAATTTGTATTATCAATAAATATGGTGGTATACTCGCAAAAAAAGCTGATAATTATATATATTAAAAATATAGAACATAAAAATTCAAAAGATAAACCAAAGCTTTCAAAAATGCAGATTATACTCCTTCTAAAGTATATAGATGAATATGGATTTAATAAACCATGGCATGAAGAATTTTTAAAATATATAAACTGTATGCCTGAAGAAGATATTAATTATATAAATTCTATTAAGGGAAAAATTAACTTACTGTAATCTATAAAATTCATGTATAATATATATTGCAATTTATAATAATTCTCTATAATATATATCGTAAGTTAATAAGATAGAAAATATATTAAAGTAAGAGATAACATAAGTATATAGATATTTTTTCAAATCAAACATCTATATACTTGTTTTTTTATATATTGCAATATCTATATTAATGAATATAATAGAATAATGCAAAAAGATTATACTATGTTATTTATAACAATAAAATAATGTAATTAATCCTTTTGTGAAACAATATAATATGAAAACTTTCAGAAAGGTTGGTTGAATGAAAAAACTAAATGAAGTTTTTAGTGATTATGAATATGATATTGATGGCACCCTGATAAATGCCATTGTTGATGGCGTTGTTTTAAGAAAGAAAAGTAAAATTCTTGAGCTTAAAATTACTTCAAATGAGTATATTGAAATATTGGAAATAGAAAGATTTAATAACTTTATAAAAGAAAGATTTTACTTAAATGATTCAAAACTTCTTATAAATTATAGTGATGACGTAGAGAAAAAATCTTTACATGAAGAGTTGGATAGTATTTTAAATTCTTTTACATTAAAACATCCTATATTTAAGGGGGCTTTATCAAACTGTACCTATGAAATAAAAGAAAAATCCATAGATTTTAAATTTAATATGGTAGTTTCACGAGTTTTTAAAGATTTAAAATTTGATAAGGAAATTAGTGATGCTATTAGAAATGTATATGGAATTACTTATGCTGTAAATTTTGAAGATAGCATAACTGGTGAAGAAATTGAAAAGCTTCATGAAAGTCAGCATAAAAAGAAGATGGAAATGCTTCAAGAAACAATAAAAGAAAATCTTAGAAATCGTGGCAATGGAAGTTCACAAACCTCAAGTGCTGGCAGTTCACAAAATAGTAATTCTAATTCAGGTGGCTCTAATGCAACTGCAAGTAATAGTAATCCTCCTGTTGGATTTAAAGCTGATATAGGAAAGCCTGTAAGAAATAAAAAAGAAAAAGATCCTAGTTTGATTTTAGGTAGAAATATAAATATTAAGGATCCTATAGTTAAAGTAGTAGATATAACTCCTAATGAAGGTGCTGTTCATATTACTGGAGAAATTTCAAATATAGAAACTAAGGAACTTAGAAGTGGTAAGATTCTCGTTTCTTATGATTTATATGATGGAACTAGTTCTATATGTTGTAAATCATTCTTAAAACCTGAGGAGGCTGAAGAAGCAATTGGAAGAATTAAAAAAGCAAAAGGTTTAAGAATATTTGGTAATGCAGGATACAGTAAATTTTCTAATGAAGTTGAAATAATTGCAAATACTTTAATAGAAACTGATGGTCTTAAAAAAGCTGATAGAAAAGATGATGCTGAGGTTAAGAGAGTTGAACTTCATATGCATACAAAGATGAGCATGATGGATGCAATGACAAGTGCTAAAGATCTTATAAAGAGAGCTATGAAATGGGGCATGAAGTCAATTGCTATTACAGACCATGGTATAGTTCAAGCTTTCCCAGAAGCTCATAAACTTCTTGGACGTGATAATCCTGATATGAAGGTAATATACGGAGTAGAAGCATATTTAGCTCCAGATAAAAAGCCTAATGTTACTAATGATAAAGGTCAAAGTATAGATACAACTTATTGTGTACTAGACCTTGAAACTACAGGTTTCTCACCAAAACTTGAAAAAATAACTGAAATAGGAATTATGAAAGTACAAGATGGTAAGGTAATAGATTCATTTAGTACATTTGTAAATCCAGAAAAACCTATACCTCAAAGAGTTGTAGAAGTTACAAATATAACTGACGATATGGTTCGTGATGCTGAAACAATAGATAAAGTATTCCCTAAAATGCTTGAATTTATTAAAGGAAGTGTACTTGTGGCTCACAATGCTGATTTTGATATTAACTTCTTAAAGCATTATGCGAAGGAACTTGGTTATGACTTTGACTTTACTTATATTGATACATTGCCATTAGCACAAGATTTATTTCCAGAATATAAAACATATAAGCTTGGAAGAATTGCTAAGAACTTAAATATAAAAGTTGAAGTTGCTCATAGAGCTTTAGATGATGTTGATACAACAGTTAAAGTATTCAAAATCATGCTAGATATGCTTAAGGAAAGAGGCGCAGTTACTTTAGCTGATATTGATGAACTTGCTGCAGATGAAGAATCTAAGAAGGTTCAATACAAAAAGTTAAAGACACATCATGCTATTATTTTAGCTAAGGATTATGTTGGACTTAAGAACCTTTATAAGCTGATTTCATATTCTCACTTAGATTACTTCTATAAGAAACCAAGAATACTTAAGAGCATGTATAAGAAATATAGTGAAGGTCTTATATTAGGAAGTGCATGTAGTGAAGGTGAATTATACCAAGCAATACTTCTTGGTAAACCTGATGAAGTAGTAGAACAGATAGCAGCAGATTATGATTATCTTGAAATACAACCATTAGGAAATAATGATTACTTAGTTAGAAATGGTATGGTTCCAGATAAAGAATATCTAAAGGAAATCAATAAGAAGATTATAAGTATAGCTGAAAAGCAAAATAAACTTGTAGTAGCTACTGGTGATGTTCACTTTATGGACCCAGAAGACGAAATATATAGAAGAATTCTTGAAGCTGGTCAAGGATTTAAGGATGCAGATGATCAGGCTCCTTTATATTTAAGAACTACAGAAGAAATGCTTAAGGAATTTGATTATCTTGGTAAAGAAAAGGCTTATGAAGTAGTTGTTACTAATACAAATAAGATTTCAGATATGTGTGAGCAGATAAGTCCTATTTCACCTGAAAAATGTCCTCCTCATATTGAAGGGTGTGAACAGACAATAAAGGATATTGCATATGGTAAGGCACATGAACTTTATGGAGATCCACTACCTGAAATTGTACAGGAAAGACTTGATAGAGAACTTGATTCTATTATAAAAAATGGTTTCTCAGTTATGTATATCATTGCTCAGAAGCTTGTATGGAAATCAAATGAGGACGGATACTTAGTTGGTTCCAGAGGTTCCGTAGGGTCATCACTTGTTGCTTATATGACAGGTATTACAGAAGTTAATGCCCTTCAGCCTCATTACAGATGTAAGAAGTGTAAATATTCAGATTTTACTGATTACAAAGTAAGTAATGGATTTGACTTACCAGATAAAAAATGTCCAGTATGCGGTGAGGATTTAGGTAAGGATGGAATGGATATCCCGTTTGAAACCTTTCTTGGATTTAATGGTGATAAGGAACCTGATATCGACTTAAACTTCTCAGGTGAATATCAAGCTAAGGCTCACAAATATACAGAAGTAATATTTGGTAAAGGAACTACATTCAAAGCTGGTACTATAGGTACAGTTGCTGAAAAAACAGCCTTTGGATATGTTAAAAAATATTATGAAGAACACAATATGCCTATAAATAGAGCTGAAACTATGAGAATAGCAAAAGGATGTACAGGAATTAAAAGAACAACAGGTCAGCATCCAGGTGGTATTATAGTTGTACCAAAAGGACGTGAAATATTTGAATTCTGTCCAGTGCAGCATCCAGCAGATGACCCAGAATCAGATATTATAACAACGCATTTTGATTACCACTCAATTGATTCAAACTTACTTAAGCTTGATATACTGGGCCATGATGATCCTACTGTAATTAGAATGCTTCAAGATATAACAGGAGTTAATCCACAGGAAATTCCATTAGATGATAAAGAGACAATGTCTATATTTAATTCAACTGATGCACTAGGTGTAACTCCAGAACAAATTAATTCAAAAGTTGGAACTTATGGCATTCCTGAATTTGGAACAAAATTTGCCAGAGGAATGCTTCTTGATACTATGCCAAAGCAGTTTGCCGATTTACTTTGTATATCAGGTTTATCCCATGGTACAGACGTTTGGCTTGGAAATGCTAAGGATTTAATAGATAATGGAGTAATTACAAGTATATCTGATGCCGTATGTTGTAGAGATGATATTATGGTTTATTTAATCAAAATGGGACTTCCAAAAGATACATCATTTAAAATAATGGAAACAGTCCGTAAAGGTCAGGCATTAAAAAACCCAGAAAAGTGGGCAGAATATGAAGCGCTTATGAGAGAACATGATGTACCAGAATGGTATATTGAAAGCTGTAAGAAAATCAAGTACATGTTCCCTAAGGCCCATGCAGCAGCCTATGTAATGATGGCATTTAGAATTGCATGGTTCAAGGTTCATATACCAAAAGCATATTATGCAGCATATTTCTCAATAAGAGCAAAAGCCTTTGATGCAGAATATATGATATTTGGCAAAGAAAAGGTTAAAGAAAAAATGAGAGAAATAGCTGCTATGGGAAATAATGCAGCACCTAAAGATAAAGATACTTATGATGATATGGAACTTGTACTAGAAATGTACGAAAGAGGATTAAAGTTCCTTCCAATAGATTTATATAAATCAGATGCAACTAAATTTAAAGTAGAAGAAGAGGGGATAAGACCACCTTTAAATAGTATAGCAGGTATGGGTAATGTGGCTGCAGAATCAATTTATAAAGCAGTACATGATATAACACCAATAAGTTCAATAGATAACTTAAAGAAACGTGCAAAAATAGGTGATGCTGCAACAGAACTTCTAAGAAAATTTGGATGCTTACAAGGAATGCAACAAAGTGATCAGGTAAGCTTCTTTGATATGCTTGGGTAGAAAAATGTAAATATAAAATAACTTTAATTAAGAGTGTTGCCAAAATTGGCAATGCTCTTTTTCGTATTATCCAATATTAGTAACTATATTAATAAAAAACATATAAATATCAATCTAAATGAATATTTTCTTAAAAATGTAACAAAACAATGTCGAATTTTGAATTATATTTCACAGAGATTTTATAGTTAAATTTGAGTTATTATGAAAAATGTAGTAATATTTTATGTAGAGTGATGTCTAAACACAGCATGAATTTATTAATAAATTTGTATAAGCAGTAATAAAAGACATATAATAAGAAGTTTATCTTAAGAATACTAGATATAATTTATATTATCATATTAGTTTTATAAGTACTTTGAGATAGAAACTTAAATAACAATTTTAGGAGAATAGATGATGAATGAAGAAATTATTGATATGATTCTATATGCACTGAAAAATGATGCAGTAAAAAAAGAAATTGTAAATATAATTGATGAAAATAAAAAGAAACCTTCAGTAAAAGAAGAAAATTCTAATTATGAGATTAAAGAGAATGTATCTGAAATTAAAGAAGATACAGTTGATATTGAAAAATATATTAATGAAAATAATGAATATAAAGAAAAATTAAATACATACATAAACTTAACAAATGAATTAAATGAACAGTTAGTTCAATATAAGATTTGTGTAGAAGACCTTAAAGAAAAGAATTTAGAATATAAAAATAAATATGAAAAAGGACAGAAGAAATACACCGATATAGCTGAAGAAAATTCTAAAATTAAAAATCAGTACAGTATCATAAATAATGAGTATAATAAGTTAAACGATGAATTAGACATTTACAAAAAAACATATAAGAATTTAGATGATATTTATAATAATTTCTTATCTCTTAGAGATGAAATCAAAGATAATCTAAGTAATGTTATTAAAGCTGATAACAGTGAACTGTTCTTATGTTCCGGGGTACAATGGGACAATCTTGAAGCTCTATGGCAGTTTATCAGCTATAAGTTAAATGAATACAATGAGGATGAACTTAACATGCTGATTTCTACATTTAATTATCTTTTTGAAAAATACAACCAGGTTCAGAATTTATATGAATTAATGAATGTGAATATTGGTGATGAATTTGATGAGGACCTTCACACACGAGGAGCTGAAAGCAGGGTTGCCGGAAATATTACAAAAGTCATGCTTAACGGCTATAAGAATATACGCACAAATAAAATAATTCAGAAATCAATTGTGAGGATATAAATAAAATGTATACAAAAAGTATTAGTGAAATAAGTATAAGTAAAAAGTTCCTGAATAATTTAGTAGAACAGGAAAAAAGCAAATTATAGAAAACATATTTGCAGAGCCATATAAAAAGCTGGAAAATAATTTGATTAAAATAACAAAAAATGACTGGATTAAAATAAAGAGATAACATTGGCAGACCTACCGGAAAAACTGGAGTAGCTTTTGGTCTTATTGATGGAAGACCAGGTTCTATAATTAATATAATTTCAGAGCAAAACTCAGATGAAGAAATTAAATTTAATTATTACATTGGGCGTAATTCAAAGAAGATGTTTAAAGTTATTATGGATAGAAATATAGAATATAACAAATGGGTTAGATTCAGACATGCAAAGGTTGAAGATTTTGAAATTTATTATACAGATCTACCAGAGGCTACAAGTAATCAGCTTTCAATAAAGAATATTAGCAAAAAAATATGCAGAATTGATGTGATAGATGATAATGCTTCAATTTACATAAGAGCAGTATCACCATCAGCTATTGAATATGTAGTTTCAACTGAAGATGATATTAAAAATAATAACTATATGAGTAATATAACTACAGTAGAATTTAATTAGGAGATACATAGAATTATGAATAAAAAGAACAATATGAGTGATAATGCTCAAAACAGTGTTAAAAGTAATACAGAAGATACTAATCGCAGAAAGCTTATAACCGAAAATATAAATGATATATCTATAAATGAAGATTTATTAAGATTATTATTAGATAGTGAAAGAGAAAAAAGAATTAATGACGCATTTAGTAAATTTAATATGTTAAATGACGAATTAAAAGCATTATTTGAAGATAATTGGATTAAGATTAAAGATAAGGAAATTTACTACATAGCTAGTTTAGATTTATTGATACCAGATTTAAGGAAATTTGAATGTTCAAGGTCATCTACTTACTTCAACTTTAATACTGATGACTTTCAAAATGTTTTTCAAGGATTTAAAGGAAAATTACCTTCTTTACCAGAATTACGTAATATTTTTAACAATAAAAGTATTTTTTGTGATGGGAATAATATTAGAATAAAAAATGGAACATTTTCTAATGCGTGTTTTTCATTTGAAGGCAATGGTTATTATCAATATATTCATAGTAATGGACATAAATTCAATGAAGGTTCGGGAGTTTTTGGTAGATATATTAGCAATCCTTCTATCAATATCCCTATATTTAGATTAAATAATATATTAAACAATATAATGAAATTTATATTAAATGAGTTACAGCCAGAAAAATTATCAAATAAGTCAAAAGAAATGCTAAATATAATAAGCGATTATACTGATAAAGACTATATTAAATATTCTGATTCAGATACAACATTTACATATACTGATAGTTTTAAGAATGCTGTTATGGAGAATAAGATAGATAGCTTAAATGGGATTTCATTTAAAAAAGAAGATATTATTAATCATATAAAAAATAACAAACTTGAATTACCAGATGAAACAAGACAAATATTAGCTGATGAACTTTTAAATTGTGAGAAGGTAAGAGCAGATATTGAACCATATGATATAAAAAGACTTGAAGACCCAAACTTAGGTCATTGGGACTTATGGGAAAATGATAGTAGTAATGATATAAAGGTACATTATGATACTAATTTTGTAGGCAGAAACCCTCTTGTAGACATAAAGGAAGATGGACTTATAGGAATAGATTTTGGTACAAAGAGTACTATTGTTGTTTATCAAGATGGTGATGATAATACTCAACCTATGCGTGTGGGAATGGGACAGTATAGTAAAAAAGCAGAAGCAAAGCATTATGAAAACCCTACTGTAATGGAATTTATAAATTTAGAATCTTTTTGCGATAGATATAAAAATAAAGAAGGAAGACCTAATACATTATGGGAAGATATTACTGTTTCACATACAGCATTTAACAGCTTGATTGCAAGCCAAAGTGATAACTATTATTCATATTTTAATGATTTAAAACAATGGGCTGGCGATAATAGAAGACAAGTAAAGATTAAAGATAAGAATGGAAATGAAAGACTACTTCCAGCTTATGTTGATATTAAAGATGGGGAATTTGATCCTATTGAAATTTACGCATATTACATAGGTCTTTATATAAATAATATGCATAATGGAATTTATATGCACTATCTATTATCATTCCCTGTTACTTATGAAATGAAAGTACGTGAAAAAATTATTAACAGCTTTAAAAGAGGATTAAAAAAATCATTACCAGTTTATGTACTTCATGATGAAGAGGCTATGAAGAAATTTAGAGTAGAACAAGGTCCAAGTGAACCAGCTGCATATGCTATATGTGCATTAGAACAATATGGATTTGATCCAGAAGATGATGAAAAAGTCTTTTATGGAATATTCGATTTCGGAGGAGGTACTACTGATTTTGATTTCGGAATATGGAGAAGTGCAGATGAAGATAAGGAAAGCCGTTATGATTATGTAATAAATCATTTTGGAGCAGGTGGAGATCAGTTCCTTGGTGGAGAAAATCTTCTTGAACTTTTATCGTTTGAAGTATTTAAAGCAAATCAAGATAAGTTAAGAGAAGCGAAAATTTCGTTTGTAAAACCTGCTGAATGCAAAAAATTTGCTGGTAGTGAAGTTCTTATAATTGATTCACAAGAAGCAAAACTAAATATAAAGCAGCTTATGGAAAAGTTAAGACCATTATGGGAAAGACATGAAGGATACGAAAAATTATATGATAGTGGAATAATTAAAGTAAATCTATTTGATAAAAATGGAGAGCCTAAACTCAACTTTGAGTTAGAAATATCAAGGGAAGAGCTTGAAAAAATCTTATACGAAAGAATTGAAAAAGGAATAAAGAATTTCTTTGAAGCATTAAAGTTTACATTTAAAGCAGAAGAAACTCAGAATTTAAATAAGATTGTTATATTCCTTGCAGGAAATTCAAGTAAATCTCCAATTGTTGCTGATATATTCTCAAAGTATATAAAAGAAATTACTACTGCATTAAATGAAAAAAATAATACAGATGAACAATATTTCTCTTTATATCCTCCACTAGGGACAAAAGAAGCCATAGAAATTCAAAAGAAAAATGGTATTGAAGTAGATGAAAATGATATAACATCTCCTACAGGTAAAACTGGAGTAGCATATGGACTTGTTGAAGGACGAGATGGTGGAGTAATTAAGGTTGTTTCTGAAAAAGGAAGTAGTGATGAAATTAAGTTTAATTATTATATAGGAAGAAATAGAAAGAAGAAGTTTAAAACAATTATCGAAAGAGATACAGAATATAATAAATGGGTTAAATTCATTAGTGCTGAAAAAGAAGATTTTGAGTTTTATTATACTAATCTTCCTGAAGCAACAACAAACAGCCTTCCTATTAAAGATATATCTAAAAAGAGCGGAAGAATCGATGAAGCTGATGAGAATGCTTATGTATATATGAGAATTATTGAACCATCAGTAATTGAATATGTTGCAGCAACAGAAGATGAGATTGAATCTAATAATATCAATAATATAATTACAAGAGTTGAATTAAAGTAGGGAGAATTACTTTGACAAAAGAAAAATTTGCAATAGATTTCTTAAGAAATGCAGATGACCTATATTTAAGTGATAATAACAAAAAAGCATTTGCTGCTGTTCAAAACATACTTCCAAGAGAACTTGCATTATATCATATTGAAGAAGTATCTTTTGAGGATAAAGCTCCAAGAAAAGAAGCACTTGAAAATGTATTAAGTGCAATGAAAATAAGCGGTATTAATTTTATATATCTTATACTTGGTGATGAAAGCGGAGTTCATTTTTACTATGGAGTTGCTAAAGATTTATCATCTTATGAAAACATGGAACTAAGCATTAATGATATTGGTAAATATATATTAGAACCAAGTATTAAAGGAAACTTTAGAGGAAGTAAAACTAAATATGTAGCTCCAGAATTAAAAGATAGAATTATAGATAAGATTAATAATATGAAATATTATAGTGTTCTAGAAGGAGTTCCTGGTAGCACAAAAGATTCTGAAAAATTTCAATGTGCAGATAGATTAGTTGATGTAATGCTTGGAGATAATTTTGGATTTATGATAATTGCTAAGCCATTAACAGGAAGTGATATTAATAAGATAGAAAAAAATCTTTACAAGTTGTATTCACAAATAGCACCGCTTTCTAAAAAAAGTCAGCAAAATGGTTCATCAAAAAATACTGGTTCAAGTAAGAGTACATCAAAGGGAACATCAAAATCTAATGGTAAAACTTATTCTGAAGCAAAACAAAGTGGTGGTTCTAAGAGTGAGGGATTAAGTAATGGAACAACTAAAAGTACAGGAACAAACAGTAGTTCTTCAAGTGGGTCATCTTCAAACTCAACATCTACAGGAAAAAGTGGTTCAGAAGGATCGAGTCATAGTAAAACATCATCATCAGGTAGTACATGGAGTACATCGACAACCCAAGGAAATTCAGTTAATGAAAGTATAAATGAAAATGTTACAGAAGGAAGTAATACTGGAGAATCATCTTCATTTAGTACCACTTTAGAGTTTGTAGATAAGGAAGCTCAAGACTGGATAAAATACTTTGATGATGTAATTATTCCACGTTTGGATTATGGAGCAGGAAAAGGAATTTTTGTAACATCTTCATTTCTTCTTTCTGATAATAAAGCAAGTTTGAAGAAATTAGAGAATACTGCTATGTCACTATATTCAGGAGAAACAGGAAACAAAGTTCCGCTAAAGGTATATTCAGTAATTAATAATAACAATTCAGATACAGTAAAATTCTTGAAAAACTTCCAAGTTCCATTTGGAAAAGTTTCAAAGGATACAAATGATAATGAACTTATGGCAAGATCAGCTTTATCACAATTTGTAAATTCAAATAAAGAATTTTATCAAGGAAACTGGATTACAACAAACGAATTAAGTATGATTGCAGGACTTCCGCAAAAAGAAGTTGTAGGATTGAGTTTAAAAGAAGAAGTTGAATTTGGACTTAATTTTAAAAGTGATATTAAAGAAAAAGATAAAATTGAACTTGGAAAACTTGTACAAAGCGGTAATATAATAGATAAAATAAATGTATGTATTGATAAGAAAAATCTAGATAAACATATATTTATTACTGGAGTAACAGGAAGTGGTAAGACAACAACTTGTCAGAAAATTTTAATAGATAGTAATCTTCCATTTCTTATTATTGAACCAGCAAAAACTGAATATAGAATACTTACAAAGCAGTTTGATGACCTTATGGTATTTACGCTTGGTAAAGACTTCGTTACACCTTTCAGATTAAATCCATTTGAATTTTTTGCACACGAAAGTATTACATCAAGGGTTGATATGATAAAGGCAAGTATTGAAGCTTCTTTTGATATGGAAGCAGCTATACCTCAGATAATTGAAAGTGCAATTTATGCATGTTATGAGGACTATGGATGGGATATTGCTACAAACAGAAATTATATGTTTGAAGATCCATTTGGAGATGGAGTATATGCATTTCCTACTTTATCAGATTTAATTGCCAAAGTTGACGTTGTTGTAAAACAGCAAGGGTTTGATGAGAGATTAAAAAATGATTATATTGGTTCTATAAAAGCAAGACTTCAAGGGCTTCTTGTAGGCTCTAAAGGCCTTATGCTTAATACTAAGAGATCAATTAATTTTGAACAATTGCTGGATAAACGTATAGTATTAGAATTTGAAGAAATAAGAAGTGCAAGCGAAAAGTCACTTGTTATGGGATTTGTATTAACTAATCTAATGGAAGCAATAAAAGCTAAGTTTAAAAAACAAGGCACATTCAATCATATTACTTTAGTTGAAGAAGCTCACAGGTTATTAAGCAAGTTTTCTCCTGGAGACAGCCCAAATAAAAAGCAAGGTGTTGAAACATTTGCAGATATGCTTGCTGAAATAAGAAAATATGGTGAAAGTCTTATTATAGTAGATCAGATTCCTAATAAACTTACACCAGAAGTATTAAAGAATACAAATACTAAAATAGTACATAAGATTTTTGCACAGGATGATAAGGATGCTATTGGTAATACGATTGTACTTGATAAGGACCAGAAAGAATTTTTATCAAATCTAGACACTGGAAGAGCAATTGTATTTACTCAAGGTTTTTCTAAGGCAGTTCAAGTTCAAATAGATAATATTACAAATACAACAAGTGAAGAAAGAATAGAAGATGAAGAGCTTCAAAATATTGTGTATGAATACTATATGGATAATTATAAAAGTGGGGTAATAGAAGGTATACAATTCCTTGACAGTAAACCTACTTTAGATGAATTTAGAAGTATTATTGAAGTTTTTAGAGATACAAGAATAATTACATTTTTCGAAGATTCTATTAGAGGAAAAAAAGATGAAAAAAGTATGAAGTTAATTAGAGATTATATTCATAGATATGGATGTGATATAATCGCAAAGTACATAGCTAATGCTTACTATTCAAAAAAGCCAGAAGGTAAAGGCAGATATAAAAAAGACGATAAAGATGTATTGGAAAAATTAAAAGAATTTATAACCGGATATTCTGAAAATAAATTAACATTTGAAGAAATAGCCAAATATATAAAGATTTTATGTTAAAGGAGGAAAAATAATGGGTATTCTTAGTAATATAGGAAGTGCGCTAAGTAGCGTTGGTAGTGCAATATGTTCAGGAATAAGTAGTGCTTGTAGTGCAATAGGAGGTGCTTTATTTTCTGGAGCAAGTGGAATAGCATCCCTTGCAACTGGTATCGTTAGTCCATTAATTGGTTTAGGATTGCCAGAGATTCTTATAGGTATTAAAGTTATAGGTGGTATAATATCTACAATTGCTGAAATGTTAGGATTAAAAGATAAAGAAGAAACACCTGAAGAACTTGGTATGAAAGCAGAAGAAGCAGAGAGAAAACCAGAACAGTTTGAAAGTACAGAAAAATATATAGAATATTTAAGAAATGAAGTACAAATTGATAAAGAAAAATTAGAAAATTTAAGTGATGAAGATAAAGTAAAATATGCAGCAATAGGTTCATCAATATACGTTAAAGGAATGGAAGAGAAATATGGAATGAATATGCCTGCAGACTTCTGGAGAACTGTTGCTGATTTAAAAATGGATGGACAAGAAGTAAAGGCATATATAGATAATTTTAAAAAGCATAATATAACTGATATGTCTGATATGACTAATTATATAAAGAGAGATTTAGATGATGGAAAAGATAGAGGCGCAATTTCTGATGCAATGATTGATTCATTAAAAGAATTAAATCCTGATGCAACCAGAGAAGAACTTTATGAAAAACTAATCAGCTTAAATGATGAATAAAGGGGCAGTAAATTGTGGCAGTACATAGATATTTGTTTTTTGCAGAAAATGATAATTTAAAAGTATATTTATATCATCAAGAAGATAAATTTTTTGAACCACTAAAAAAATTAGGCGAAGAGGTTATTTCGATAATTAATTCTAATGAAATCTTCACATGGTGGAAAGAAGAAGCTTCTTTTAATTCTGAAAGAGATACGACTGATTTTTGCTTAATATATGATAAAGATTATGATTTTATTGAAGAATTTAATTTTAATCAGCCTAATAAAACAGTTTGGAGTAAAGGTGTATTAAATTATTTCTTAGATAATTATACAGACTATTCTAATGTAGAATTAATTCACAATGACAACACTTATAAATTTAGTAGAGCCAATAAAAATTTTACAGATTATGCTGTAAAAAAACTTCATACTAATGTCAGACTTAAAAATAATGATATTTCATTTAAAGATAATAAGACAAATATAAAGCAGGATATAAATGCAAAAAACAATGTAGATATAAAGGCAAAAGCAGATACAAAAACAAATAATAATTATAGCGCACTTGCTGAATTTTTTATTTATAAAATGGCAAGTGAAAAATAATTTCAATACTATAAAAATGCTTAAAGGACTGCTATATAAAAGTTATGTTGTAGTCCCTTAAGAATATTTTTGTGTTGTCATTTTAGGCGATGAATGTTCTTGTCATATGTTGCACACGCAACATTAAATTAATACTAATTTCTATATAATACTAAATAAGAATATTATTTTATTCAAATGAAATGATTACTGATTATCACAGAAAAGAAATATTTAGTTGATATATGGTGGCCAAGGGGAATAAAAAAAGAAAAATTAAAAGATACTGAATGGAAAAAAAATATATTCCCATCAAGTGAAGTGATAAAGAAATTTCATGCTGGTGAGATTTTATTTGAAGGTTTTAAGCAAAAATATCTAGATGAGCTAGATAAAAATGAAGATGCTTCAGCCAGCAGTATATTGATCAATTAATTCAATTGCTTCTCTAATCATGCCATCACAATGTTCTTTCTTGTTGCCGCCTTTTTCAATGTTAGCTTTTAGTAAGTCAGAACAATTAATATTGCCATTATGATTTTCTCTTATTTTATTCTTAAATTCTCTAATTATTGCTGGATTATTAATGCCTTTTGCACCTAAAACCATTAGTGCACTTGTAACAGCTCCACATATACTTCCACTTTTCATTCCTCCACCAAAGTTACATGCAATACATGAAGCTTGATTTTCAGTTATTCCAATTTCATCAGCATATGTTTTCATAATTGCTTGTGCACAGTTATCTGGTGTTTTTTCTCTTAATTCCATTGCTTTTTCTACATGTTTATTCATATTGTTTTATCTCCTTATACTTTAAATTAATTTTTATCTTTATAAGTTTTATTAAAAATACTATAAATATTTTGGCCCATCGTTAAAAAGTGCGCTTGACAAGAAATATTAATATTATAATATCCTAAAATGGCTTTTTTACATTAAATAATATTGTGATTTTAAATGTCAAGAACACATTTTGGTGTAGAACCAATATTTTTAAGCTTTTTTATTATAATTATTATATTTTAATTTGCAGATTCCTTGTGTCATAGTACCCATAGGACAGAATGTACACCATGTTCTAGGCTTATATAGCACCATTACAATTAATCCAATTAACGTTGAAGTTAACATTATACTATAAAGCCCAAAACTAAACTTTGCTGCCCAATTTGGAACAATACCTGGAGTATATGCAAAGCTCCAAGGAACTTTAAATGTCCAGAATAACTTAACTGCTTCAGTAAGGTTATTAGCACCTGCTGCAACTAAATATGTTTGAAACAGCATATTTCCAAACATAACTAAAAAGAATATTAAAAATGCATATCTAAATACTTTAGATGAAACCCACTTAGGAGCAAGTTTATTTCTTGAACATTTATTCTTTTGGCCTAATAATACAAATAATTGACTTCTGCCACACATATTATTACAGAACCATTTATTTCCGCCTACAATAGCAAAGAGTAGTGGTAGAGTAAAATCTATAAGCCCCAGCCAAGCAAATAATATATTAAAGAAGCCCAAAGAAAAATAAATGATTGCCCATATCCACATATAATGATACCACTTCTTTTTCTTATCCACTATATTTCACCTCGATTATTTATTTCTATACATCCTGCAGGACATAATTTTGAACACAATACACAACCAACACACTTTTCAAAATCTACTTCTGCAAAACACCCATGTACAATTGAAATTGCTTTTCGTGGACAATTGTTATAACATGCACCACATGATACACATCTGTTTTTATCTATGTCAGCTACTTTTTTAGATAACATATTGTACCTCACTAATTTACTAAAAATAAAAGCATCCTTGCTTCGATAATAGAATATCAAAATACAGATGCTATGTATGTGACATTGTCACATTTCTATAATTTTTTTATTTAATGATCATTTTTAATAATCTTCTTTAATTTATCTTTATCAAGAAGTTCTATTTGACCTCTCTTTACAGATAAGATTCCTTCACTTGTAAAGTATTTGATTATTCTTGATACTACTTCTCTTGCACTTCCAATCTGTTTAGCAATTTCATCTTGAGTTACTTTAATTATGTTGCTATTTTGGCGTATAGTTTCATTCCATATAAAATCAGCAATTCGTTCATCTACTTTCATAAATAATAATTGCTGCATAGTCCACATAACTTTAGTAAATTTCTCAGCAGCATTTTTGTATATATATAATCCCACCTGTGGATTTTGATCCATTATATGACTAAACTGATTTGAAGGGATTACATAAACTTCCGTATCACCTATAGCTTCAATAAGTATATCAAATGCAATTGAATCCATTAAACAAGATGCAGCTAAGACGCATACTTCACCTTCACCAACACGATATAATGTTATTTCTCGACCTTCTATAGAAACAATAAATACTCGTAATTGACCTTTTTTTTACAGCAAATACTCCTTTACAACCCTCATTAAAATTATTTACAATCTTATTATTTTCAAAAGATTTTTCATAAATTCTTGATGATAATTCTTGTTGTTGTTTATCAGTTAATTTATTCCAAAAATCAAATATATCTGCATAATTCATTTGTATATCCTCCTGATAAGATTATTATACCATGAGATGATTATACATATGTCAGATAATAATCATATTAGATTGTACCCATACATTTGCCAAATAGAAAAATATGTAATATTATGTCCTTAGAAAAAATTTAAAGGGGGCTTTCAGAAATGGAAAGAGAAGTAGTAAATAAAAATTTAGCTCAAATGCTAAAAGGTGGAGTTATCATGGATGTTACTAATAAGGAAGAGGCAATTATTGCTGAAAAGGCAGGAGCATGTGCAGTAATGGCTCTTGAAAGAGTACCATCAGATATAAGAAAAGAAGGCGGAGTTGCCAGAATGTCAGATCCAAAAATGATAAAGGAAATACAAGAAGCTGTTACAATACCAGTAATGGCAAAAGTAAGAATCGGACATTTTGTTGAAGCACAGATATTAGAAGCTTTAAATATTGACTTTATAGACGAAAGTGAAGTGCTTACACCAGCAGATGATAAGTATCATATTAATAAGACAGATTTTAAGGTACCTTTTGTATGTGGTGCAACTAATATAGGAGAAGCATTAAGAAGAATTGGTGAAGGTGCTTCAATGATTAGAACAAAAGGTGAAGCAGGAACTGGTGATGTAGTTAATGCTGTTACTCATATGAGAACAATGACTAGTCAAATAAAAGAAATTCAAAAAGCTAGTATAGAAGAATTAATGACAATAGCAAAAAATTATGGAGCACCATATGAACTTGTTAAATATGTATGGGAAAATGGTAAATTACCTGTAGTTAATTTTGCAGCTGGAGGAATTGCTACACCAGCAGATGCAGCACTTATGATGCAGCTTGGATGTGATGGAGTATTTGTTGGTTCAGGAATATTTAAGTCTGACAATCCTGAAAAGAGAGCTAGAGCAATAGTTCTTGCTACAACATATTATAATGATCCTGAGAAATTAGCAGAAGTATCAGAAGATTTAGGTGGAGCTATGTCAGGAATAAATGCTAAAGAAGTAGCACAAAAATATGCTGAAAGAGGATGGTAAAATGAACATTGGAGTTTTATCATTTCAAGGCGGAGTAGCTGAACATTTAACTCAAATCAAGTCACTTGGTCATAAAGGAATTGAAGTGAAAAAGGAAGCAGATCTTGAAATTATAGATGCAATAATACTTCCAGGTGGTGAAAGTACAACTATAGGAAAATTGCTTAAAATAACTGGACTTATGGAACCACTTAGAAAAAAGATACAAGAAGGTATGCCAGTATGGGGAACCTGTGCAGGAATGATACTCCTTGCCAAAAACATAGAAAATGAATATACAAATCATTTGGGAGTTATGAACATAAAGGTTAGAAGAAATGCTTTTGGAACTCAAATAGATAGCTTTAAAACCAAGAAAATAATACATGAAGTTTCTAATAAAGAGATTGAACTTGTATTTATAAGAGCTCCATATGTATTAGAAATTGAAGATAATGTGGATGTATTATGCAAAGTAAATGATAATATAGTAGCAGTAAGACAGGATAATATTTTAGCAACTTCATTTCATCCAGAGTTGACAGATGATTTAAGTTTTTTGAATTACTTTATAGAAAAAGTAGCAGGATAGAATTTTCTAAATATATTATCTTTGCGTACTTATTTGAATCAGGTAATCATCCGGCTATGTTAAGTAATAAAAAGGAGTTTAGAAAAATAGTAATTAATTTCTTAAAACAATAAGATTCTTTATAATATGATGACAGTATATTAATTTTCACTTAATACACTGTCATTTTTTTATAAACAATATTTTAATTAATTGGTCAAAATAGAAATTTAAGAATAATTTAATGGAAAATATTGTATCAATAATATAAAATATGAATATAAATCTTAGAAAGAAGTGATATAAATGAAAAGAAGGCTTATAGCTACTTTACTTATGCTATCAATGGTAGCTACTACAATATTGTGTACAAGCTCTTATGGTGCTTATGCTTTAGATAATAATTCTTCTGTAACATCTACAGTTCAAAAAGTTGGACAAGAGTTATATGGGTTTAAAGTAGTTGAAATTAATTATAATGATAAAACAAAAACTAATGAAATATTAATGCAGCATGAAAAAACAGGTGCAAAAATGCTTGTAATGAAAAATGATGATAAAGATAGGGGTTTCTGCGTAGGCTTTAATACTCCAAGTGAAAGTGATAAAGGAATAAATCATATTTTAGAGCATTCGTTACTTGGTGGAAGTGAAAAATATCCTTCAAATAATATAATATTTAATGTAATGAATAGCACATATACATCATTTATTAATGCTATGACATTCCAAAACGCTACTATATTCCCAGTATGTTCACAAAGCGAAGAACAGCTTGTTAAACTTACTGATATATATATGGATGCAGTATATAATCCACTTATAGCAAAGGATAAAAAGGTATTTGAAAGAGAAGCATGGCGTTATGAAATGGAAGATAAAAATTCGCCTCTTACTGTCAACGGAATTGTTTATAATGAAATGAAAGGGAATTATGGAAATATAAATTATGCTGCCAGTGAAAATGTTAAGAAATCACTTTTTAAAGATACAAATCAGAAATATAATGCAGGAGGAATTCCAGATTCTATTTTAGATTTATCATATGATGAATTCTTAAATACTTATAAAAACAACTATAATCCATCAAACAGCTTTATGATTTTGTATGGTGATATAGATTATGGAAAGTTCTTGAAAATGTTAGATGAAGACTATCTTTCAAAATATGATAAAAAGGAAATCAAAATTGACAGACAAATCCAAAGTGATTTTAATGGATTATATGAAGCAGATTATGATTTTCCGGTAGCTAGTGATTCTAATGAGTCAGGTTCAATAATTGATGTTGCTTTTGCTATGAATGATGTAAGAAATATGGATAAGGAAGATTTCTTTGGATTATCACTTATTGCTTCACTTTTAAATAATGATTCATCAGATTTTATGAAAGCCTTAAAAAGCAGCGGAATTGGAGAGGATTATAAGATAACTTTGGGAAGTTATGATGCATATGAACCAACATTTGATATAAGAGCCACTAATGCTGATCCTTCAAAGAAAAAAGAATTCTATAATCTTGTTATGAATGAACTTAATAAATCAATTTCTAATGGTATAAATAAAGAATTAGCTTATTCAGTAATAAATTCAACTAAGTTTTCAGATGTTTTAAGTGGTGAAGTAGGTTCTGTATATTCATTACTTATAGCTTCACAAATGAATATGATTTTTGATGATCCTACTGTAGATCAAGTTGAATATATAAAGAATATACAAGGAAAAATTAATGATGGATATCTTGAAAGTCTATTAAAGAATTACTTAATAGAAAATAAGAAAAGCGTATTAATAACAACAAATCCCAAGCAAGGGCTTTTAGAAGAAAACGTAAAAAAACTTGAGGATAACCTTGCTGCTAAAAAGGCTTCAATGAGTGAAGAGGAAATTAATAATTTAGTTAATGCAACTAAAGAATTTAAAGAGTGGAACAGTAAGGATGCAGATCAGGATATAATAAATTCATTAAAAGCAGTTACAGCTAAAGATATACCTATAGAGGTTAAAGACTATGAGATAAAAGAAGAGAAAGTTGATAATTTAAAAATTATAACAAGTTCTTGTAATGTAGATGAAATAGGTTATGTTAACTTTGATTTTGACATAAGTCATTTAAATAAAGAGGAGCTTCATTATTTATAGTTTTATTGTAACCTTTTAAATAATATTCTTCCTACTGCTAGTAGAGATATAAGCGCTATTATGAATGAACTTGCTTCAGATACAAGTAATTTCGGTATTAATATGGATACTGTTTATGATGATAAGGATGGAGCTAATGTACATCCAATAGTAAGTGTATCTTCATTTATAATGAATAAGGATATGAAAAAGGATTTAACTTTGTTTAATGATATAGTACTTAATAGTATTATAGATGAAAGTGTAGATGAATATATTAAAAATGCAATTATTGATGCAAAGCAGGACTTTAAGAATATATGCAGTAATCCAAATGGATATTTAAATTTAAGGTCAAGAGCATATAATGATTTAAGTGCAAGATATCAAAATTATTATACAGGCCTTGATTATAATGAATTCATAACAAAGCTTGAAAAGGAATATAATGAAAATCCTAAAGCAGTATTCGATAAATTAAAAGCTGTACGTGAAAAAACATTTGGTAAGAAGAACTTAACTATATTCTATTCAGGTAATCAAAGTGGGCAAGACTCATTAAAGAATTCATTATCGTCTTTTACATTAAACTTAAATGATAATACTTATGAAAAGGTATCTGTAGACTTACCAGTTCCAGCAAAAAGGGAAGCATTTACAATAAACTCACAGGCGCAATCTTTATATATGAATTCAAGCTTAAATGATGCTGGTATAGAGAAAAGTGGAAATTTAAAAGTAATGTCAAAATTACTTGAAGAAAAATACTTATTACCACAAATAAGACTAAATGGTGGGGCTTATACAGTTGGATGTGGAGTTGGTGATAGTTCTTTTACAACTTATACTGCAAGAGATAATAATTATTTTAATTCTATGAACATAATTGCACAAAGTGGAAAATATCTTAAAGATACATTACCTCAAATAACTCCAGAAATACTTGATAACTATATAATTTCAACATTTGCACAAGAAAATACTCCAGTTGGAGAATTATCTGGTTCAGTTGAAAGCTTGTTATGTTATAAAAATAAAATTACTGCTAATGATAAAAGGAATACTCTGGAAAATATTAAATCGACTGATTTATCAGACTTAAAAAATTCACCTGATTTACTTGATAAATTAAATTCTAATGCTAATTATATAGTTTCAGCATCTCCAGAAGCAATTGAAGAGCATAAGGATTTATTTGATAAAATTATAAAATTTCAATAAAACATAAAAAATACCAGCTTATGAATTATAATTGGAATACATAAGCTGGATTTTTAATTTATAAAGGGAATAAATATTAAAAAGATTTTCAAATCTACAAGTTCATTATATGGTATAAATGTGTCAGTATTGTTTCAATAATATTAAGAATTGATATTTATAAATTATAGTTAATATTAAAAAAACATTTCTCATATTATCTATATTTTTTATAAGCAACTATGGGAATATATTGGTTAATTTACTTTATATATGTTATAATTAGTACGTATATAAAACAATATAAAAAGGGTAATAATTTAGAGAAATTTTTATTGGTAATATGGGAGATAACAATATGAATAGAGAAATACTTGCTGAGTATCAATTAGAATTTAAAGATGTCACATTAAATGACTTAGATAATATGATTGGTATGTATATAGAAACGTTTAATTCAGAACCATGGAATGATAAATGGACTGAAGAAACTGCTTATAAAAGATTACATGCAATGATAAATGTAGAAGATTTTTATGGTTTATGTGCTTATAAAAATGACCAGCTTTGTGGTGTAATAATAGGATGTAAAGAAGAGTTTTATGATAGAACTATTTTTAACTTGAGAGAGTTCTTTGTTAACAACTCATTAAGAGGTCAAGGAATTGGAAGTAAAATGATGATAGAATTAGATAAAAGACTGCAAATACAAGGTGTAAAAGAAATAATTCTTTATACTATTCGTAATATTATGACAGAAGGTTTTTATGAAAAATGTGGTTTTAATACTTACGATAATATGGTTGTTATGGGCAAAAATCTTGCAAAATAAATTGTATTTAGAAGGTGTATAGATATTGTTCAGAAATTAAAAGAAACTGCAATTTTAAATCTAAGGAATACTCTGAGAAGAAGTTAACGTTAAATGAATTATTTAATGTTTAATATAATTATATAAATATATTCATAATTCTAATAAGATTTTGCACAAAAGATTGATACAGTATCAAAAACATAGATACTTATTGTAATTATAAATAATTGTTAATATTTAGTGTGTGTTGACAAATAATAATTATTGATTAATAATATTACTGTATTAGAAATTATTTAGTTGATGTTATTCTAAATATATACTAAGAATGAAATTTAGGAGGAAATGTGAAATGAAAGCATTTGTTGATGAAAATACATGTATAGGTTGTGGATTATGCGGAAGCATTTGTGATGAAGTATTTTCTATGTCTGCATCAGGAGTTGCTGAAGCTGGTCCTGTAGATCCTTCAAACGAAGAAGCTACAAGAGAAGCATGTGATAGCTGCCCAGTAGGAGCTATTTCTATTGAAGAATAATCTTCTTAAATAATAAAATATAAACTCATTTAATATTTTATTATTATATATGTTAATTATTAGATAGAAGTAAAAGTAGTTTAAAGAAAGTATTCTTTAAACTACTTTTATTTACATTTAAGCAATTATATAGGATAATAAATTTATATAATTTTTAAAATTTATAATTAACATACAATAATAAAATAAAAGGTGGGGGCAAATGATGATAAAATTAATAGCATCTGATATGGATGGAACTCTTCTTGGAAGTAATCATGATATATCAGAAGAAAATTTGAAAGCAATTAGACTGGCTCAAGAAAATGGTATAAAATTTGCAATTTCAACTGGGCGTGCATACGAAGATGTTAAACCATTTATAGAAAAACATAATCTTAATTGTCAATGTGCAGCTTTAAATGGTGGAGAGTTTGTAGATGAAGAAGGAAATGTAATTGAAGGTATATACATAGATAGTGAAAAAGCTAGGGAAGTATTAAATGAAATGATGAAATTTAATCTTTCTATTGAGATATATACCAATAAAGGATTTTACACAACTAATTCCAAGAAAGATACATTAATAGGAATGATTAAAAGAACTAGAACTTTTTATCCTAGTTTAAAGAAAATAAAAGATATAATAAATCATGCTAAGAATCATCCACATTTCATTAGAATGCATTATATTACTGACCTAGATGAGTTTTTTAACAGTGATATTAAAATAGGTAAGTTTGTATCTTTTGCTGAAACTGAAGAGGAAATAAATAAAGTAAAAGAACACATGAAAAAAATAGAAGGACTAGCTGTATCATCAAGCTTTGTTACTAATATTGAAGTAAATCATGAAGATGCAACTAAAGGTAAGATACTATCAAAAGTTGCAGAAAAAATGGGTATAAGTAAGGATCAAGTGGCTGTATTTGGTGATGGTTCTAACGATTATTCAATGTTTGAAGAATTCCAAAACTCATTTGCAATGGAAAATGCTATTCCTTTAATTAAAGATTCAGCAAAATTCATAACAACTAAAAATACTGAAGATGGGGTAGCTAAGGGGATATATAAAATACTTGAAGAAAATATATAAAGTATCCACAAGATATAAATACAATAAGTATATGAATTAATACTTTAATAAATTAAGTGTAATTATCTCCTTGTTAGTAAATTTAGGAGAATTACCACTAAAATGTTTGCTAAATAAAAGAATTCTATATCAGTAATAGAAGAAACATAATAATATAATTTAATTAATTTAATTATAGTCGTTTTGTTTATGGCCTATATTTTAAACTAAGTTTGAATTTTATTATGTTTCTTTTTTGCTTTAACTCTTAATTCGTGTATGTATAAAATAAAAAAACATTTATTAAAAAATTCTAATAAATTCTAATAAATTTTTAAAACTATATTAATTATTTACTTTTGAAATTATATTTATATTTGGAATAATAATAAGTATAGTAGGTGCATTTCATTTATCTAAGAAATTTTTGCATAAAATAAATAAGCTATCTAATGAAATTGAAGAAGCAAAAGAAATAGGATTAAAACATAGAATAAATGTATCAGATTTTAATGATGAGTTTGATAGAATAGCTATATTATTTAATTCTATGATGGATAAATTAGAAAATACCTTTGAAGAAAAAAAAGTATTTGTTTCAAATGCATCTCATGAATTAAGGACTCCTCTTACAGCCCTTAAAGGTCATCTTTCTATGATTAAAAGATGGGGAAAGAATGATATGAATCGTATGGAAAAGTCTCTTGATATATGCATAGATGAAACAGATAGATTAATAAAAATTTCAAATGAGCTATTAGGTCTTATGAGAGCTGAACGAGAGTTTGTAGCATTAGATGAAATAAAGGAAATAAAAGTGTTACCTATAATCACAGACTGTATAGAACATTATAAAATATTAAATAAAAATGTTGTATTTAATGTAGACGTAGATAAAGAGCAACGTATTAAAATTTTAAAAGAGCATTTAAAGCAATTAGTAATTATCTTTATTGATAATGCAATAAAATATAATAATAAGGATATATGCAATATTGATATAAAAATATCTGAAAATAATGAAAAAGTAAACTTAATCATTATAGATAATGGGATTGGAATCCCTGAGGATGATATTCTATATGTATTAAATAAGTTTTATAAAGTAGATAAATCTAGAAGAAATAATAATTCTTATGGAATAGGATTATCAATAGCAAATCAAATAATAAAAAATTATAACGGTAATATACTTATTTCTAGTAAGGAAAATATATATACAAAAATACAAATAGAATTTAAAAGGTAGAGTTGTACAAATGAGAATGGAAATATAATAGAGTTTGATAGTGAATATGATGATTAATTATAAATAAAAAAGCAGCTTATGCTGCTTTTTTATAGTTCAACTATTCTTCTTGGAATTTTAAATCCTATAGCTTCTTCGATTTCTTCTAAAGCTCTTTTATTTTTAGGGTCAATAAACATGCATGTAGTTCCACTTTCACCAGCTCTTCCTGTTCTTCCTATTCTATGTATATATCCTTCAGTAGTTTCTGGAATATCATAATTATATATATGAGTAACTCCTGTTATATCTAAGCCTCTTGCAGCTACATCAGTTGCTATTAAATATTGAAGTTTTGCCTCTCTAAATTCTTTCATTATTCTTTCTCTCTTATTTTGAGGAACATCACTATGTATTTTTTTACAGTTGTATTTTCTTGTGTGAAGAACAGTTTCTAAATCATCAACTCTTCTTTTGGTTCTACAGAATATAATAGCTAAGAATGGATTATCTTCATCAAGAACTTTACATAAAGCATCACGCTTTTGTCTATCTGTAGTTTCTACAACAAACTGTTTTATAGAATTATAATCAACCTCTTCTTCCTTAACTGAAACAATAGCAGGATCATTCATATATCTATATGCTAATTTCTTAACAGCAGAATCCATTGTGGCTGAAAAACATAACATCTGTTTTTTCTTAGGCATTGCAGTCATTATCTTTTCAACTTCATTTTTAAATCCCATAAATAACATTTGATCTGCTTCATCTAATACAAATGTTTTTATGCCACTTAAATCTACCGTTTTTCTTTCAATATGATCAAGTAGTCTGCCTGGAGTTGCAATTATCATATGCATATTATTGTTAAGTTTTTTAAGCTGTTGATTTATATCTTTTCCACCATAGCAGGCAAGAATATTTATATTTTTTCCTTTTGCTAACTTTTCAGCTTCCTTAGATATTTGAAGTGCAAGTTCTCTTGTAGGAGTAAGTATAAGACTTTGCACTTTTTGTGCTTTAGGATTTATCATTTCAAAAATAGGCAATAAGAATGCAAGTGTTTTACCTGTACCTGTTCCAGCTTCAGCTATTAAGTCTCTACCTTGCTTTATTATTTCTATGCTCTCTTCTTGAATTGGAGTAGGAGTTTTTATTCCGTTCTTATTTAATATATCTATAAGTTCATTACTTAAACCTAATTGTTTAAAATTCATATTATTCAACCTTTCATGTTTACAGATTTTAAGTATGATTAAATAAACACTAAATTCTATAATATATATTAATATATATGTTTGTCAAATTTCAGAATAATTATTTATTGCCTCTTCATATCTTATGGTTTCATTTTAAATTGAATTAATATTAAATAATACAATTGTTTTGTGCATTTTTGAATAATGTAAAAAAATATTCATAATATGATTAATTTACTGTTCTGAACACTTATCAAAGTAAACTTTGGAACGGTAGTAGTTTATATTAAAACTTCCTAGTAAATATATTTAAAATAAAACACTTATTAATAAGGTGTAAATAAAAGAATTTTTAAGCAAGATAAATCTAATATTTAGAAATAACGAAATATCACCAAAAATTAATTGGAAATTTTTTGTAAAAAATAATATAATTAATCCAAGTTAAAGCCGTTGAGAAGAATAGTAAATAATAGAGTTTAGTATAAAGAGAATCTGATATTATGGTGAGAGTCAGTTACTGTAGCTGTTATTGAATGGGTCTTTGAGGTGATATCTTGAAATAATAGTAGGGGTATACGGGAGTCAGCCGTTAAAATGACAGGATATAATAAAGTTAGCTTTACGTATCTGATATGAGATGTACATAGGTGGTATAACGAATTTTACACTTCGTCCTAAATAGGGTGAAGTTTTTTGTTTTATGGCAGAATGTATTATGCTTGGGTGGCATAGCGAGTCACTTCGTCCCAAAGTGGATGAAGTGGCTATTTTTATGCTAATCGTTAACTATTAACAAAAAGAATTGGGGTGTATTTATGATTAACATTACAAAAAAAGAATTTGAAGACAAGAAGAATAAAGAAAAAGTATTTTCACTTATAAGTGAATACAGGGGAGATGAAGTAACTCCCATAAGAATCTTTAATGGTTTAAAAGGTAGAAGAAAGTTCATCTTTGAAAGCGGAGCTAAAGAAAATTACTTTGGAAGATATTCTTATGTGGGAGAAAATCCTTATAAAGAAGTAAAAGGTGAAACTCTTGAAGAAATCAATGAACTTAAAAATGCAGTAAGATTGAATTTTGACTCAACTACTAATAAATTTTCATTTAAAGGTGGCGCAATTGGATACATGGGTTATGAAACTTGTGCCTTATATGAAAAAAAACTTAACTTTAAAAATCCAGATGAATTAAACTTACCACTTATCAGATTTAACTTATACAGCAGATATATATGTTATGACCATTTTACTCATAAGGTTTATGTTATTGATAATATTTTAAAGGATGATAAAAGATCTTATGAGGAAATATTAAATGACCAAAAGGAATATATACTTTCTCTTTTATCAAGACCAACAAACATTGAAGAATTCCCTAAAGAAACAGAAGTAACATTTGAACTTTGTACTTCAAAAGAAAAGTATATTGAAAATGTTAAGAAGTGCAAAGAGCATATTTTAAAAGGTGATATTTTTCAGGTAGTTCCATCCCTTAGAATGAAGTGTACTATTGAAAAATCATTTGTTGAAATATACCGCAGACTTAGAGAAGTCAATCCATCTCCTTATATGTATCTACTAGATTATGATGATTATCAGGTAATTGGATCTTCACCTGAAAGTGTAGTAAGTCTAAAAGATGGCAAGGTGTCAGATAAGCCTATTGCAGGTACAAGACCAAGGGGGAATACTCCTGAAGAGGATAGTGCTTTAGAAAAAGAGCTTATTAAAGATGAAAAAGAGTTGGCAGAACATATAATGCTTGTTGATTTAGCTAGAAATGACATTGGGAAGATAAGCAAAATAGGTTCAGTTGAAGTACAGGATTTTATGAAGATAGAAAAATTTTCACATGTAATGCATATAACTTCAACTGTAAGTGGACAGATATTAGATAAACTTGATGGATTTGATGCACTTAGTACATGCCTTCCTGCTGGTACATTAAGTGGAGCACCTAAAATCAGGGCTATGGAGATAATTGAGGAACTTGAAGAATACAGACGTGATATTTATGCAGGATCAGTTGGATATTTCTCTTATGGTGGAGATACAGATATGGCAATAGCAATAAGAACAATAGTTATGATAGGAAAGGAAGCTTATCTTCAAGCTGGAGCAGGAGTTGTATATGATTCAGTTCCAGAAAAGGAATTTGAAGAGGCACAAAACAAGCTTATGGCATTAAAGGAGGCATTAAGATGATACTTTTAATTGATAATTATGATTCTTTTACTTATAACTTATATCAGTATTTAAGTGAATTTACAAAAATTAAGGTAGTGCGCAATGATGAAGTTTCTTTAGAGGATATAAAAAACATGAATATAAGTGGAATAGTTATTTCTCCTGGGCCAGGAAATCCAGACGAAAGTGGAATATGTATAGATGTAATAAAAGAGTTTGGAGATAAACTTCCAATCCTCGGAATATGTTTAGGACACCAATGCATAGCTCAAGCTTATGGTGGAAAGGTAGTACGTGCAGATAAAATATTTCACGGAAAAACATCAAAGATAAGTGTAAAAGGCAAGAGGTTATTTGAAGGTATTCCAAGAAAAGTGGATGTTATGAGATATCACTCACTTGTAGTTGAAAATAAATCTCTTCCACAATGTATAGATATTATAGGTGAAACTGTTGAAGACAATATGATAATGGCAATAAAGCATAAAGATTATGATGTGTATGGTCTGCAATTCCATCCAGAATCCATTTATACACCAAAGGGAAAACATGTTTTAAGCAATTTTGTAATTAATATATGTGGCGATATAAGCCAAGACTAAATATGGTATTAATTAAAATCAAAAGTAAAAGCCCTTAGAGATAACTATACACCTATAAAAATTGATAATCCTAAAAACTTAATAGATACATGTGGAACTGGTGGAGATGGAGGAAAAACATTCAATAAAACCAGATTATGTGGGATTTGTTTTTGCTGAAAGTACAAGAAAAATAAGTAAAGAAAAAGCTTTAAAATTGTGTTCAAAGTTAGCTAAAACTATAAAATCAGTAGGAGTATTCAGAAATCAGACAATTTCTGAAATTGTAGATATATTAAATACAGAGTACCATTCTCAGACCCTTTAGCAGATGGTCCTGTAATACAAAACGCTTATACTAAAGCATTAAATGATGGAGTGAAACTTAAAACTGTATTTGATGCAGTAAAGAAAATAAGAACTTACAGTGAAGTCCCTATAGTTTTAATTGTATATTACAATATTGTATACTGTAGGGGAGTTGAAGTATTCTTAAAAGAAGCAGCAGAAAGTGGAGTAGATGGTTTAATTGTTCCCGATATTCCACTAGAAGAAAGAAGTGAGCTTCAAAATACATGTATGAAAAATAATATATATTTAATACCGCTTGTAGCTAGAACTTCTAAAAATAGAATTGCTAAAATAACAGAAAATGCAAAAGGATTTGTTTATTGTGTATCTACCAATGGTACTACAGGAGAAAGAGCCAGCTTTGATGACCAAGTAACTGAATATCTTCAAGAAGTTAGAAATATAGTAGATATTCCTATATGCCTTGGTTTTGGAATTTCTTCAAAAGAAACAGTACGCGAAGTTAAAGATAATTGTGATGGGGTGATTGTAGGAAGCGCTGTTGTTAAGAGAATGAGTTCTGGAATAGATACTGTATTAAACTTTATAGATGAATTATATGAAGGATTTAAAGAAGATTAAAAGTTATCATTGTAAAATATTGTAATGTATGTTAATATAAAAATATTAATATAAGTATTAGAAAGGAGAAAACAATGAGAATATTTGCGTAATCAATTTATTTTAAACAATACCTGGTATAGTGTATTTGTTGTGCAAAATTTGATTAATGCAATACTCATAGTTGATTCTTGTCGTATATTATATTGATTATATGTGTATAATAGATTTTATTTATTATAATATTCACAACTTAATTAATGAAAAACCTATTTTTTAAGAGAATTATAAATGAGTGTATTTATCTTATTTATAATTCTTTTTTATAGGCAACTCAACTCACATACGTTTACTGGGTACTCACAGAGAAAGTTCTGTTAAATAAATCGGAGATTCTCAGAAAGGAAGTAAGAAAACACCTCTTCACATTCGTTTAGAGGTGTAAGTTCGAGGTGATAGTATGTCTATAATTATAGAATGTAAAAATATATGTAAAGAATATGGAGATAAAACAATTCTAAATAATATAAGTTTGAAATTTTACTCAAATGAGAAGATTGGCATAGTAGGTAATAATGGGTGTGGGAAAACTACTTTAGCTGATATTCTTAGCAAAGAAAAATTTAATCCTAGATGAACCTACAAATCATATAGATCTACATGTTCGAGAACAATTAGAAAATTCTTGATAAAGAATACAGTATGCTGATAAAAGAGCGAGGATAGTAATACAGGAATTATTTAAGTATTCAAGATTACACATTAAATGAATATGTTTTAAAATTAAATAAATTTTTCCTTGTAAAAAATTACTTAATATGCTATTATAATTTTAATTACATATTAAGTAATTGTAAGAATAATATGATGTTAATGTAATTTAATCCAATAAGTTATAAATCCTTAGTATAATTTATTTCTTGTGCAAAATTGGGTTAAATACAACATTATAAATTTAATTACCTACAAACCTATTTTTAAGAATTATAGATGAGTTTAACAAATGTCTATCTATAATTCTTTTTTTATTTAATTACCTTATATAAGATTTTTACATAAAATTTGATATTATATTATGTGAATGTTATAATTTCCATAATAGATGTATAACAAAAAAATACCTCAGCTACTTGTTTGTAGTTGAGGTATGATAAAGAGGTGCATAAAATTATGGCAAAGAGAAACAGCAGAAATACAGATATATTAAAAGAAACTAAAGATACAACATCTCCTAAAATATATAATATTCTTGTTAAATGTGTTAATGGAGATAGAGAAGATCTTGCAGAGGATGTATTAAAAGCAGATTATCTTCTTAACTATACAAGTAACTGTATAAAGGATAAAGACTATAGAGAAGCAAAAGAAACTATAGCTATGGCAAAAAACAGAATAGATAAGGTAAAAGATGCTGGCTTCGATGTAGAGTATCTTATGTATTTATATGAAGGTATTAAAAAGAAGATCAAGTAATATCTTATTATATTAACTATTCAACTGTATATTAAGTGAAATTTATATAAGCAAAAATAGGCTAATTAGATAATTAATATCCAATTAGTCTATTTTTTTATAAAAAATCGTTGACAAGTTAAAATATATTAGATATTATATACTGGTAATGAAAGGGATTATCAATTGATTTTGATTATTAAAATTTATAATATTTAAAAATTAAATAAATAAGGATGAGAAAGAAGATGAATAAAAAGATATTAATACCAATCTTTATTGTTTTATCATTTGCTTCGCTTTTTATAGGAGTACATGATATTTCAATAATGGATATAGTTAATTTTGATTATGATAAGATAAATATTTTATTAATCAGTAGAATACCAAGGCTTGTAGGACTTATTTGTGCAGGGGTAGGCATGAGTATAAGTGGTGTTATAATGCAGCAGATAAGCAATAATAAATTCGTGTCTCCAACAACTGCAGCAACCCTTGATAGCGCTCAATTTGGTGTAGTAATAGCAATGTTATTTCTACCTGGAGCTGCACTTATAGAAAAAATGGTATTTGCATTTACTTTTGCCTTGGTAGGAACGTTTTTATTTATGAGAATACTTAAAAATATAAAGCTTAAGAATGCAATCTTTATTCCTCTCGTAGGTATTATGGTTGGTAACGTAATAGGGTCATTAACAGAGTTTATTGCTTATAAAAACAATTTGGTACAAAATGTAGGAGCATTTTTCCAAGGTAAATTTGCTATGGTTATGAAAGGTAATTATGAACTTATCTATTTTACAATTCCACTATTATTAATAGCATTATTATATGCTAACAAATTTACAATCATAGGAATGGGAGAAGATATTTCAAAAAATCTAGGGCTTAATTACAAGAAAGTTAGTAATATAGGACTTACAATAGTAGCATTAATAAGTGCGCTTGTAATAATAACAGTCGGAAGTATTCCTTTTGTAGGGCTTATTGTTCCAAATATAGTTTCATTATATAAGGGCGATAATATAAGCAAAAACATTATAGTCACAGCATTATTTGGAGCAAATTTCGTTCTTATTTGTGACATAATTGGAAGATTAGTAATTTATCCATATGAAATTTCAACAAGTGTAACTGTTGGAGTTATTGGAAGTGCTATTTTCCTTTACTTAATATTTAGGGGGAACAAAAATGCAGCATAAACCAAAACAAAAGAATATTTTTTTTAATAAATACATGAGAATGAATATTAATAATGATAAGAAAAAGCTAGTAATATTAAGTTTAGCAACAGTTCTTATAGTATGCCTATTCTTATTTACAGGGCTTACTCCTAGAAATTACGCTTATAATTTATCTAGAAGAATCCCCAAAGTAATAGCTATATGTCTTACTGGAGGTGCAATAGCATTTTCTTCTACAATATTTCAAACTGTAACAAATAATAGAATACTAACGCCTAGTATTCTTGGGCTTGACTCACTTTATAACTTTGCACAAACAGTTGCCATATTTGTATTTGGTGTAGAAAGTATAATGATGACAAATAAGCAGGTTAACTTTTTTGTATCTACTTTAATGATGATTTTAGGAAGCATAATACTCTACAAAGCAGTATTCAGTAGAGGAAATAACGTATTTGTATTACTTTTAGTTGGTACTGTAATCGGTACATTTTTTAGAAGCTTAAGTTCATTTATGTCAGTGCTTATTGATCCTAATGACTTTGTAGTGCTTCAAGGGAAAATGTTTGCAAGCTTTAATAATGTAAATACAGATATTATATTCATAGTAATAGCCATATTTGCTTTAATTGCATTTATAATGCGTAAGGATCTAAACAAGCTTGATGTTATGCTCCTTGGAAGAGAAAATGCAATAAATCTTGGTATAAATTATGATAAGCTTAGTAAAAAAATATTACTTATAGTTGCTGTTTTAGTATCAGTTTCAACAGCATTAGTAGGGCCTATAACATTTTTAGGACTTTTAGTAGTAAATTTATCGTACCACTTATTTAATACATATAAACATTCATATATTATTACAGGCTCAATACTTATAAGTATTGTAGCACTAGTAGGTGGACAGTTTATTGTAGAAAGAGTACTAAACTTCTCTACAACTGTAAGCATAATAATCAACTTTATAGGTGGAATTTACTTCATTTATATGTTGATTAAAGAAGGTCGTAAGAGCTAATAAACTATTATAAATATATAAATTAAAAAGCTAGAGAGCTTTAGATTATCTAATTTAAAGTTCTATAGAAATTAGATAAGTTTAGATTTATAATTCATGAATTTTTAGTGATTGTAAAGCTAAAAATTTAGGAATTATAAATTTAAGATTATAAGAGGAGGAAAATATGATAGAGGTTAAAAATCTAACAAAAAAATATGGAAATAAAACTGTTGTTGATAATGTTTCTTTTAATATAGAAAAAGGTAAGATAACTTCATTTATAGGGCCTAATGGTGCTGGGAAGAGTACAGTCCTATCAATGATTTCAAGAATAATGGATAAGGATAATGGAACTGTTACTATTAATGGTACAGAACTTGAAAAATGGAATGATACAGAGTTAGCAAAAAAGCTTTCAATATTAAAACAATCCAATAATATTAATGTAAGACTTACAATAAGAGAAATAGTAAGCTTTGGGCGTTATCCTTACTGTGAAGGAAGATTAAAAGAAGAGGATATCAAATATGTAGATGAAGCTATAGCTTATATGGAGCTTACAGATATTCAAGATAGATATTTAGATGAGCTAAGTGGAGGTCAAAGACAAAGAGCTTATATAGCAATGGTTCTTGCTCAAAATACTGAATATGTTTTCTTAGATGAACCTTTAAATAACCTTGATATGAAACATTCAGTTTCTATGATGAAGGTATTTAGAAGACTTGTAGATGAATTAAATAAAACAGTTGTAATAGTAATGCATGATATAAACTTTGCATCAGTATATTCAGATAATATTGTTATATTGAAGAATGGTAAGTTAGCTAAAAATGATACAACTGAAAATATTATTAATAAGGAAACATTAGAAGATATTTATGAGATTAACTTTGATATAAGAGAAATTAATGGTAATAAGATAAGTGTATATTTCTAATAATAAATTAAAGAGTTAATAAAGAGCTTGAAAGAATTGCTCTTATTTATAGAATAATTAATGATAATAATAATCAAAAGCAATATAGTAATGCTTAAAAATATAAGAAAGAGGTAATTTTACATGAAAAAAAGAAGATTATTAAGTTTATTAGGGGTAGTAGTATTGGCAACTGGATTATTTGCAGGATGTTCAAGCAGCAATACTACATCAACAAAAACAACTGAAACTATAACTGTAACTGATAGAAATGGTGAAGTAGAAGTCCCAAAGAACCCAGAAAGAGTTGTAGTTCTTGATTATGGTTCGCTAGATATAATGGATGATTTGGGAATAGAAGCAATAGGAGTTCCCAAAAGTAACTTGCCTGAATATTTAAGTGAATATAAAAATGAAAAATACACAGATATAGGTGGAGTTAAAGAATTTAATTTTGAAACAATAAATTCAATTGAACCAGACTTAATTATAATTGAAGGAAGACAGGCGGAATCTTATGATGAACTTTCAAAGATTGCTCCAACTTTATATTTAGGAAGCACAGGTTCAGATTATTATAATGGTTTAAAGGATAATGCAGAAATATTAGGTAAAATATTTGATAAAGAAAAAGAATTAGCAGATAAATTTAGCTCTTTTGATTCAAGAATAAATACTATAAATGAAAAAGTTAAGAGCGAAAACTTAAATGCATTAGTTTCAATGGTAAGCGATGGTAGTATGAGTGTTTATGGTTCAGGTTCAAGATATAATTTAATCTTTAATGAATTAGGATTTACACCAACAGATGATTCTATTCAGGTTTCAAACCACGGCCAAAGTATTTCAAATGAATATTTAGCAGAAAAGAATCCTGGATATTTATTCGTTTTAGATAAAGGGCAAATTACTGGTTCAAACGCACAACCTGCAAAAGAAATCGTAGAAAATGAATTAGTTAAAACTACTGATACATATAAAAATGGAAATATCGTATATTTAGACACACAAGCATGGTATGTTGGTGGAGCTGGGTTTAAAGCTTTAGATAAAATGCTTAGTGATATTGAAAATGCACTTTAATAAATAACCCAAGAGTTCTATCTTAAATTTGGATAGAACTCTTTTAATTATATAAAATTATAGTGTGAAAAAACTATATACTTAAGTTATAGCAAGACCTTGTAGCATGTTGTATATATGCTCTTTTTTAATTATTGTAGTGCTTTTTATTTCTAAATTTGAAAATTCTAATATGATAATAAAATACTATTTATATGATAAATTCAGCTTTTAATAATGATTATTATATACTATATATGATTAATCACTATATAAACTTCTTATATATTTTGTTTTATGATATAATAACACCTATGTCAATTAACAATTAAAATTCATATGATAAAAAAATTTTGAGGTGAAAAACATGATTCAAATATCATTTCCAATTAAACATTCAGAAGTAGATGAAGTAATAGATAAATTAATAAGTATAGGTTTAGACTCAACATATTATGATGCACCATATGATGTTACAATAGATTCCAATGGATATGGTTTTATTGAAAGAGAAGATGAAATCGTTGAACTAAAAATATTTCCACAAGAAGAGACTATTGAGGAATGTGATTATCATTTAAATAATATTAAAGAATTATTAAACATAGAAGATGAGATAAAAATAATAAACCTTGATATAGATAATTGGCAGATGCCTTTTGAACCAGTAGATTTAAATAATGGTTATGTAATTGCAGAGCCAAATTACGATATATCTTATGAAAAAGGCAAAATTAATTTTGAATCACAAGGTTCATTTGGAACTGGTCTTCATGAAACAACTCAAGATCTTTTAAGATACATATTAAATGAAGATTTTACAAACTTAAAAGTACTAGATTTAGGAACAGGTTCTGGAATTTTAAGTATAGCTGCTGCCATAAAAAATGCTGAGCATGTAACTGCATTAGATATAAGAGATGTTACAGAAGAGGTTACTCATAATTTTAAATTAAATAAACTTAATAATATTGAAGTTTTAATAAAAGATGTAACAAAAGAAAAAATTAATTTTAATAATATTTATGACGTTGTATTTATAAATATAGGTGGAGATGAAACAATAAGTTCAATGGAACTTATAAATAATGCAATAAAACCAAATGGAATATTATATGTTTCAGGTCTTGTTGAGTGGAGCAGTGAAGATATATATAACAAGATTAAGGAATATGGTTATAATCTTGTTAAAAAAACTCAGACTAATGAATGGGTAACTATGATTTTAAAGAAAAATAACTAGAATAAGAGGAAAATAAAATGTGTAAAACAAAAGAAGCAATCAATAAACTACTCGTAGAAATATATAATGATATTCTACAAATAGAGGAAGAAACACTTAAAAAGGATGAACATTCTGATTTAACTATAACCGAAATACATACTATTGAAGCTATAGGTATAGATAAAGAAAAAACAATGTCTGAAATAGCTCAACAGCTTAATGTTACTCTTGGTACTCTTACTACAGGTATAAATAAACTTATAAAAAAGGGTTATGTTGAAAGAAACAGAACTGAAGAAGACAGGAGAATAGTACTTGTAAGACTTACTGAAAAAGGAAAAGTTGCATATAAGCATCACGAAGAATTCCATAATGAGATGGTACAAAATTCAGTTAATGATTTAACTGAAGATGAAAAGAAAGTACTTGCTTCGTCATTAGAAAAAATTAAAAATTTCTTTACTAATAAATATAATGTCTAGGAGGTAATCAAGTGAAAGTTAATTTAAATGATGTTATAGAATGTATAGAATTTGAAAACGAAAATTTAAATCATTTTTATAATAAGAAAACAGGAATTATAATTTATAAGGAATCTTCTGATACTAGTAGCTATAGTGCTTCAGATTATAATAGAATAAATGAATTTGAAGAATGGGAAAGAGAACTTATAGAATCTTTATATGATTTGGAAAATAATCCTGACGATTATATTAAGCTTCCTGGAGAAGAAGATATAAATGAACTTAAAATATTAGTTAATTTCTGCAATTCCTTCAGTGATATTTTAATAGACGATATATTAAATAAAAATATAGATGATACAAAAAAGATTCAAAAAATCAAGAAAATAATAGAAGAAAAAAATATGCTTAACGACTGGTATGAATATAGAGAGCAGAGTGAAAGACAGATTGCTATAGATTGGTGTAAAGATAATAATATAGAATTTGAGGAGTAGTAATTAATATAAATTCAACATTTACATGTATAATTAATATAATAATCATAATTAATATTTTTGGAGTTAAATATGAAAAAGCTTGATTTTGTTCTTATGAAATTGCGTGGTGACAATAAGAAAATTTCATTTACAAGAGATGAAGCAGAAAAGATTGCTAAATCTCTAAAAATAGACTTTAACAAAGAAAGATTTAATTTTGATGAATTTTATAAAGGTGTAAATGTTGAATTAGAACATGGAACAAGATATCCAAGAGCAAATGTGACAAATAATAATCCTATTCTAACTGGAAAAATTGCACTGGCACATTTATTAGAATTCCCTGATTATTATACAAGACTAAGTAAGCTTGAAGAGGAAGCCAAAAAGTACTGGAATAATAGAAAAAATTAAAAATTATTATAAGCTAAAGATATAAGATTATATGCAAAAGATAATATAACCATACGTAGGATTAATAATGAAAGAAGGGATTCATATGTTTTTTATTGGAGTTTTTGGTATAGAAGATAAAGAAGTTGAAATCATGACTTTGAATAATTTTACATGTAAAAGCTGTAACATACAGACAAATAGCAGATTGTACAAAAGATATAGTTTCTTTCACTTCTTTTTTATACCTTTATTCAAATGGAATATTGAATATTATGTTGTTTGTAATTCATGCAATTCGGTTTATTCTATTCCAAAGGAAAAAGGAAAAGCTATAGAAGATGGTGAAGATATACAAATTACATACTGGGATTTAAATGAAGTCAACTCTAATTATTATGGCTATACTTCATTTAATAGGTGTTCAAGCTGTGGTAGAGAAATAGACAAAAACTTTGATTACTGTCCTTACTGTGGAAACAGAATAAAACCATATTAATGAAAAATATAAAAACATATTATTTTATTAGTGTAATATATTTCTTTACTTAGAAATATATTAATAATAGATAATATGTTTTTAAGATCTTGAACATATCTTTAAAGTCTTGAAACAAAAATAATAGGAGCGGATTTTAAATGAGTACTGTTAAAGAAAAAATAACCTCATACTGTCAAAAAAGTAAATTGAATATGAAAAAATTTTCTATTAAAGCAGTTGAGGAAGGATATTTAGCAACTGATGGTGAGGCTTCTCTTATTTTCAGCAAAGACGGAACCCTCCTCTGTTTACCAATGTATAAATTGTAACCGTTTCATAAAAACCATAGAATTAATGGGTAAGTAATGACTATTAATTCTATGGTTTTAATATTTTATTATTTGAAAAAACTAATACTGAAACATTAGAATGAAGAGCTAAGTAAACCTTATATGAGTAGCTTGAAATATTTTCTATTGTTAAACTAGCATATAATCTGCATTAGTGTTATAATCGTGAAAGTGACAATTTGGAAGGAGACTTTATATGTACAGTAAGTTTTTTTTATACGAAGGAAAAAGTAAAAAAGTTGAAAACGGAAGACCATGGATATATAGACATGAAATAAATGAATATGATGGCGATTATGAAAATGGAGACATTGTTGATGTTTATAACAGCAAAGGATATTTTATAGCAAGAGGATACATAAATGATGCAAGTAAAATTGCCATAAGAGTAATGACAAGAGATATTCATGAAAAAATAGATGAAGAATTCTTTAAAAGAAGATTTAAAATAGCTTGGGATTATAGAAAAACTGTTATAGATACCTCTTCATGTAGATTTATATTTGGAGAAGCTGATTTTCTTCCAGGTCTTACAGTAGATAAATTTGAAGACTATTTTGTAATTCAAATATCTACATTAGGAATGGATAGACATAAAGATTTAATAGTTAAAATATTAGTTGAAGAATATGGTGCTAAAGGTGTTTATGAAAGAAGCGATATTAAAACTCGTGAAATTGAAGGATTAGAACAAACAAAAGGATTTTTAACAGAACCATTTGATACTAATGTTCAGATTATAGAAAATGGTGTTAAATACATAGTTGATATAGAAAATGGTCAAAAGACTGGTTTCTTCTTAGATCAAAAAGAAAATAGAGCTGCAATTCATAGAATCTGTAAAGATAAAGAAGTGTTAGACTGCTTCACTCATACTGGTTCATTTGCACTTAATGCAGGTATAGCAGGTGCTAAATCAGTTCTTGGTATAGATGTATCACAACATGCTGTAGATTGTGCAAGAAGAAATGCTGAATTAAATAATCTTCAAGATACAGTTAAGTTTGAATGTCATAATGCATTTGATGTTCTTGGTGAGTGGTCTAGAGAAGGAAAAGAATTTGATGTTGTTATTTTAGATCCACCAGCATTTACAAAATCAAGAGATACAGTGAAACAGGCTATAAGAGGTTATAAAGAAATTAATCTTAGAGGTGTAAAGATGGTTAAGAGTGGTGGATATTTTGCTACATGCTCATGCTCTCACTATATGTCAGAAGAACAATTAAAGAAAACTGTTTACGAAGCTGCTCATGATGCAAGAAGAACTCTTAGACAAATAGAAATACGTACACAAAGTTCTGACCACCCAATACTTTGGAATAGTGATGAAACATTCTACTTGAAATTCTTTATATTCCAAGTATTCTAGTATATTTTTATTATAAAAATTATTTATTTAGAATTGTAGTTTATTGAAAATAATTGAAAATATGGTAATATATAGATAGAAATAACAATTAATATAAAAGTATTAATATAAACATAGGGGGATGATCATTATGTCATACAGATACTTACTAGATATAGCATTAATCCTGTTGAGCACAAAACTTTTATCATTATTAACTAGGAAATTTAATCTTCCTCAAGTTGTTGGTGCTTTGCTTGCTGGGGTTATTATGGGGCCTGCGATGCTTAATATATTACATGGAACTGAATTTATTAAGCAGATGGCAGAATTGGGTGTAATTGTTCTCATGTTCACAGCAGGTATGGAAAGTAATCTTGATGATTTAAAAAAATCTGGAAAGGCTTCTTTTATTATAGCTACACTTGGAGTAGTAATTCCTTTAATAGGAGGAACTATTGTAGCATATTTTTTCAATAATGGCGAAATAACTAATGTAAGTATGACACTACAGAACATTTTTATAGGAATAATTTTAACAGCCACATCTGTGAGTATTACAGTAGAAACTTTAAAAGAGTTGGGCAAGCTTACTACAAAAGCAGGAAATGCTATTCTTGGTGCAGCTATTATAGATGATGTACTTGGAATACTTGCATTAACAGTAATAACAAGTTTAGCAGATCCAAATGTAAATATAGTAATGTGTTTCCTTAAGATAGTTTTATTTTTTGTATGTGCACTTATAGTAGGTCATTTTATACACATATTATTTGATAAATGGACACTTAAATATAATGTTGATAAAAGAAGATTTGTTATAGCATCATTTGCAGTTTGTTTATTGTTCTCATTTTCAGCAGAACAATTTTTTGGAGTAGCAGATATAACTGGAGCTTTTATAGCCGGTCTTATATTCTCTCAAAATAATGAATCATCATATATGATGGCAAGATTTGAGACTGTTTCATATATGCTTTTATCTCCAATGTTTTTTGCAAGCATAGGCATAGGAATAAGTGTTTCTAAATTAGATATTTCAACATTAGTTTTAACTATACTTCTTACTCTAGTAGCTATTTTAACAAAAATTATAGGTTGTGGATTAGGAGCAAAATTATGTGGATACACTAATAAAGAAGTAATTCAAATAGGTACCGGTATGATTTCAAGAGGTGAAGTTGCCTTGATTGTTGCTAGTAAGGGGCTTGACTTAGGACTTATGAGTAATTATTTTATACCACCAGTAATAATAATGGTCATAATAACAACTGTTGTAACACCAGTATTATTAAAGATTGTATTTAGTGATAAAAATAAAATTATAGGGGTAAAAACTCAAAATTATTCTTAAAGAAATATTCTTTACATTTAATAAGTTTAAGTGAATGTTATTATTATCTTGACTAAATTATTAATATAGTATATCTTATTATGAGGGAATGAAGTCTCCCGTGATAATAAATCTAAAGTGCGTAAATGCTGATGACTTCTGTGGTTAAAAATCGCAGAAGTATCAGCTTTTTTTCTTTTAGTTAACATATTATATGTTTTAGCATTTTAATTTGAATCTTTATATGTAACTGTATTAGATTTAAATTATATAAATTAATAAAAAATAGACAGAGGTGAAAAATGATTAAGAAATTATATGAAGATTATAAAAACATATTGATTTTAGGCCTTATGGCTTTATTAATTGGTGCTGTTGTAGGGATCATTGATACTATCTTTGGAAAAGTATTATTAGAAATTTCAGATTTTAGGACTGAAAATTTTAATAGACTTATATGGTTTCTTCCAATAGCAGGTCTTATAATAATAGGCTTATACGATAAAATAGGGAAAGATTCTATTAAGGGAATGTCACTTGTATTTGGTACAGCTCATGGAACTGAAGAAAACATACCAAAAAGACTTGTACCACTTATTATGTTAACAACATGGATTACTCATTTATTTGGAGGAAGTGCAGGAAGGGAAGGTGTAGCAGTACAAATTGGAGCAACTATTTCTCATATATTTTCTAAGATAATAAATATTCCAAACAGTAAAAGAATATTTATAGTTACTGGTATGGCAGCTGGTTTTGCAGGACTTTTCCAGACACCAATAGCAGCTGTTTTATTTGCTCTTGAAGTGTTGATAGCAGGTACTTTAGAGTATGGAGCATTATTTTCAGCCGTTATAGCATCATTTACAGCAAGCTATACTTCACATTTTTTAGGACTTGAGAAATTTTCATTTGCACTTTCAGAAACAGTGAATATTAACTTGTCTTTTGTAATTAAAATAGGACTTATAGGTATTATATTTGGGGTTACAGGTGGAGCATTTGCTTATGTTCTAGGAACTACGAAAAAATATTTCAGCAAGCTCATTCAAAACCCATACTTAAAGATTTTTACTATTGGTATATTTTTGACTTTAACATTGTTTTTATTTTATAAGGGTAGATATTCAGGGCTTGGAACGAATCTTATATCTTTAAGCTTTAGCAATGGTCAGATTTATTATTACGATTGGATATTAAAATTTTTATTTACAGTAATTACATTAAGTGCAGGATATCAAGGTGGAGAAGTAACACCACTATTTTCAATAGGTGCAAGCTTGGGAATAATACTAGGTGGACTATTAGGACTTCCAGTTACATTTGTAGCTGCTTTGGGGTATGCTGCTGTTTTTGGAAGTGCAACCAATACGTTATTAGCTCCTATATTTATTGGAGCAGAAGTATTTGGGTATAATTATCTTCCGTTTTTCTTTGTAACATGTACTTTAGCATATATATTTAATGGGAATAAATCAATTTATTCATCTCAAAAATTATTTGATTTGAAAAATATTAATATATAAAGTCTTTATTATATTACTAAAACATGATATCCTATAATTTGACATTATTTATAAAGACACGGAGGATAAGAGAATTTATGACAAAAGATATGACTATGGGAAATCCTGCTAAACTTATTGTTTTATTTTCAATACCATTACTAATAGGTAATATATTTCAACAGTTTTATAGTATGGTTGATACTATAATCGTTGGGCGATATGTTGGTGTTAATGCATTAGCGGCAGTAGGCTCTACAGGTTCCATGTTTTTTCTTATAAACGGCTTTGTAGTAGGTATAACAAGTGGTTTTGCAATACTTGTAGCCCAGAAGTTTGGTGCAAAAGATGAAAAAGGATTAAAGCATGCAGTAGGAAGTGCTGTTATTTTATCAATTTTAGTAATAATTATTTTTACAGTTGGAAGTTTATTAAGTGCTAACCCACTTTTAAAATTAATGAACACTCCTGAAAATATATTTAATGATGCATCTACATACATAAGAATAATCTTTGGTGGAATATTTGCTACTTTAACATACAATATGCTATCAAGTATTCTTAGAGCATTAGGAGATAGTAAAACTCCCTTATATTTTTTAATAATATCATCAGTGTTAAACATTGTTCTTGATTTAGTATTTATAATAAACTTTAAAATGGGTGTTGCAGGAGCGGCATATGCAACTATTATTTCACAAGGTTTTTCAGCATTATTATGTCTCTTTTATATGCTGAAAAAATATAAGATACTAAGACTTAAAAAGGATGATTTTAAAGTTAACAAAGATTATTATATTACTCACTTAAAAATTGGAATACCTATGGCGCTTCAATTTTCAATAACTGCAATTGGTATAATGACAGTGCAAGGTGCTATAAATGTATTTGGATCTGTTGTTATTGCATCATATACAGCCTCTTCAAAAGTTCAGCAGATAGTAATGCAGCCAGCAATAACTTTAGGAGTAACTATGGCAACATTCTGCGGACAAAACTTAGGATCTGGTGATTTCCATAGAATAAGAGCAGGCGTAAGAAAAGGTGTGGAAATATCATGTATAACTAATATAATAGCTGCTTTTGTTCTGATGTTTGGTGGAAAATACTTTATGTCTTTATTTATAGAAAATCCAAGTAATGAAATTTTAAACTATGGACAATTAGTGTTTAATTACTCTGCATATTTCTTTGTACCATTAGGTTTGATATTCATATATAGAAATGCACTGCAAGGTATGGGACAATCATTTATTCCTATGATGGCAGGAGTTTTTGAACTTATAGCAAGAGCAATAGTAGCATTTACATTGCCTAAATTCATAGGATTTACTGGTATATGTTTAGCTGATCCATGTGCATGGCTTGCAGCAGCAATACCCTTAGGAATAGTTTATTATAAGAAAATAAAAGAAATAACTGAAGACAAAACTTCTGATTATGCAAAGATACAAATGTTAGATGTAGAATAAATAAATTATATAAAAAATAAATTGATAGCGTAAAGTTATTGATTTATTTTTTATTTTTTTGTTATATAATTGGTTGTATAAAAGGAGGTAGGTCGATTTGGATATATATACAATAGGTCATTCAAATTATCCCTTAGAAAAATTAGTAGATATGCTTAAATATTATAATATAAATACAGTTGTAGATATAAGAGGCACTCCTTATTCTAAATATAATGTTCAGTACAATAAAGAAGCTCTTGAAAAAAGTCTTAAAGAATTAGGCTTTATATATATTTATATGGCAAGAGAATTTGCTGCAAAGAGAGTCCCAAAAGTTTCATATAACAAAGAAGGATATTGTGATTTTGAAAAAGCAGTAAATGAAGATTCTTTCAAAAGTGGTATAGAAAGATTAAAAAAAGGATGTGAAAAAGGCTATAGAATAGTGCTTCTAGGAGCTATGCAGGATCCAATAAGATGTCATAGAAGTATATTAGTTGGTAGAGAACTAGAAAAACATGGATTTAATATTCATCATATTTTAGATGATTATTCTTTAGCAACCCAAAGGGATATAGAACAAAATCTCTTAGATAAATACCATAAAGATAGAACACAGCTTACAATAGAACACTTATTAGGTACATCATTAAGTGAAGAGGAACTTATCAATGATTCTTATAAAAAGGCTAATAAGGAAATTGGATTACGAGTAGAAAATATAAAAAATAAAAATATATAATTTAATGTTGTATATTTTTTGAATATTATTTATAAAATATAATTGATTAATTTATATCAATTACATGCCAAAACAAAGCAAACATCTAAAAAATATTGATTTTAATAATAAATCAATATTTTTTTATAAAACTATATCAGTATTGATATATATCACTATTGATAATTATATCTATAGTGATATAATAAATAATATAAAGATTTTATAAGGAGGATTTGCATTTGGAAAAAATAGCAATAATAACAGACAGTGCTAGTGATGTAAGTCTTGAACTTTTAAAAGAATATAATATTTCATTATTACCTTTTAGAGTATTTTATCAAGATAAAGAATATGCTGATAGAATTGAACTTACTCCAGAAATGATGTACGAAAGATTAAAGGATGAAATTCCTAAAACTTCATTACCAAGTACTGAATTAATAATAGAAACTTTAGATAATCTTGCAGATGAGGGATATACTCATGCAATATTTATTACAATATCTCAAGCATTTTCAGGAACATATAATGCTATAAGACTTATATGTGAAGATTATGATAGATTAAAAACATTTGTATTTGATTCTAGAAGCCTTACTATGGCAGAAGGTGCACTTGTTGTAGAATCAGCAGAATTAACTAGACAAGGAAAGAGTTTCGAAGAAATTTGCGACCTTTTACCTAAAATTAGAGATAATATAGAATTATTCTTTACAATTGATACATTAGAATATTTACAAAAAGGTGGAAGAATAGGAAGAGTAGCTAGTGCTGTTGGACAGTTTTTAAATTTAAAGCCAATAATAACTATTCCTGATGATGGTAAATTTTCTGTGGCATCAAAGGTAAGAGGATCTAAACAGGCTATTTCAAGATTAGAAAATATCTGTAGAGAATATCTTGAAAAAGATAAGTATAAAGTATGGGTTCTTGATGGAGATGCTAAAGAAAAGGCATATGAATTAGTTGAAAAAATTAAAGAAATGCCAAATGTAGTGGAATGTACTTATGCAGGGACAATAGGAGCTTCACTTGGAATAAATACTGGACCAGGATTAGTGGGATTTGCTTTGGAAAGGGTAGAATAATCTATGACTACATTGCCTAGTTATGATAAAAATTCTATAAAAGAAGAAGAAAAGAGATTATATGAGGAGTATAAAAAGAAATTAGCTGCTTTAAAAAAATCTCAAAATGACAAGGAAAAAAACACATCAATATTTACAAAAGGTCTTCTTCCTATATATGTTCTATATCTTTTATCTTTAGGCCCTACAAATGGTAATGAAATATCTAAAAAGATAGGAAAAAGAACAAATGAAAAATGGGTTCCAAGTACTGGAGGAATTTACCCTCTTCTAAAAAGAATGGAAGCTGATAACCTTATAGAAGGTCAATGGGATAATCCTAATAAGAAATTTCAAAAGACTTATATTCTAACTGAAAAAGGATTCCATGAATTTGAAAGTAAAAAAGCAATACTTAAGGATAAAATAAAAGATTCATTAGAAGTATTTGAGATAATTTTTCATGATTTATATAAAGAATAAATACCATAATAATATTGCATAATAAATAAGAAGAATTTTATATATTATGGAGGATTTTATAGTAAATGAGTAGAAGAAATTTTTTAAATATTGGAGAGGTTGGCAACTTTACTAAAAAAGCAGTTGAAAATTTCGAAGAAAACATAGTTAATAGAAAAAATTATTTAGAAAAAGTAAAAGAAGATTCAAAAAGCAAAGAATAGTGCTATCTTAATCATATTGAAGTTCGGATTTCAATTCTGAACTTCTTTTAAATTGAAATAAAGTTCTTTTTTCTTGTATAATTAAAATATTAAAATAAATATTATTATTAAACATAAGGTTACAACATAATTAAGGAGCTGAGTTAAAATTTGAAAAGGGTTATAATAATAGGGGCTGGACCAGCAGGAATAATGGCAGCATTAGAAGCTTCTAAAAACCATGAAGTTATTTTGGTTGATGGAAATGAGAAAATAGGTAAAAAATTGTTTATTACAGGTAAGGGAAGATGTAATGTAACAAATGCAAAAGATATTTCAGAATTTTTTGATTACATACCTGGAAATTCTCATTTTTTATATAGTGCATTATATAGTTTTACTAATGAAGATACTATGAATTTTTTTGAAAAAGAAGGAATTAAATTAAAGGTTGAACGTGGAGATAGAGTTTTCCCTAATTCTGATAAATCTTCAGATATCTTAAAGGGGCTAAATAGTGCATTGAAAAAGACTAATGTTAATGTAAAATTAAACTCTAAAGTTACAGATATCAATTGCAAAAATAATAAAATTCAATCTGTAGTAATAAATAACAAAGAAATTTTAAAGGGTGATTATTTTATATTAGCAGCTGGTGGAGCAACTTACCCACTTACTGGTTCTACAGGTGATGGAGCTTTATTTGCAAAAAAATTAGGTCACACAATTGTACCTTTAAGACCAGCACTTGTACCACTTAAAGTTAAAGATAATACTACAAAGAATTTAAATGGATTATCATTAAGAAATGTAGAATTGAATATTAAGGAAAATAATAAAAAATCTATATACAAAGAATTTGGTGAAATGAACTTTTCTGTTCTAGGTATATCTGGTCCTATTGTATTAAAGGCAAGTAGATTTATAGAAAATGGCAGATTATACACAGCACATGTAGATTTAAAGCCTGCTCTTAATATAGGGGAATTAGATAAAAGAATTCAAAGAGATTTTTCAAAATATTTGAATAAACCGTTTAAAGAATCATTAAATGATTTACTGCCACAAAAGATTATTCCAATGATAATAATGAATTCAGGAATAGATGAAGATAAAAAAGTGAATGAAATAACAAAAGAAGAAAGAAAAGCTCTTGTAAATTCAATTAAAGACTTTACTTTTGAAATAGGTGGCCTTAGACCAATAGCAGAAGGTATAGTTACAAAAGGCGGAGTAGATGTAAAGGAAATTGACCCATCTACAATGAAGTCAAAAATAATAGAAAACTTATCTTTTTGTGGAGAAGTTATAGACGTAGATGCATTTACTGGAGGATATAATGTTCAGATAGCATTTTCAACAGGATTTATTGCAGGAAATAATATAGAAAATTAGTGATTTTAAATTAACTATTTTATAGCAAATATAGAGTTTAATATAATTTTTTGCAAAATAATAGGTAAATATATTAAAGATATTCTTGTTTGAGACAATAAAAAATTATATAATCTTATTGTAGGCGTTAAATTATGGGACTAAGAAATGAGGTAAATAAAATTGAAAACATGCGTAGCAATTGATGGACCAGCAGGTGCTGGTAAAAGTACAATAGCAAAACTTGTTGGTAAAGAACATAATCTTATGTACATAAATACAGGAGCTATGTACAGAGCTGTTGCTCTAAAAGCTAAAGAAAACAATTTAGGTCCAGATAAGGTTTCTGAAATAATAAACCTTATAGACAAAATGGAAATGCATTTTGAAAATGATGACTTAATAGTTGATGGAGAAAACATTCAAGATAAGATAACAATGCCTGAAATAAGCAGTATAGTATCTGCATATGCAAGCATTCCTGAAGTGAGAAAAGTTCTTGTAAAACTTCAAAGACAAATGGCTGATAAATTTGATGTAATTATGGATGGAAGAGATATTGGTACAGTAGTATTAAAAGATGCTAATTTTAAATTCTTCTTAACAGCCAGTGCCGAAGAAAGAGCAAATAGAAGATTTAAAGAACTACAAAACAGAAATATTGAGTGTTCTTACGATACTATTTTAAAAGATATAATTGAAAGAGATTACAAAGATACTCATAGAGAAACTGATCCATTAAAGAAAGCAGATGATGCTATAGAAATAGATAGCACAAGCCTTGATATTAATGGAGTAGTAGAAGTAATAAATAATTATATATATAACAAAAGATAATTTTACATGGATAACTAAATAATATTATCCAGAGAATAAGGTGGTAGCTAGTATGAGAAAAGTGACACTTGCTAAAAATGCAGGATTTTGCTTTGGTGTACAAAGAGCTGTAGACGAAGCATTAAGAATACAAAAAGAGTATAATAAAAAGATATATACATTAGGTCCTTTAATACATAATAGTGACGTAGTTAAGTTTTTAGAAGAAAATAATATTTTTTCTATAGAATTAGATGAAATATCTAAATTAAATCCAGGAGATATAATTGTTATAAGATCACATGGTGTACCACAAAAGGTTTTATCTACACTTGAAGAGGCTGAGCTTACAGTAATAAATGCAACTTGTCCTTTTGTGAAAAATATTCAAAAGAAAGTTCAGAAATATTCTAATGAAGGTTATCATATAGTAATATTAGGTGATAAAAATCATCCTGAAGTAATAGGTATTAATGGATGGTGTGATGATTCAGCTACAATTACTAAAGATGGTAATTTGGAAGAGAACCTTCCAGATAAAGTATGCGTTGTTTCACAAACTACTGAAAAGAAGAAAAATTGGGATAATACTTTAGAAAATCTTAAAGATGTAAAAGAATTATTACCATATAATACGATTTGTGCAGCAACTGACGTAAGACAGAAGAGTACATATGAACTATCTAAAGAAGTAGATGCAATGATTGTAGTTGGAGGTAAAAATAGTTCTAACACTACAAAATTATATCAAATTGCAAAAGAAAACTGTGAGAAAACAATTCATATAGAAAACTTAAGTGAATTGCCAGATGATTTTATTAATGATGATATAAAAACAATAGGTGTTACAGCTGGTGCTTCAACACCAGATTGGATTATTAGGGAGGTACTTGATAAAATGAGTATGGAAAACAATGTAAACAACGAAGATCAATTAGCATTAATGAATGCAACAGATATGAAAATTGTAATTGGTACTGAAATTAACGAAAAAGTAATAGCAAAAAATAATGATGGTATCGTAATTGCAATGAGTGGATATGGAATGGATGGTTTAATTCCATACAACGAATTAACTTCAAAAGATAATGCAAAAGAATTTGCTGAAACTATAAATATTGATGATACAATAAAAGCTAAAGTTATAAAATTACAAAACAATGATGGATTTGTTGTGTTATCAAGATTAGAATATGAAAAAGATGAAGCTTTCAAAGAATTACAAGAATTATTCGATGAAAAGAAAACTTTTGAATTAACAGTAAAAGAAGCTAAGGAAAAAGGACTTGTAGCTTACTATAAAGGTGTAAGAGTATTTATACCAGCATCTCAAATAGATACTAAATTCACTGAAAACAAAGAAGATTTTGTTGGAAAAACAATTGAAGTAAGATTAATTGATTTCAGTGCAAAAAATCCAGTTAAAGTAGTTGCTTCAAGAAGAGTTTTACTTGAGGAAGTAAAAGAAGCTAAAGAAGCTGCTGCATGGAATACTTTCAATTTAGGAGATGTAGTTAAAGGTGAAGTTAAGAGATTCACAAACTTTGGTGCTTTCGTTGAAATTAATGGTGTAGATGGATTATTACACTTATCTCAAATTTCATGGAATCATGTTAAGAGTGTTGAAGATGCATTAAAAGTAGGTCAAATCGTAGATGTTAAAATCATAGGATTAGATAAAGAAGCTAAAAAGCTTTCATTAAGCATGAAAGAATTAATGCCAAAACCATGGGAAAATGTTGCTGAAAAGTACCCAGTTGACTCAGTTGTTTTAGGTAAAGTTGTAAGATTAAGCAAGTTTGGTGCTTTCGTAGAATTAGAACCAGGTGTAGATGGATTAGTTCATATATCAAAGATTTCTCACAACAGAATTGAAGATCCAGCTGAAGTTTTAACTATAGGAGAAGAAGTTAAAGCTAAAATCTTAGGCGTTGATGAAGAAAATAAGAGAATAAGCTTAAGCATTAAAGATATTTAATATATAAATAAAAATGCAGGTATCATATAATTGGTACCTGTTTTTTTATTATTCAAAAGGATACTTTTAATAAACAGTCATATTTCTAAATATACTAGAATATATAGGTTTTGATTTATTGGTTCTATAATTATTTGACTATATTTTCCACCAGAATTATAATTTAAGTAAATAATAAAATTAAGAGGAAAGAGTTATGATAAGTATAGAAAAGCTTTCAATGTTTAACATAGATAAATTTAGAATACTTTATGAAACTATAGAAGACTCGTATTTATGCGATAAAGGTTTTTTTGATATTTATGATAAGGAATCATTTTTAGTAAAATTCATAATAAGAAAGCAAGTAAAGTTATTTAAATCAAATGATAATTATGTAGGCTATTTGTGGCACGAATGTCCTGATGATAGCAGTAAGTGTTGTACTATTTATGGGATAAGCTTTAAAGATGATTTTATAGAACATATAACCTCTAATTTTTTAGATCATTTATCATTTAAAGCATTAAGGTTTGAGATTGTCCAGAATGCAAAAAATAAGCTTATAATGAACAGATTAGGATTTAATATTCAATTTAAAAGTATTATTATGAGTCTTGATTTATTAGAGCATTCTAAATTGCCTGAATTTAAACTTCCTGACAATCTTAAAATCAAACATTTTATTAAAAATAAAGATGAAGGATTAAGGTGTGATATTCAGAATAGAATATTTGGAGAAAAGAGTCGTGTACCATTAACAGTAAGTGATATTTATCAGGAAGAAAATGAGGAATATTTCATTGAAGATTTTAGTGTGTTTTTAAAGAATTCTAATGATGAAATTTTAGGTTATGGTCAAATAATACTTTCAAAGAATCAGTATACAATTGTGAATTTCGGTATACTAGAACAATATAGAATGAGAGGTTATGGAGAAATACTTTTAAAGTACCTTATCAATTTATGTAGGCTCAATTCTATATATCAGATTTTTATAAGAGTTGAAGAGGCGAACATCAAAGCTATTAATTTATATACTAAAGTTGGATTTGTTAAATGTAACTCATGTATCTCATGGGTTAAGTTGTTTAAATAAAACTGAAAGATAAGAGGTTGACAGATATAATATTTCAAATAAAATATTATTAGAAATATAAAGTGAGGTACATGATGTGGAAAGAGCAAGAATAGATGACGTAAGAGAAAACATAAAACACTTAACTAAAAAACAGCAGGAAAATGTTATGCTTATAGCAAAAACACATGGTGTAACTAAACGCTTCTTAGAAATTATAGACAAGAAAGATGATGATGAATCGGTTATAGATATGATTCAGCTTTATATAGATGAAATGAAGCAAAAAAAGTAATGAGAAAACTTTATAATATAATAATGTAGCAACAAACTATTAACTGAATATTATATATTATACAAATGAATCACATATAATTAGGTTGACTTATATATTTTTTATATTAAAAACAATATCTATTTTTAGGTATTGTTTTTTAATTAATTTGCCCACACAATACAATCACATCTTCTGAAAAATTTCCTAAAGCATTATATATTTTTGCATATAAATAGGAATTTAAAATTCTAGAATTCCACTTCTAATTATTAAAATTATCATTATTCAAAAATATAATAGATATTTATTAAGGTTTTATGTATAAATTTATTTTTATGTAACACACTAAACAAATGAGATAATAATATAAATTTTAATAGCATGGTGATGTACAATGAAAGAAAACAAATCGAAGCCACAAAATTATATGTTAAGACAAATATTCTGGAGTATTATAGTTGTTATTGCATTTATAAAGTCTATTGAAGGGCAAAATCATATTTCTAAAAGAAAATACCACAAGAAAAAAAGACATGGCCATAATAAAATTATATGTATATGTAAGTGATTTATAGCTGCTTAATAAATTAAATTTATAATACTATCATATAACTAAGTGTAGTTTTCATAATAATATTTTAAGTTTAAATGTAAATAAGTTTATAAATATAAAACTTTTTTTAAAAAAGTATTCAAAATTACCAAGCCTTAATTATAGTATACTAAACTTTTATCAAAAAAATAATTATAACCTATAGAATTATAATTTATAAACTTGAATAAAATTAACTGTAGGTAGGAATAATTAATAACAGGTTATTTGAATTGAGGTGATGATAATTTGACAGAAGATAAGCAAACTTATAAGAGAGTATTACTAATCTTTGTAGCTATTTTATCTATATATGGAGCATATTCAAGTGGTAATAAATATAATGATTATTTTTATAATAAAGAGAGCTTAAAGCAACTGAATAGTAGTGAATGTGTTACAGCAGATAATTTATCATTTGATAATTCTGATAGTGATATTAAAAATATTGATAACATTGATAGTAGAATATCCTATGATAATTTTTTGAAATTAAAAATGGGAATGTCTTATGATGAAGTGAAAAATATATTGGGGGATGGTAAAGAAATACCACCAAGTGAAGCGCATGGTAAAAAAACAACAATATATGAATATAACGGTGAAGGTATAAGTAATATAACAATTACTTTGCAAGATGATTGTGTCATATCTAAAACACAATTAAATTTAAAGCATAGTGATGGTAAAGAGTTATCTTTAAATGACTACAATAAGATAAATAGCGGAATGTCTTATGACAAAGTCAAAGATTTAATAGGAGATGGAGAACTTACAACAGAATCATCTGTTGCAAATTCTATAATAGATGTATACAGTTATATTAATAAAGATGGTTCTAGTGCTAATTTTACGTTTGATAATGGCAGTCTAAGAATGAAATCTCAGTACAGTCTGAAATAAAGAGTCAATTTAGTTATGGCTCTTTTTTATATGGATTTAGAATTTTAATAAACAAAGGATTATTCATTATTTTTTGATATTTATAGTAGTCGTATATTATTTCTCTGTAAAATATATGTAAAAAGTTTTATGGCATATATAAGACTTTAATTAATATAAATTATTTGTTATAATACATAAGAAACTGTATATATTGCACGGAGGAGATAAATTAATGAGTTCTGATAATAAAGAATTAAAATATTACATAGAAACTTGGGGTTGCCAAATGAATGAAGAGGATTCAGAAAAAATTTCTGGAATGCTTAAAACTCAAGGATATACACAAACAGATGATAGGGAAGAGGCTTCTATAATTATATTTAACACTTGTTGTGTTAGAGAAAATGCAGAAAATAAGGTATTCGGTAACTTAGGTATAATTAAACATCAAAAAGAAAAGAATCCTGATTTAATAATAGCTATATGTGGATGCATGATGCAACAAAAAGGAATGGCTGATGAAGTATTAAACAAATTCCCATTTGTTGATATTATATTTGGTACTCACAATGCTTACAAATTCCCAGAATACTTAAACAGAGTAAAAACTGAAGGAGTTCAAATAAAAGAAATATTTGATAAAGAAACAGATATAGTTGAAGGTGTTCCAGTAGATAGAAAGAGTAATGTTAAAGCATTTGTTACTATCATGTATGGATGCAACAACTTCTGTACATACTGCGTAGTTCCTTACGTAAGAGGAAGAGAAAGAAGCAGAAAGCCTGAAGATATCATAAAAGAAATAGAAGGATTAGTTGCTCAAGGTTATAAAGAAGTTACTTTACTTGGTCAAAACGTAAACTCATATGGTAAAGGCTTAGAAGAAGAAATTACATTTGCAGATCTTTTAAGAAAGATTAATGAAATCGAAGGATTAGAAAGAGTTAGATTCATGACTTCTCACCCTAAAGATTTAACAATGGATGTAATTTATGCAATTAGAGATTGTGATAAGTTATGTGAACAAATACATTTACCAGTACAATGTGGTAGTGATAGAATATTAAACATAATGAACAGACATTATACTAGAGATTACTACTTAAATCTTGCTAAAGAAATAAGAAAAGAAATCCCAGATGTAACTTTCTCTACAGATTTAATAGTAGGATTCCCAGGAGAAACTGAAGAAGACTTCCAAGATACTTTAGACTTAGTTAAACAAGTACAATATGATGCAGCATTTACTTTCATATATTCAAGAAGAAACAATACACCTGCTGATAAAATGGAAGATCAAATTTCAGATGAAATCAAACATGATAGATTCAACAGATTAGTTGAAGTAGTAAATGAAAGCATAATTGCAGGTAATAAAGCTATGGAAGGTAAAGTTGTTGAAGTTTTAGTAGAAGGTGTAAGCAAAAACGATGAAAGCAAGTTAACAGGAAGAACTAGAAATGCAAAACTTGTAAACTTCCCAGGATGCAAAGAATTGATAGGAAAATTAGTTAACGTTAAAATAGTTAAAGCTAATTCATTCTCATTAGTTGGAGAAATTGTAGAAAATAATTAATTATTATCATAATCTGATAAAACATAATAATGAAGAGGAAATTGGATTTAAATAATTCGATTTCTTCTTTTTTGTTTATAAATTTAATACTAGCATAATTATGAAGAATTTTTATCGGATGAAATATATAAAGTTATAAATAAAAGGTTTGTGATAAAACTTATCCATGATGGTACAGCTATGGCTTCTGCATTTAATAATTATGATAATTCTGTATGTATTTCTCTAGGTACACGTTTTGGAGTTGGCTTCCCTGTAAAAACAAAATAACTATAGACTAATATATCTAAATATATTGATAGCAAAAAAGCTTTCCCTGATTGTTTTTGGGAAAGCTAGAACTATAAATCCAATAAAATAATTAAATCAATTAATTATTTTATTATATCTACAAATTCACATTCTATTACTTTAGGTAAATCATTAGGGTTCATTTCTATTTGTGAACCTATTTTACCGCCACTAAATACTATTGTAGGATAAGTTGTTGCAGTATTATGTATAAATGTTTTAAATACTTTTTTCATTCCTAAAGGAGAGCAGCCGCCTCTTATATATCCAGTGATTTTATTTATATCTTTAACATGTATCATTTCTATATTTTTTTCACCTGCAGCTTTTGCGGCTTTTTTCATATCGAGTTCTTCTGCAACAGGTACTACAAACACGTAATTCTCTTTTGAATGTCCAACAGTAACTAATGTTTTAAATACGCTTTCTTCATCTTTTCCTATTTTATGAGCCACAGCAATGCCATCTATTTTACCATCTTCATTTTTATAGCTATGAGTAGTGTATTCAACTTTATTTCTGTCAAGCAGCCTCATAGCATTTGTTTTAGTTTCTTTTACTTTAGCCATAATTAGATCCTCCTGCATACATTTATAATGTATAAAAAATTATTACATGATATATTCTATCATAATTTTAAATTTATATCATAGATGTTTAGGTAATAATTGTATCAAATAAACACCCTTCCATTTTTTAGGATACCTCCCTCTGTTTTTTTATAAAATAGTGCAAGGGGAGTGCTATATTTTTTGTAAATATATTTTTATTAATAAAAATTATTATTTTTTATTTTGGTTTTATTATATATATTAATATGTATATAATGTATATGAAAATATGGTGATATAAAGTATTAGTATATAGATAATATGATAAATAAAAAATAATATAAAATATAAAAATTTTAAAATATAGTTTTTATAACTTTATTATGTAGAAAAGCAAAAAAATAAAATTAAAATTTCAAAAAATATAAAAAGTATATATTTAAGTATATGGTTATTTTGAATTTTGTTTTTCTGTCAAAATCCAAGTTTTTAAAGATAAAAAACGAATAATTATTTATAAAATTTATACTAAGAGATATAGAAACGATGTAAATAGGATTATGTTTTAATAGTAATTTTTGTTGCTGGTCATGTATAAATATTATCTTTAAATATCAAAAAATCCATAATAATTCAGAATAAATAATAACTTTATACATAAAAATGTATAAAAATAAATTTTGATCTATAAAACTAATGGACTGAAATTGTGATTATAATCAATAAAATTTGCATTTGATTTTAAATATTTATTCAAAATGAATGATTAAATATAATTTTATTCTTTTTGAAAGGTTATATAAAATGCAAAATCGAGGTCCAGAATTTATTTAAAATAATAAAAGCAGTAAGAAGTATATAAAAAATAATTATGTTATAACAAAAATATAAAGTTATAAATTGGGAACTAAAAAATCAAATCCACTTCTTTTTGTTTTTAAAATATTATTTCGTTAAATGTATATTTAACGAAATAATTGCAATGAAATTAACTTTTTGATATAATAGAACTAAAGCAAGTGTTTAAGCCACTTTAGAGTACTTTTACAATATAGATATGATGTTTAAGACATTATTTCTTGAAATAAACGAAATGAATAAGGTGAAGAAAATGAAATATGATATTAAAGTATTGCACAATGATGATCTTCCAGAATGTATGGCTGATTTTATAAATTATTTAGAAACAATTAAGAGTAAATCTGAAAATACAATTTATGCTTACAAAATTGACTTGATGTTATTTTTTAGATTTCTTTTAATATACAGAGGAAAAGTTGATCAGGATAAAGTTGATTTTGATGAAATAAAGATTAATGATATTGATGATGATTTTTTAAGAAGCATTAAATTAAGAGATTTATATGCATTCTTATCATTTACAGAAAAATTCAGAGACAATGGATCTCATGCAAGAGCTAGAAAAGTTGCTACATTAAAATCTTTCTTCAAATTCTTGCATGGAAAAGCTAAGATTATAAACGAAAATCCAACATTGGAGCTCGAATCTCCAAAAATCAATAAGCGTCATCCAATTTATTTAACCTTAAATCAAAGTATTCATCTACTTGAATCTTTAAATAAAGAAGATAAAAATTATGCACGTGATTACTGTATACTGACTTTATTTTTAAACTGCGGAATGCGATTGTCTGAATTATGTGGTATCCAAATTGATAAAATTAGAGATGATACTTTGACTATCATAGGAAAAGGTAATAAAGAAAGAACAGTTTATTTAAATGAAGCATGCTTAAAGGCTATAAAAAATTATATGGCTGTGCGTGATAATTCTAAAGCTTCAGAAGAAAGTAAAAAATACTTGTTTCTTTCTACAAGACATCTTCCAATAAATAAGCGTACTGTTGAAATTATGATTAAAAAACATATAACCAATGCTGGATTTACTGACGAAAAATATACCCCTCATAAATTAAGACATACTGCTGCAACTTTAATGTACAAGTATGGGAATGTTGATATAAGAAGTTTGCAGAGCATTTTAGGGCATGAAAATGTATCAACGACTCAAATTTATACTCACGTTGATGATGATGATCTTAGAGAAGCTGTTAAATCAAATCCTCTATCTAAATTATAATCACTCTCCTGCTTTTTAAGAAGTTTTTATAATTAATTAAATATAATTACAAGGACGAAATACGATAAAATACTCTTATTTCGCCTTTGTATTTGATTTGATGCCGAATAAATATATATTTATTCGGTATTGTTATGTAAAATATATCATGAAGTAAATTTAAAGCTTTAAATTATAATATTGGTGACCCATAAAGTGTTCCGAATCTATCAACATATGTTGGATTATTTCCTTCATACACTATTAAACTGTTACCTTTTCTATAATAATATGGTTTTGTATTATATACTGCATTATTATTTATAGTAGTTCCGTCTGCTGAAATGGTTGCTATGTCAGCATCTAAATCTGCAGCATTATCATATTCATAAATACGTACCACATCATTATCTAAAGTGTAATTTGTTTCTTTACCTTTAAAGTAATTTTTAGCTTCGCCCGTATAATCTCCAACTTCATAACCTGCATTTACAATATCATCTTTAAAGTTGGTAGCAGAATATTTTATTTTATCTCCGACACCTTCTACTCCATCCTTGACAGCCTCGGCTCCATTTCTAACCATGTTTCCCGCTTCTTCTTTGCTTTCACTAAGTTTTTGTGTTGCAGTATTTCCGTTATCTGTAGCATTGTTAGCGTTATTTTTAGTAGATTCGCCGCAGCCTGATAATAATAAACCTACTCCTAAAAGTGCAGTACAAGTTAATGCTAAAATAGATTTACGTTTCATATATATCACCCTTTCTAATAAATTTAAGCTTCAAAATTAGTTTATCTATATTACTAAAAACTATTCATAAACTATAATTTTATTTTTGTAGGATATTTGTATATTAAAAAACAGCATGATATTATATCACACTGCTTTTTATTTGAATTATATTTCTTTTTTAATAAATCTTCTAACGCCAGGATATACTTCTTCGGTCATTTCTTCGAAATCAATATCGTTAAGAGCAGCTATTTCATCTATATATTCCATATGATCAAAAGCATCTTCATACTCTTCATCTATATCCTCTTCTAAACCACCATTAAAGTCATCTGAATTATTTAATGAAGACCCAAACTTTTTGTAGATTTCATCTAAATCCATGTTTTCTTCTTCTATTTCTTCTAATTCAGCTTCATCAAGGGATGCTTTTAGGTCTTCTAAAAATTCCTCTTCAAGAACAGAATTTTCTTCTTGAGTTTTAGCAATATCCTCTATTCTAATTGCTTTTGTATCAATTCCTTCTAATTCAAGGCATTTACCACAATTATCGCAAATTTTATTTTCATATATGTCACAGTAATCATCATCTGTGTATTTATAACCCATTTAATGCACCTCAATTCTATTAAAATAAAGTTATCTTTATATATTAACAGATTAGTTTGTTTTAGTCAAATAAAGCATATAAAAATTTTATTCTTTAGCATTTTATAAATTATTATAATGACATTAGCCTCTTATTTCATTTAACTTTTCTTCAACCATTTTAATAACTTTATCTGCATCTTTTTTGTTGTTTACATAATCATATTGATCTATGTCTATTATTAAAACTTCAGAAGCATCATAATGTTTTTCTACCCATTCATCATATCCGCTCCAAAGTATTTTATAATAATCAACTAAACTTTCATCTAGTTCATATCCTCTTCCTCTATCTCTTATTCTTTTAAGAATAGTTTCAAAGCTTCCTCTAAGGTAAATCATTAAATCAGGCGCCTTTTTAGGAAGTTCATCTAATTCCTCAAGCATGTTTTCTAATAAACCTTCATACATACTAAATTCTAAATCTGATATTCTGCCTAAATCCCTATTTACTTTTGCAAAATACCAATCTTCATATATACTTCTATCTAAAATATTATTTTTATGAGTAAGTGCGGCTTTAATACTTTTAAATCTTGTATTTAAAAACCAAAGTTGAAGTAAAAAAGGATATCTCTGCTTTTGTATCTCTTCTTCACTTGCTGTATAAAATAACGGAAGTATAGGATTGTCATCTACACTTTCATAAAATACTTCTGTATTAAAATGTTCCCCAAGCAGCTTTGCTAAACTAGTTTTACCTGCACCGATCATAGCTCCTATAGTAATCACCATTTTCACCTTATCCTTTCGTATTTCATAAACAAAATATTTGTTTATTAATCACATAGTTCTTATAATTAATATTTTTAAAAACCTGAATAAGTATATCATTTAATTTTATCTAAGTAAATGACCATTTTTCTGTTAAAAATATTCATAACAATAATATATTTATTAAATTTACTATATTCTTATTTTATAATAACACTTAAGAAATAAATTGCTTATAGTATTGCATGTAATTGTGTTAATATGCTAAAAATCTATAATTATACAGAAATATTGGGAAACACAAATGATAGAACATAGGTTTGCTATAGCTTATTTTATATGATATAATTATGCTATGAATAGAGAGGTGTGTGTGATGGCAGAGAGAAAAGATAAACAATTAGAAATATATGAATTTTTAAAATCTTATACAGAAAGTAAAGGTTATCCTCCATCAGTTAGAGAGATATGTGAAGCTGTATCATTAAGATCAACTTCAACTGTGCATGGCCATCTAAAAAGACTAGAAAAGAAAGGTCTTATAAAAAGAGATCCATCAAAGCCAAGAGCACTTGAAATAGCAGAATTTTCAACTCCAAAAACTGAAATGATTAATATACCTATAGTTGGTAAGATTACAGCAGGGTTACCAATACTAGCAACGGAAAATGTTGAAGACACTTTCTCCCTACCACTTAATTTTATTAAGCACGATAAAGAACTATTTATGCTTAGAGTTTCTGGGGAAAGTATGATAAAAGTAGGCATTAATGATAATGATTTAGCTATAATTGAAAGCTGTAATGATGCAGCAAATGGAGAAATAGTTGTAGCATTAATTGATGATAGTGCTACTATAAAGACATTCTATAAGGAAAAAGACCATATAAGACTTCAACCTGAAAATGATACTATGAGCCCTATTATAGTTGACAATTGTTTGATTTTAGGAAAGCTTGTTGGTATATACAGAGCGTATTAAAAACATAGTATTATTTCAACAAACTTATGAAATATAAAAATAATTGATTATAATAAACAACAAAAGCACTCAATTTTTATTACAATATTGTGTGCTTTTTATATATTTATCTGACTTATTCTAAATAATTTAGATAAATATATAAAAAGAAGGATAAACTTTAAGCTTACCCTACTCTTTTATCCATACTTTTAACAAATTAATTATTATGAACTTCTAATACTTTACTTAATCCTATAAGTACACCAATCTTACCGTGGTCAAAGTTTAATCCACCTTGCATATAAGCTATATATGGTTCTCTTACTGGACCATCTGCTGATAATTCTATTGTAGAACCTGATATAAATGCTCCTGCTGCCATAACTATTTCACTATCATATCCTGGCATAGCCCATGGCTCACATACTGCAAATGCATCTATTGGAGATCCAGCTTGTATTCCACTACAGAAATTAACTAATTTCTTTGGATCACCAAATTCTATAGCTTGAATTATATCTGTTCTCTTATCAGTTGATTTAGGAAATACTTTAAAACCTGCTATCTCCATTACTCTAGCTGTGAATATAGCTGTTTTAACTGCTTCCATTGTAACATGAGGAGCACTAAATAATCCTTGATAGAAGCTTCTCATAAGGCCATAAGTAGCTCCGTATTCTCCGCCTACACCTGGCACAGTCATTCTGCTTGCAGCTGCATCAACATATTCTTGTTTACCTACTATGTAACCGCCACCTGGTGCTATTCCTCCACCTATGTTCTTCATAAGTGAACCAGCCATAATATCTGCTCCAAATTCTGTTGGTTCTATTGTTTCAACAAATTCACCGTAACAATTATCAACAAATATTATTACGTCTTTTCTTACTTCTCTTATATGTTCAATAACTTCTGCTATTTGAGATACTAAGAATGATTTTCTTGAAGCATATCCTGTACTTCTTTGTATATGTATAAGCTTTATGCTTTCGTCCTTTAAAGCTTCTTTAATAAGATCAAATTGGAATTTACCTTCTTTATCTAATTCTACTACTTCAGTTGTAATTCCATATTGATCTAATGAACCTGGATTTTTCTTTTTAGATAAACCTAAAACACCAAGTAAAGTATCATAAGGCATACCAGATACACATAATATCTTATCTCCCGGTCTTACATTGCCAGCTATAGCACATCCTATTGCATGAGTACCACTAACAATATGAGGTCTTACTAGTGCAGCTTCAGTTTTAAATATTCTTGCATATACTCTATCAAGAGCATCACGTCCTAAATCATCTAAACCATATCCAGTTGTATTTGTAAAGTGTGAATCACTTATTCTTTCTTCTTGGAATGCATTTAAGACTTTTAATTGATTGAATTCTCTTATCATGTCGTATTCTTTGAATTGTTCTGCTATATCATCAATGGCCTGTCTATATATCTCAAAAGTCTTGTCGCTAATATTATAGTTTTTCTTTAAAAATTCTTCTGTCTTTTTTAACATGTTTCTTTGCTTCTCCTTCATGTAATTACTTTTTATATACAATTTAAAAGTTTTAGTTTTAAAACTCTAACTATTAAATACGGTAACTATTCCAAAAAATAAATAGGCAACGGATGCCTATTTATTTTTGTTTTCATATTCATCATCTGTAAATAAGATTGGTTTACTTGGTGTTATTGTAGATATAGAATGCTTATATATCATCATTTGCTTGTTATCACAATCTAATATTACAGTAAAATTATCAAATCCTTTTACTAACCCTTTTAATTGAAAACCATTCATCAAATGTATTGTTAATGGTACTTTAGACTTTCTTGCATTATTTAAAAAAATATCTTGAAGATTATTAGTTGATTTATTATTGACCAAAACTATACACCTCCACAGTGAAATTCTAATTTTATTATAACTCTACTTTATATTTATGTCATCAAGAAGTTTAATTATACCTCAAGCTCAGTTAGTATTTTATTTATTATTTCATCATCACTCAATATATCTTTATCTAAGAAAATACATCTTTTATCACGTCTGAACCAAGTAAGCTGTCTTTTAGCATAATTTCTAGAACCTTGTTTAATCATGTTTACAGCCTCTTCTAAAGAGATTTTATTCTCAAGATAATATAATATTTCTTTATATCCTATCCCTTGCATTGACTGCATATCTGAAGTATACCCTAAATTTTTAAGCTTTATGCACTCATCTAAAAGACCGTTTTCCATCATTAGGTCTACTCTTTTATTAATACGATTATAAAGCTTTTCTCTATCCATATTAAGCACATAATAATGGACATCATAATCGCTTTTATAAAAATCCTCTCCAGCGTTATATGAACTAAAAGGTTTTCCAGTAAGTTTATATACTTCCAGTGCTCTTATTACTCTTTTTCTGTTATTAAAATGAATCTCCTTATAACTTATAGGGTCAATATCTTTTAACATATCATGTATGTATTCATTTCCCTTTTCATCTGCAAGTTTTTCTAGTTCAAGTCTATATTCTTCATCTTTTTCTGCTTCTGTAAAAGTCATATTACATGTAAGTGAGTTAATATATAAACCTGTACCTCCAGCTATAATTGGAAATTTACCTCTGCTGATTATGTCTTTTAATGCTTTATCTCCATGTTCTTTAAAATCTGCTACTGAAAATGGTACATCTGGTTCTATTACATCAATTAAATGATGTTTAATGCCTCTCATTTCCTCTTTTGTAACTTTTGCAGAACCAATATCCATGTATTTATATATTTGCATAGAATCAGCTGATATTATTTCTCCATTTAGTTTTTCTGCAAGTCTTATAGAAAGTTCTGTCTTTCCTACTGCTGTAGGCCCTCCAAGAACTAAAAGTTTTTGTTTCATAGTAAACCTCCAATTTGTAGTCGTTCTTATATATAAAAACACATTAAGAATAATATTGTCTACTATATATAAGATTATTTAGTTTATTATTAATTTTTAAACGATTCTCTTAAATTTCTTATCTATATCTGTACTAGTAAACTTAACTATTACTGGTCTTCCATGAGGACAATGAAATGGATCATCTATATATCTCAAATCCTCTACAAGCTTAACCATTTCCTTCATATCTAACTCATCATTACCTTTAATAGCTGCCTTACATGCCTTAGTTGCTATAGCATTATGTTTAACTTCTATAGTTTTACCATTACCTAGATTCTTTAAATTATCTAATATTTCTAGGAATAGTCTTTTAGGATTTAATTTACCTAAGAAATATGGAACTTCTTTTAGTGCTAATGTAGTACCACCAAATTCCTCTAAAGTAAATCCTGCTTCTTTAAACACTTCTTTGTTTTCTTCAAAATAAGAGTAATCGTCCATTGTAAGATCCAATACACTTGGTACCATAAGTGGTTGAACTATAATATCTCCATTTTCTATCTCTTTTAAATATTTTTCAAAGTATATTTTTTCATGAGCAGCATGCTGGTCTATCATATAAAGAGTGCCATCATATTCACCTAATATATAGGTCTTATTATACTGTCCTATTATAGTAATGGGTGGAAATTTTGCAGTTCTTTTTTCCTGTGGTGTTATATTGTTGTCTATAGAAGCTTCATTTGCAACAGATATATTTTGAGATACTGTATCTTCAGTATCATCTACATGATTAGATTCCTTATATGATAAATTACCGTATGTTAAGGAATCCTTGTTATCTTCATTATTAAATTTCATATTCATATTAGACGCAAAATAATCATTATCATTTAATTGTTTATCAATACTAGATGAATATTCTTCATATTCATTGTTTTCCTGAATTACTTCTTTAGTTTCAAAATTACTACTATAATTAGTTTCTTCTTTGTGAGATTTTAAATCAACAGGTAAAATAACTTCTTTCTTTGTATCATTTTTGTTATCTGATACCATTAAATCATTATTTTTATAATTATCATAAGTTGTTCTTGAACTTACACTATTATATGAATCAATTGAAGAGGAATTTGTAGAAGAGGTACTTGCTTTATAAGCATTATTAGCTAATTTAACTTTTTCCTCTTCCTCTTTGATTTTAAATGTTATTTCTTCAAATGATGGAGCAGGTTTTACTTCTGTTTTTTCCTCTTCTTCTATAGCAAAATTATCAAATACTTCATCCCTTAAAGATTTATGAACTGCACCAAATATCTTTTTAAAAATACTTCTTTCATCATTAAATTTCACTTCTGCCTTTGTTGGATGTATGTTTACATCTACATATTCAGGATATATTTCAATGAATAGAATAAAGAAAGGGAATTTATTTACTGTAGAAAATGATTTAAACGCCTGCTCAACAGCAACAGCTAAACTTCTATTCTTTATATATCTCTTATTTACAAATATGCTCTGATTATTTCTTGATCCTCTAGCTATTTCTTCCTTACCTACATATCCATAAACAGTAACAAGGTCATCACTTTCTTCAAAATATAATATATTATCACTTATATTCTTGCCATAAATCATTCTAATAGTATCTTTTATATCTCCATTTCCAAAAGTATGTATAACCTTTTTAGAATTATTAAACAGTTTAAAGCTTATATTAGGATTTGCTAAAGCAATTCTTGTAATTATATCATTTATAAGTGAAGCTTCCTTAGAAGTTGATTTTAAGAATTTCTTTCTAGCTGGAACATTGAAAAATAAATCACGTACTTCGATTATAGTTCCATTATTTATACCACATTGTGTTACTTCTGAGAACTTTCCTCCTTCAATGCTTATCTCATAACCAAACTCATCATCTTTAATCTTAGATTTTAAATTGACCTTGGCTACTGAAGCTATTGAAGGAAGAGCTTCACCTCTAAACCCAAGAGTATGTATATTGTATATATCCTCTGATTCTTTTATTTTACTTGTAGCATGTGGTAAGAATGCTTTTTTTATATCATCCTTATATATTCCATCACCATCATCTACAATACGTATAAGAGATGTGCCACCATCTTCTATTTCTATTAAAATACTTTTTGCATTTGCATCTATAGAATTTTCAACTAATTCTTTAACCACAGACGAAGGTCTTTCAACCACTTCACCAGCAGCAATCTTATTAGCTGTATCTTCATTTAAAATATTAATTCTTTTCATTTATATATATTCCTCCTAAGTGAGAGTCCAAATCTTGCATTTCGTTTCTCGAACTTACACCTCTAAACGTATGTGAAGAGGTGTTTCCTTATAACGCTAACTGTTTTTCATAAAATATCGTTGCCATTTGTGGCAATGATATTATTATAATACAATCAAAGCTTTTATTAAATACAGTATGACTACTACTTTTACCAGTACTATAATCAAAGTTTATCATATTAATTGTTTTTATATAATTTCGTTGCCATTTGTGGCAACGGTATGAATTTTATAACCTTTAGTAATACATGTAAGTAAAAAAGTAACCTTTTAATATTATAAAAATATGTAGTTTCATGTACTAAAATAAAGGACTTACCACTGAATAATGATAAGTCCTTAAAGTTATTATAAAGTTAATGTTTTACTATTCAGCATTAAATACTTCCATATTTAAAGCATTATCCTGTTGAGCAACAATTGTTGTACATACTGCATCTCCAGTTATATTTACCGCTGTCCTTGTCATATCCAATATTCTATCAATACCCATTATTAGTCCAATACCTTCAACTGGTAAGTTAACAGAAGCAAATACCATAGATAAGGTTATAAGTCCAACACTAGGAACTCCTGCTGTACCAATTGAAGCAAGTGTTGCTGTTGCAATAACAGTTATATAATCTGTAGGTGTTAAGTTGATACCAAATGCTTGAGCTACAAATACAACTGCTACTCCCTGCATAATAGCAGTACCATCCATATTTACAGTTGCCCCAAGAGGTATAGTAAATGATGATATCTTCTTAGATACACCCATTTTAGTTTTTAATGTTTCTATAGACATTGGAATAGTAGCATTTGATGTTGCTGTTGAAAATGCAAATCCCATAACAGGTAAGAATTTTTTAATAAATTTAATTGGATTAAGCTTAGTAAATAATTTAAGTAATACAAGATATACTCCAAAGCATTGTAATCCAAGAGCTATGAATACACCAAGCATGTATTTGATTAATGGTAAGAATGCACTAAATCCTATTCCCGAGAATGTCTTTGCTATTAAGCAGAAAACACCAATAGGTGCAAGCTTCATAACAAGCATAGTCATTTCCATCATTATTCTATTTGCTTCATTAAAGAATTTCTCAATTATAGGAGTTTCACCAGATATTTTTGCAAGTATTATACCAATTATTAAAGAAAATAATATTATTTGAAGCATATTACCTTGAGCTAGTGAATTAATTGGATTCTTAGGTACTATGTCAAGTATTACATCTGCAAAACTTTTAGATTCTGGAACTGTTGTCTGAGCAGATTGAAGAGATGATACATCTAATCCAATACCAGGATTTATAAGATTACCTACAGTTAATGCTACTGTTATAGCAAGTGCTGTAGTGAAAAGATAAAAACACATTGTTTTAACCCCAACTTTTCCAAGTCTCTTAGTATCGCCAATAGACATGCTTCCACATACTAATGAGCAGAAAACAAGAGGTACAACTAGCATTTGCATTGCTCTTAAGAAACCATTACCTATAATATAAAATACCCCGTTTACAAAAAACGATTTTATTGATCCATCTGGAACTAAATAGTGCAAAATCACACCTGCTAATGCCCCTAAAAGCAGTGCAATAAATATTAGGGTTGTTAAACCTATTTTTTTCTTTGTATTAACTTGTTCCATACATATTCCCCCTTATTTTATTACTTATTCTTAATGCTATTTAACATATCTTCTTCCCATGTAGGAAATTCATAAAGATTTGATACTCTTAACATAAAATCATCTAGCTGAATATTTTTAATTTCACTTTTTTCACTTTTTTCATTTTTTTCGTTAAAATTAATTTTTTCAGGAGTATATTCTTCTAATTTACTGATAAATTCTAGACGAGTGCAGTAACCTCTGCTATGTGCATGATATACTCCATATTCTGGTGTGTTCATAAGCATTACAATAAATTTTGCAAGTTCAGAAGTGCTTGTAGGACAGATTTTTCTGCTTGAGTCATAATTATTATCGATATAATTATGTTGTTTGTCATATACATACCCAGTACGTACTATAAAATATTTTTGACTTAAATCCCTTACAAATTTTTCACCCTCTAATTTTGATTTTCCATATACACTTGTTGCATTTGGTTCATCAAATTCTGTATAAGGTGTATCACTTTCAAGTCCAAATACATTATCAGTAGATAAGTGAATAAATCTAGCACCTATTTTCCTTGAGCATATAGCTAAATTTCTTGCGACTATAGCATTGATCTTATATGCTTTTTCAGGATTCTTTTTGCATTCATCAATATCATTAAAATCATAGCAATTAATAATGGCATCCGGCTGATTTAAATAACAAAATGCTAAAGCTTCATCAATAACATTTACATCAACATCTTCAATACTTGTACTTAAAGTATTAATGAACTTTTGATCAAGAGATATTAGAATTGCCTGTCCTAATTTAGTTTCTGGACCTACAAGCCATACTTTGTGAATTTTCCTCATGATTATTCCCCCTAATATTATTTTTAATGTATATATGGATGCATAATACACAAGTGCACTTTTCATCCATAATTTTAATATTTTAACTATATTATACAATTAAAGTGTGTATTTTTAAACTCTTTATTGTAAGACTAGCAATACATAATCATATTTTGAAGCATTAACCCACTTTTATCAGATATGTAAGGTTCTCCTTCTTCAACAAAGCCTGCTTTTTTATAAAAATTTATAGTACTAATTCTTGCATTTAAATATAGCTGAGTAAACTTTTCTTTTTTTGCTTTTTCTATATGCTTGTTTAGCATTTTATGTCCAATCTTAAGATTTTCATATTCAGGAATAACAAATACATTAGTTATTTTTCCTTTTCCATCAATGTTAGTAAGTCTTGAGTACCCCACAATCTTATTTTTATCAAGAGCAACTAAATGATAGCTTATATTATCAAGAGAATCATATATATACTTGTTAATTTTATGATATGGTTCAAATAATATCTTATATCTTAAAAGTGCAACTTGCTTAAACAGTTTATCTTTAACACCTATATATTTTATTGTTATATCTTTCATGATATCAGCCCCTATTTGCTTATTGTTATAATTAATTATACACTATATTCAAAATATGTGGATATTTATTCAAATATTAATATTTTTATATACTAAAGTAAATAATAACATAATGCATTATCAACACTAAAAAATAAATATTTAATGTATAATTTCTTTGTTTTAATGTATAATTAAAATAAAAAAACAGAAAGGTGATAACAATGATAAATTTAAAAGAAAACTCATATAAAGGTAGAACAATGAATTTAAGTTTAGATGATGGCACTGAATTACAATGCAAAGTTATAGATATCATTGAATTTAACTCTAAATATTACATAGCTCTTGTAAATGAAGATGGACATAGAGCTTTCATGTATGAATATCATGAAGAAAAAGATTCTGATGATTTTGAACTTCTTAACATAGATAATGAAGAAACATTTAATAAAGTAAAAGAAATATTCAATAAAATTATAGATGAAGATGAAGCAAATGAATCTGCTGATGTAGAATAATAAAATAGTCTTTATTTAAAAAGCTACACACCACTTTTTATGAAATAAGCGGTGTGTAGCTTTTGCATTGTAGACAAATAAAAAGAAATCTGAAGATTATAACTCTAACCTTCAGATTTCTAAAATAATCACCGCCTATTTAATTATAAATTTTAATATAAATATTATACCTATTACTACTGTAGTAATACTAATATCTTTTGCTTTTCCACCAAAAATCTTAAGTACTATGTAAGATACAACTCCAAATACTATACCATCTGATATGCTGTAAGATAATGGCATCATGATTATTGTTAAGAAAGCAGGTATTGCTTCTGTAAAATCACTTAATTCTATTTCTTTAATAGGTTCGATCATAAATAATCCTACTAATACTAATGCTGAACATGTAACTGCTGAAGTTATAGCACCAAATAGTGGAGCAAAGAATAATGATAATATAAACATTATTGCAGTTGATACTGCTGTTAATCCTGTTCTACCACCTTCAGCAACTCCTGAAGCACTTTCAACAAAAGTACTTACTGTACTTGTTCCTACGCAGGCACCAAATGTAGTTCCAATAGCATCTGCAAATAAAGCTTTCTTTATGTTAGGTACTTTTCCGTTTTCATCTAACATCTTAGCTTTTGTAGCTACACCAACTAAAGTTCCTATAGTATCAAACATATCCATGAATAATAATGTGAATAAAACTATCACCATGTCTAATGAAAAGATATTATGCCATTCAAATTTGAATAATAATGAATCAATTGATGGAGGCATACTTAAAATACTTGTTGGTACTGTTGTAACTCCTAATGGAATACCTATTATAGCTGTTATTAACATTCCTATAAATAATGCACCTTTTATATTTTTAATATAAAGAATACCAGTTATTAAAATACCAATTATAGCTAAAAGTCCCGATCCGCTTGTTATATTTCCTAATTCTAATATTGTTCCACCATCTTCAGGATGAACTATTACTCCTGCACCTTGAAGTCCTACTAATGCAATAAATAATCCAATACCTACAGAAATAGCTTTTTTAATATTTGTTGGAATAGAATCTACTATTGCTTCACGTACATTAAATAATGTTAAAAATATAAAAATAAGACCTTCTAAAAGCACTGCTGTTAATGCAAATTGGTACGAATATCCCATACCTAGAACTACTGTATAAGCAAAGAATGCATTAAGACCCATACCTGGAGCTTGAGCAAATGGAAGCTTTGCGTAAATACCCATGATTAAAGTAGCTACTACTGCTGACAATGCTGTTGCAGTAAATACTGCACCACTATCCATTCCTGCTGCTGATAAAATCGATGGATTTACGATTAAGATATATGCCATAGTCATAAAAGTCGTAAGTCCAGCAATAAATTCTGTCTTAACATTCGTATTATTTTTACTAAGACCGAAATAATTGTCTAGTTTACCATTTGTTTTAAATAAGTTTTTCATTGTCTCACTCTTTCGTATATGTAATTGTCACTTAATTATAGTAAATTATATTTTAGATTTTTTCAATACTTTTTTCGAATGTTTTTTATTATTTTTTTATTTTTTTTCGTATTTTAACTCTTAAAACACTAATTATACCCTTTATTTTTGAATTATTAACAAATAATATTATAAATTGAAAAGAAAAAGAAGAACATAACCCTTATGTTCTTCTTTAAATATATTTTATGTTATTTTTCTTGCATTAACTTATAAATATAATAAATATTTACAAATACTATAATTAAGTTAACTATTGCAACAGGATAAGCTTTTATTGTAAAACCATAAAACACGAACAATATACTTCCTATAAGATTAATAAATCTAAGTTTGATAATATTTTTCATAAACATTGATAATCCTATAAGAATTGAAGCCGCATATCCTACATATTCTATCCATGGAACATTAAACATAGTTTCACGCCTTTCAATAATAATATCTTTATTTAGTATGCGTAAATTATGTTATTATATTAATTTATTTTTGCCCTAAAATTATTCCACTTTGCTTTGGAATGATTATTTCATCACATACATTAATATCAGAATAATACAACTCTGAAGATTCTTCATTTAGTAGAAGCTGCCACTTACCCTCTGGAAGTTTTATATGGATATTATCTAAACTACTGTTGTAAGCTATATAAAGTTTGTTATACAAATCAAGAGAATCATCATAATTTCTAAGTGTATATGAAACTAGTCCTTCATGAATTGTGTCATCAAAATCATATAGCTCTAAATTATCATTATTAAAACTATTAAGTGGTTTAAATAGTTTTCTTAATACTATAAGCCCTCTGTAATATTCAACTAAATCCTTGAATTCATAAGCTCTATTCCAATCTATCATGTTAAGCTCTGGTGATAAGTTATAGCTGTTATCTTCTCCATGCTTTGTTCTTGCAAATTCCTCTCCAGCTTGAATGAAATTCATTCCTTGACATGTAAAAGTTATGACTGCAGCGAGTTTATTTAATCTTATTATTTCTTCATCATATGATTCATAGTCTTTATCTTTTCGTAATGTTTCAATTAACTTATCATATAACGTAAAGTTATCATGGGCAGATACGTATGATATAATCTGTTTTGGTGATTTTGGCGAATATTCCTTGTTATTTTTACACCACCCTAATACACATGATTTTATCTTATCTTCAAATCCTTTACCGCCATTAATAAATCCAGGTACTTCACCATAAAATACATGTCCCTTTATAGAATCTCTAGTATCATCACAGAAAATACTTATATTTTCATCTAATAAAGCTATATTTTTCTTTAATGCAGGTATGGCGTTGTTTTCCATTGATGTATCATCTGCAGCCCATGGCTCACCATACATTAATATTTTTTCTCCATTTGGAAGCTCATTTAAAGATTTTCTTATTTCATTCATGGTTTCAACATCATGAAGTCCCATTAAATCAAATCTAAAACCATCAATATGATATTCTTTTGCCCAGTATACAATAGAATCAACCATATATTTTCTAAACATTACTCTATCACTTGCAGTATCATTTCCACATGCAGATCCATTAGACAACGTTCCATCTTCATTTACTCTGTAATAATAATATGGAACTGTCTTCTGCAATGAAGTATCTAAATTATAAGTATGATTATATACTACATCCATAATCACATTTATTCCTGCTTTATGAAGAGCTTGTACCATTTGCTTAAATTCTTTTATTCTAACGCTACCATCGAAAGGATTTGTAGAATAAGAACCTTCTGGTACATTATAGTTTACAGGGTCGTATCCCCAATTAAATTGAGTGTCATCCTTTAAGCTTTCATCTACTGAACCAAAATCAAAACAAGGTAATAAATGAACATGAGTTATTCCTAGGGATTCTAAATAATCTATACCTGTTTTATGAATTTTATCATTGTTTAGGGTAGTTCCAGTTTGAGTAAAAGCAAGATATTTACCTCTATATTCATCTTTTATTCCACTTGCTTTATCATAAGAAAAATCCTTAATATGAAGTTCATATATTACTGGATATCTATCATCTCTGTCTCTTATATAATCTTCCTCCCAACCTTCAGGATTTGTATCCTTTAAATCAAGTATCATACTTCTTTTACCATTTACTCCACAAGCTATACTATATGGGTCACATGTATAATTAACCGAATCATTAACATAAATCTTGTAATCATAGTATAAGTTGTTAAGATCATCATAAACTATGCATTCCCATATTCCTTTTTCCTTAGGCTCCAGTTCACGACAAAGGATTCTATCCTCTTCATTATAATTTCCGCTCTTATAAATATTTAATATTATCTTTTCAGCAGTTGGTGCCCATATTTTAAAAATAGTTTTTTCTTTAGTATAAGTTATTCCTAAATCATTATTTGAATATGTGTATTTTTCAATAAATTCATCTGAAGAATAAAGTTTTTTTAATTCAATAGGTGTTAGCATGTTTCTTCTCCTTTTACTTCTAATATTTTATATACTCTTAATATTTCGCCTACGCTCCAAGCTTGAGCAAAGCACCCCTTTGATATTGAAGGATTCATACCATCATAAATTTCTGGAAGCTGGCCTATACATCCTTCTCTTAAGGCTGCTTCCATTATACTTAACTGATTTTTGACTATTTCTATGGATTTTTTTGAATAGCCATTAACTTTTAAATATGCCATATAATATGCACCAAGAGGATATACCCATGTTGTTCCTTGATGATATGCTAAATCCCTATTGTATTGGCTTCCTCCATAAAAACCTTTGAATTCAGGATCATCACAAGATAATGTTCTTAGTCCATAAGGTGTATATAATTTTTCAAATACAGTATCAACTACTTTTCTTTCTTTTTCTGGAGATAATATTGAAAAATGTCCAGATACAGCCCATATCTGATTACACCTTATTTGATTATCATAATCATGATCTGAAACCACATCCTTAAGACATGATTTTTCTTCATTCCAGAACTTTTCATTAAAGCTCTTTTTTACTTTTAAAGCTAGCAATTCATAATCATCTACATTTCTGCCTAAAATCTTTCCTAAATCAGCCATTATATTTAAAGAATTATACCAGTAAGCATTAATTTCAACAGGTTTTCCATGTCTAGGTGTAGGAAGAATATCATTAATTCTTACATCCATCCATGTAACTTGATCTAAGTTGCTTCCAGCTTCAATTAGTCCATCAGAATCCATCTTTATATTAAAATCTGTACCATTCTTATACCAGTAAATAATATCTTCCATTATTACATAAGCTTCTTTTATAAAATCTAAATCTTTTGTCAACATATAATACTCATAAACTGTATTTATAAACAACAGCGAAGCATCTACTGTATTATACATGGCATTATTTTCACCTTCAGGGAAGAGGTTCGGCATAATTCCTTTCTTACAATACTGCATAAAGGTTCTTAGTATACTTTTTGCACATTCATAATTATTTACTGCAAGAGTCAATCCGGGCAGTGCTATCATAGTATCCCTTCCCCAGTCACTAAAAAACGGATATCCAGCTATTATAGTTTTACCATTTGTAGATTCTCTATTAACTATAAAATCATCTGCAGCCATAGCTAACATCTTACCAACTTCACTTTTTATTTTACTTTGAGATTGTAATTTCTTTCTATAGTTAATTTCATTAAGTATCATTTCATCAATAGTTTCACATATTTCATCTGTACTATAAATAACATAGAATTCTTTATTGGATTTTGGTTCAATAGTAAATTCTATTGTGTGGTTATAAGCATTACGTCCAATTTTATCCCTTCCATCTCTTTCATCATGAGAATAAAGAATATTATCAATATATTCGGTTTCAAATACGCTTACTTTTCCATTAGTTTTATAGTTTAAACTTATATTATTACTTTGAATTTTATTATCATCAGTAATAAAATTTTGAGTTTTTTCTAATAGATATCCTTTAGGAACAAATTCTAAGTATGGAGTCAATAGTAATGTTCCTTTTTCGTCTGAAAAATTGTTTACTTCATATTTTATACCTACAGCATTTTGTCCATACTTCATAACTATTATTTTATTTATTTCAAATCCATTTATATGATATGTCCACTTTGGAACATACTCAAACTCAAACTTACTTTCATAAAAAAAGCCATTCCTATTTAATTTTGAATTTAAATATTCCTGGCTTGATAGATCATATGAGTTATTTTTAACCTTTAAAGTTTCTCCTATATTAGAAACTAAATTATATCTATTATTGGGTGCTTTTAGACATGCCATTAAAATAGCATGATCATTTCTAGCATTTGAACCAATTATGGTTAGAGAAGAGAAACCGCCTAATCCATTTGTTAGGATAAAGCAGTTTTCTTGTCCTCTTTCCATTGAACTCCAATCATTTTTTCCATATATAAATTTCATATTTTAATCCTTTCCACTACTATATTTTACCTCTTCTCTTACTTCATTAGTAATTGTACCGCCACCTTGTCTGTACCACTCTTCAACAAACTTATCAAAGTAATCAATAGATTCTTCACCTGTAATTATCTTCAAATATGTCTGTTTTTCTAATTCCTTCAGCTTCCACCAAACTTTTGACATAGTATCAGTATTTTTATTATAAAAGTATGTTTGAACCTTATTCAGCTTTGAATTAAATAAAAGAGATGTAGCACTAATTCTAGATTTATATGCAGCCCAGTCTTCCATAGACGCATCTTTTGGATTTTCTAAATATCTTGCACATTGCTCATAATACGAATATTCAATAAGCTGCAGTTCATCAACATCCTTTTTACCTTCTAAAACTGCTGTTATATTCTTATATCCATTTACTAAAGCCTCTTTGTAATCTACATTTATTGAAAATGGTCTTGCAGTAGGATCTACATTATCAACATAGTATTGTTTTATTTCATATGCTTCTTTATTGCTATTGTTAAAATAATCAAAAAGAGCACTACATTCCTTCATAACAATTTCAGGATGCTCGAATCCTTTTCTTACAACAATAAACTTATTGCTTGGATTTTGAGAGCAAAAGCTTGTACTTCCATCATTATTTGTAGGTATCATATAAGGCTCCCAGTCAGCATTAGGATCATGCTTTAAAGAACCTATTAATGGATTATTAGGTGACCACCATAGTCCAAAAAATGCACCACATTCTCCATTTATAATAATATCCTCAATATTATTCTGATTACGCAACAAAAATTGTTTATCTAAAATTCCACTTTTATATAATTCATTTAAATAGGCTAAAGCATTTTTAGATTCCTTTTGTACTGATCCATAAACTATATCTCCATTTGAATTCTTTATCCATTTCTTTGGATATGAATTAAAAGAGGCAAAAATCACATCAGCTTGTCCAGTATAACTATATCCACGCTCATTAGTTAATTCTGGAGAACAAACAAGTCCTATTGTTTTTCCATCTCCATTATTGCCAGGATCCTTATCAATAAATTCATGTATTATATTAACAGCATCATTTAATGTTTTTGGTGGCTCTAATCCTAACTTATCCATCCAATCTTTCCTAAGCCACAGCATATTAGGACCATTATCAATATTTGTTTCAGGTAGTGCCATAAGCTTTCCATCAAAAGTCACATTGTCTAAAATATCTTTACCATAACTTTTATAAATATCTTTAATTCTTGGACTAGCACATTTCTCATAAACGTCGCTTAAATCCTCAATCATATCATTTTCTATAAGAAGTTTTAAATAAGAATAATCATTAACAACCATTATATCTGGGATGTTATTTTCTGAAATAGCCATATTAAGCATATTATTATAATTATTTTCGATATCTTCAAATACATCTACATTTTGTATGTTAATTTTATTTTTCAGATATCTAGTATAAGCATTATTTTCATAAGTATCACCATCTGGCATATTAGAATTATTCTCTCCTGTCATTTTACCTAATGTATAAGTTATTGTTTCAGGATATCTGCCAAAGGGAGTATTACACGCTTCTTCATACTCTTTATCAAATTGCTCTTTATTATGAAATGATTGGGTGTTATTATAACACCCAATCATGTTTTGTAATATATATATTAATGCAAATATAAAAATTAAAGGCTTTTTCATATTTCTTCCTCCCAGAATACATAATTTGTCATATTTTATATAATACATCAAATTATATTCTGTAACAATATTTTTCTAACCTTTTACAGCACCTGCACTACCTTGTGTATAATATTTCTGTATTGAACAGAATAAAATTGCTATTGGAATAGAAACTAATACTGCACCAGCTGCAAATCTTGTATAGAAGTTTGTTATATTTTCTTTAGTAAGCATATTCCATAAACCAATTGCTACTGTGTAATATTGAGTATCTGTACCACAAATAACTTTTGCAAATATAAAGTCTATCCAAGGAGCAATGAATGCTGTAACTATAGTTTGTACTATAATTGGTTTAGATAATGGTATAGTTATTCTTGTAAAGATTTGCCATCTTGTACATCCATCAATAATTGCTGCTTCATCAATTGCTTTTGGAATTGTATCAAAGTATCCTTTAGCTACGAAGAATCCAATACCTGCTCCTCCTGAGTATACAAGCACTAAAGATACAAGTTTTAAAGCTCCTTCAGTTAATCCCATAGCTTTTAAGATGTAGTAAACTGCAATCATTGTTAAGAAACCAGGAAACATACCAAGAATTAATGATATATCCATTAGTTTTCTTCTGCTTTTAAATCTCATTCTTGACATTACATAAGCCACTGATAATACGAAGAATGTAGATAATAAACAGCTGAATATTGCAACAACAAATGTATTACCAAACCATCTAGGGAAATTAAATAAATCAGTTTCAGTAAATAATCTTACATAGTTATTTATTGTATATGATTTAGGTAAGAAAGTTGATGTATATGCACCACTTTCACCTCTAAATGATATTAAAATTACCCAAGCTATAGGAAGTACCCATATGAAAACTAAAACTGCAAGAAATAAGTGTACAAGTGTGTTGGTTATTGCTTTTTTGCTCTTCATTATTGGAATCCCTCCTCATTTTTATATGATCCAGTTCTCTTAAATACAACAAGTGCAGAAACGGCTGATAGTATAAATATAAATATTGCTATAACAGCACCTAAGTTGTAGTCTTTTTGATCTATAGTTAATTTATATAACCATGTAACAAGTAAGTCTGTTTTACCAGCTGACATCTTGTAATATTCCATTGTTGCTGGTGCACCACCAGTTAATAAGAATATTACATTAAAGTTATTTATGTTTCCAACAAAATCAGTAATTAATTTTGGTGCAGTTACAAATAACATATATGGTAATGTAATTTTGAAGAATATTGTTACAGGGTTTGCTCCATCTACTCTAGCAGCTTCATATAAATCTTCTGGAATATTTTGAAGAATACCAGTCATAGTTAAAATACCATATGGAATACCAACCCATAAGTTAACAATTATAAGAGTTACACGTGCCCAAGTTACATCAGTCCAGAAAGGAAGTGACTGACCTTGTGCTAAGAAGCCTAAATTTCTAAGTAGAATATTAACAGCACCTTCTGGTTGAAGCATTGTATTCATAATTAGTAATGATACGAATTGTGGAACGGCTATTGATAATACAAAACCAAATCTCCAGAATGATTTAAATTTAGTTCCTTTACGATTGATTATTAATGCAATTACCATAGAAAAGAAATAATTCAAGAATGTAGCAAATACTGCCCATACTACTGTCCATCCTAATACATGCCAGAATGTACGTCCAAGTTCACCTGAAAAATCTAATAATTGACGGAAATTTGTCAATCCAACCCAGTGGAATAAGTTTCCTGGCGGTTGATGGTCTCTATCATAATTTGTAAAGGCCATAGTCATCATAAATATTACTGGTATAATAGTAAATAATATAATACCCATTGATGGTAAGAATAATAAAGTTTTATGAAGGTTACCATCTAAATATGTTAACATTTCCTCTTTGAATGTAGGAATATGTTGATTTCTCATACTCTTAACTTGTACTTTATATGCAGACTTTACAGCTGCTCTCCATATTACTACGAAACCTGCTATCATAAAAAATGTGGCAACACCATATAGCAGAATAAGCATTGAGTTATCGCCTATAATATACTCATACACTTGTTTAGATTCATTAAATATTTCACCTGTTTCTTTTTCACCAAGTGATCCTAACATATATATTGAATTAAATCCTTTTGTGATTAATTGAACTATGAATAAAATTTCTGTTAATAAAAATAAGATACCTTTTGTATACTCTTTATGAGCAAGGTTTCCAGCACCTAATATAAACATTGATAGCTTAGTAAATTTATCACCATATTTAAATGCATTTGAAACCGTATATTCTGCATTCATTTTATCAATTGCAGAAGTATTCTTTGAAGGTTCTTTTGGTTCGAATTTTAGCACCTTACATTCCTCCTTTTTATATAAGGGGCCTTTATATAAGGCTCCTTATAAGTTTAATAAATATTACTAATACTATTTGTTCATGCTTTCGCCCATATCTTTAGTCCTTTGCTCAGCGTTTTCTAAAGTTATATCCCCTTGGATAATAGATTTACCCATTGCTTCTGCTGGACTCCAGTAGTTGTCCATTTTCTTAACCATTGGTTGAGTTTTAGAAGCATTGTTTATTTCTGCAATTACAGCTGAAGCAACTGCATCATTTTTAATTTCATCAGATTCTGTAACTGATTTCCAAGTTGGAACATATCCTCTAACTTCATAGTGTAATTTTTGTGATTCTTCTCCACCTAAGTATGCTGCAAGTGCTACTGCAACTTCCATGTTCTTGCACTTAGGATTTACACCAACTGCTTTTGATCCTGCAAAAGATCTTAATTGTTTTTCTTGTCCATCTAATGTTATTGTTGGAAGTTGAGTTACTCCCATGTTATCACCTAAAGCTTTTTTAATTGCTGCTGCATCCCAAGAACCAGTAGTAAATGCTCCTAATTTACCATCTGTAAATTTAGTTAATGAAGCACCTGTTGAATCAGCTGGTTCACAGAAATACTTAGGATTATTCTTTAAGTTTACAAGATATTTAGTAACTTCAGGGTGATCCCCAAATGTCATTCCAGCATTTTCGTCTGTACCATTTGGTCCGAATAATTCTCCACCACCTGCATAGTAGAATGAAGAAATATACCAGCTATTATTAATTGGACATGAGAAGTTAGATACTCCATCTCCTAAATCTTTACTCATCATCTTATCAAGATTCTTTACATCATCAGCACTATATTTGCTCTTATCGTAGAATAACATAAATGTATTTGGTGTAAATGGGAATCCATAAACTCCATCTTTATATGTTACTGAATTAACCATTGCTTCACTGTTATTTGCTTTCATCTCATCAACATATTTACCACCAAGTTTAGAAATAGCTCCCGCTTCAACCATACTTGGAATTTGGTCATTTGCATATAAGAATACGTCTGCTGTAGCATCTAAGTCCTTTAAAGCTTCTTTATTAGCATCACCTTCAGATACTGCTGCATATTCAAACTTTATGTCCCATTCTGAATGCTCTTCATTAAACTTATCACAAAGATAAGGAATAATACCGTTTGGATATTTATCACTTGGAGTTTGATCTTCTTGTGGAGCCCAAACTTTTAATTTAATAGTTGTATCTGAAGAACCAGCTGAACCTGATTCACTCTTGTTAGCTGTGCTTGAAGATCCACATCCTAACATACAAGTTGCTGCAATTGATGCAGTTAATAAAATTGACAATACCTTTTTAACTTTCATATTTACGCCCTCTTTTCTTTTTTTGATTTCGTTTTCTGAAATCGTATTCTTGTTTACAATATAATTTTACTTTTTGTGGGACAAACGGTAAATATAAAAAAATTTAGAAACATATCAATATTTTACTTTTTTTAAAAAACTTATCATTTTTTTATAATTCAGCTGGTATTTTCACTATTATCTTTGTTCCTATTTCCAGTTCACTTTCAACCTGCATACTATAATAATCACCATAATATAGTTTTATTCTTTCATTAACATTACGTACACCATATCCTTTAGACTTATTAGTAAGTATAGTGTTTATCTTATTCTGTTCCATTCCTACTCCATTATCTTCTACAATCAAATATATATTACTATCTTCTTTTATTCCTGTTATTTTTATTTTTCCTCTTCCATCTGTTTTCAAATCTATTCCATGATCTATAGCATTTTCAACTAATGGCTGCAATATAAGATTTAAAACCTTATATTCTAATATTTCTTCATCTATATCCATAATCACGTCAAATTCATAATCATGCATCATAAGCTGGATATCTAAATATGATTTTGTATTTTTTAATTCATCTCGTATTGTAAGTATATTTTTCCCCTTATTAAGAGCAGTTCTATAAAAAGTAGATAAAGTCAAAGTAATTTTACTTATTTCTTTTTGGTCAGCTTCAATAGCCATCCAATTTATTAATGATAGTGTATTGTAAAGAAAATGAGGATTAATCTGAGCCTGAAGCGCTTTCATCTCATAATCTTTTTGTATTATTTTGCTTTCATAAACATCTTCTATTAAAGATTTAATTTGAAATATCATATTTCTAAATCCTCTTATTAAAGATCCGATTTCATCTCTTCTAGTGCTGTTTATAGTGACATTCATATCTCCCTTTTCTACTTTTTCCATATCAGCTCGTAATTTCTCTATGTCTAAAACCATAAATTTAGATAAAAAAGTGGATGTAGTAATGGATAATATAATCAAAAATATAATAACTCCTGCTGTTTTTGTAAATAAACTATTAATAGAATTATATATAAGACTTTCTGGTTTATATAAGATAATTGACCAATTTTCACAATTTGAACTACATTCAACAATTGCATAATTGCCAAGTTTATTATTTTTCTTATTATCTTTATATTCTTCATAGGTCATCTGCATATTTTGATTTATATCTTCAAAGCGTGATACTTCTAATATGTTGTTGCCATCTTTATCTATTACAAATATGCCATAATTTGAATCCTTCATGTTGTTAAACGACTCAAATAATTTACTATAATCTACGTCTAAATATAATACTCCAAAGCCAGAATTCAAATGAAGAGTAGGCATGTTTCTAGCAGAAAATGCTTTCTTATTTTCTTTTGATACGTACCAATGAATATTGCTATTATCTTTTAAATCATCAAACCATTCTTTATGTTCGATTTCTGATATTGGAGCAATAGTAGTATCATGTTTTACTATACCTTTTCTAGCATAGATAGTTACTCTATTAATATCACTGTGAAAATATTTCAACGAAGAAAGCATTGGATCCAGAATACTCGAAAACTGATCATACATTTCATAATAACTATTATAATTATGGTTTACCACATTAGAAATGGTCTGATTAAAACCTATATAATCTGATAAATTATTATATATTCTAAGTTGGTTGTCCATATTTGATACTGCTTGAGATAAATAATTCCTTATATTTGCTTTTTCCTGATTTATCACTATTTCTTTTGTCTGGTTATACCATATTACTGCTAGCACAACTATAGGAACAAATCCAAGTATAATATAAGTCAAAAGAAGCTTGTATCTAAATTTCAGATCACTTACAAAACCTTTAATCTTCATCTAAAGATTCACCTTCATTCCTATATTTTTGAGGACTAATTCCAAAATATTCACGAAAACTCTGACAGAAATAAGATACATTCCTATATCCAACTGCATAGCTTATATTAACTATTTTTTCATAACTATTCTCAAGAAGATCCTTGGCTTTATTCATCCTGCATGCCTTAATATATTTGCTTATATTTTGACCTGTTTCCTTTTTAAATACATAACTTAAATAACTTGGAGCAAGACATACATTTGAAGCTAATATATCTACACTGAGATCTTTTTGGTAGTTTTCTAATATAAACTTTTTTACACTTTCAATTTCTTTATGCACTATAGTTGTATCATTAGAATCACTTGTATTTATCATATCAATATATTCATTTATAACGTTAATAACATTAGTAAAGTCTGGCGCCTTGTATAGTCTGGCTAAATCATTTTTGAAATCGCTTTCCTTTACGTCAGTCATGTTTTTATACAATTCTTTTAGTATCTCAGAAAAAGTAAATTTAAGATAAACTTGTGGCATATTATCTTCCTTCTTGAATTTATTACATAACATATTAAGGTCTTTCTTTAATAAATCTATTTCTTTTAATTTTATATCTTTCTTAATTGATTTTAATATACTGTCATTGCTGAGATTAATATCATTTTCAATTTCTTCGCTATCTAAAAATACATAGGTATCAGTATAATAGAACTTTCTTTCCATGGTTAATTCCATCTTACTGAATGATTCAGAAATATTAGCAATATCTTTTAGTTCTTGTCCAACTGTTATATAACAGTTTACTTTATATTCTTTATAAACAATATTATGAATACTATGACCTATTTGTTTCAGAGTTTCATCACTTTCTTTATTATCAATAAATATGAGTAAAGATTGTCGTAAATTTAAATTTAAGTATTGGAATTCATAATTAAGATTCTTATGTATAAAATTTTTAAAATCAATTTTATCATCTCCAAAGAAATCATTATTAAATTCAATTAAAAACAGTCTGTTATACAATTTCAAAAAATCTAAATTAATTATTTCTTTAGTCCTATTTACTACATCAGTATAATTTGCTCCGTTAACTAAAGAATATAATATATGCTCTTTCATAAAGTCTAAATTCATATTTTTAATTTTGTTTTCTTTCTTTTCTTTATCAATATCCTTTATTATTTTATTTATTGTTTCTTTAAATTCACTAGGATTAACAGGTTTTAATATATAATTTAAAACACCCATTTTTGTAGCAAACTTTGCGTATTCGAATTCTTCATAACCACTAAATATCACAATTTTGTTTTCTATATTATTTTTCTTTACCTCATTAATTAATTGAATTCCATCCATAAAAGGCATTTTTATATCTGTAAATAATATATCAACATTGTTTTTTTGAAGAAACTCTAAAGCTTCTTTTCCATTAGATGCTTCATATATTTCTAATTCAATATTAGTTTGTTTTAATAAAAATTTAATACCTCTACGTTCTATTCTTTCATCATCTACAATTAGTATACTGTACATTACCATCACATCCTATTTTTATAAATTAAACAATATAATTTCATCAACTGTTTTACATATAATATTAAATTAAGTATATTGTAACATATAATGTTATTATTTAACAAAATATATTTATATTTACCAATTTTGTGAATTTATATTTATTATTGTTTCTTATAGTAACAAAAGCATATAGAAAATCATAAACCATAGTGTACAATTAATTAGTAAAATGAAGTGAACTAAGATGAGCATTGTAAGTAAATTATTCTATAAAGGATTAATACTTGCAGGTAATGAAATGCAGAAAAGTTTTAATGTATATACACAGCATCCACTTAAAACAAACGAGGATTTACTTTTTAATATAATTTATGAAAATAAGGATACCTTATATTTTTTGTATAGGAAAAATCAGCTTTTAAATATGGTTTCAGAAAAAACAACCGAAAGCCATGTGAAAAATGCATTGCAGAAAGTAGCACACACTCTTAATTTTAATTTGATTGATTATACAACTTATGCAGATAACAGTATTACTCCAGGTCGATATATTTTTTATCTTGAAGTACAGAACTTTAATGCTAAGGATGGGATTTATATGGTTGAATCAAAATTAGATATAAAGTGTGCTTCTTTCTTCATACCTAGCTTCTCCATAGTCTTCCATGAAGCAGTGTTTTGTGGGCAGCATTCTGCAAATATTCTATGAGTGCCATGTTCAAACATATATGCTATAGCAGCATTACTTGCTTCACTCCCATAACCATTTCTCTGATATTTTTCATTTAATACATATCCAAGTTCCCTTGAGTTAAAATCTCTATTTCCTAAGTATACATTACCTATGACCTTATGATTTTCCTTACGCTCTATGGCATAGAATTCATCACTTTTAGACCTAAATTCAATTTCTTTTTTTCCTTTTTCCCTAGTGAAATCTTCATACCCCTCAAATTCAGTATTAACTCTTTGGAGTATGTATTTACATAAATCCTCTTCATCCTTTAATTCAAAATTACGAATAATTAAATTTTCAGTTTCTATTCTCATAAATTCCTCTCCATATATCTATTTATTTTCTTTAAGCTCTGTTTTAAAAAAGTGTTGTTTTTAATTTAGTGAACTTTTTGGTAATATTTTTGGGGGATTGTACTTTTATTATTTAAAGATTTTTATTACTCAAAATTCTTCTGTATAAAAATTATTTATTACTTATGAAGACCTATATTATTGTCTTTCATTTCAAATAAAAGATTTATAAAACTCTTGTAATAAGGTATAAAACATCCATCATTAATCATTGCTATTATTTCATCCTTACCTGCATATTTAACGTTCTGAACTTATTCATATTGAAGCTTCAATGTGCTTAAGTATATATCTGCATGAATAAGATAAAAATCATCAAAACCATTTTTGAAATTAACAGTAAAGTATGGACGTTTATTATGTAAGTCAACCTTATAGCCTATTTCTTCAAATAATTCTCTTTCTGCAGCTTCAGTACTTGATTCGTTTGCTAATGCACTACCTCCAACCGTAAAATCCCACATGTTTGGCCAGCAGTCTTTAAACGGTTGCCTTTGTTGTATAAGCATTTGTCCTTGAGAATTAAATATGCACACATGAATCACCATATGATGTGCACCTTCTTCAAATTCATGACCTCTTATAATTGTTCTGCCTGTCTTAATTCTATTTTTGTCATAAATATCCCAAAGTTCCATTTTAGCACCTTCTTATCTTATTATTTTAAAAATTATTAGAGTATTTTTTATTTATTAATATCTATTTCTTAAATAACAAATGATAATATGTAATTAATATTACATATTATCATATAAAATTATAAGATATTCACACAAAATTGTATATTTGTTACAATTATACCATTAAAGTATTATCTCAAATAGATTATTGTATTAAATTTAATGATAAAATAAGAAAATCTAAATTAATTAAAAAAGATATTAGGAAAATAAAAAAATATATATAGGTGATACGTTTCGGCTTTTCTTTAAAAAACATACGACAATTTACGACATCAAATATAACTTGGGGTGATTAATAATATTTAATGTACAGATATGAATATTTTGAATTGACAATAACATATAAACAACTATGCCCCCAGCATAATTATAGCTTTACATAGAAAAAAGCTAGATAAACATTTGATTTTCTCAAATATTTATCTAGCTACTATGTAACGTTATAACCCTTCGTATGCAAAAATATAATATTATATTTTTATTATACTGTCAATAAAATTTAATAAACAATAAAAATTATTTATTTAGTGCTTTAGATTCTGAAACAATCTTATATAATATATTCATTGCTTCCATAGGATTTAAACTTAATATATCTATAGAACTTACTTCATTTATAAATGAATCCTTTTCTACAGCTTCAAAATTCATCTGCATTGTATCGTTATTATCGTTCTTTTTATGCTTTCTTGAATTTCTTTCATGCTCTAATTCTGCTTTTAATTTATTTAATTCTTCTTCTAATGATACTGCTTTTTCTTTAAGATAATTATTTTCATTAATAGTATCATTAAGTTGTTTTTCCTTATCACTTAATTCATTAATTTTATTTACAAGAGCTATTTCAACCTCTTGTTCTCTCTTTTCATATTCAGCAGAATTTTCAGATGAATTATCTTTTTCATAGCTATTTGAGCTTTCAAAATCAACTGCACTTTCTTTTATAGAATCACTGCTTAGTATATCTGTTTTATTGTTTCCTTCTAGATCACGTAAGATTTCACGAGCTCTTTCAATAACTTTATCTGGAAGTCCAGCAAGTTTAGCTACTTCTATACCATAAGATTCATCTGCTCCACCTTCAATTATCTTTCTAAGGAAAATTACGCTGTCTTCACTCTTTTTAACTGCAACAGAGTAGTTTTTAACGCCTTTTAATACACCTTCAAGTTTTACAAGTTCATGATAATGTGTTGCAAATAAAGTCTTACATCTTAAATTGTCATTTTTAGTTATATATTCAATAACTGACCATGCAATAGAAAGACCATCATAAGTAGATGTACCTCTTCCTACTTCATCTAAAAGAACTAAACTCTTGCTTGTAGCATTTTTAAGTATATTTGAAACTTCCCACATTTCAACCATGAATGTAGATTTACCACCAGCTAAGTCATCAGATGCACCTATTCTAGTAAATATCTTATCGCATATAGATATATTAGCTGAATTTGCAGGAACAAATGAACCTATTTGAGCCATTAATGTTATTAATGCTACCTGTCTCATATATGTAGACTTACCTGCCATGTTTGGACCTGTAATTAAAAGAAGTTCTTTATCGTCTTGATTTAAAGTTGTATTATTAGATACAAATTCTCCTCTTCCAATAACTTTTTCTACTACTGGGTGCCTTCCTTCATTTATTTCTATTATGCCATCTTCATTTATTGTTGGTTTAACATAGTCATTTTCAAGAGCTACTAAAGCTAATGTAGAAATACCATCTAAGTTTGCTATTATTCGTGCACTCTTTTTAAGTCTTCCTATATGTTTTTCTATTTCATCTCTTACTTCCATGAATAATTCGTATTCTAAATTCACAAGTTTTTCTTCTGAACCTAAAATCTTATCTTCCATAGTTTTAAGCTCTTCAGTAATGAATCTTTCTGCGTTTGTAAGAGTTTGCTTTCTTATATATCTACCTTCTGGTATTGAACTAAAGTTAGCTTTGCTTATTTCTATGTAGTATCCAAAAACTTTGTTATATCCTACTTTTAGCGACTTAATACCAGTAAATTCTCTTTCACGGTTTTCAAGAGCTGCAATCCACTCTTTACCGTGAATCTTACTTTGTCTTAATTCATCAACTTCAGCATTATATCCAGTCTTTATTATATTACCTTCTTTAATAGTTAAACTTGGATCTTCTTTTATTGAATTTTCAAGTAATGTTTTTACATCAGTTAACTCATCAATATTATCATAATAATCAGTTAATAATTCAGATTTAGCATCTTTTAAAAGTTCTTTCACCTGTGGTATTCTGCTTAAGGATGCTTTTAGTGAAAGTAAGTCCTTGGCATTTACATTTTTATTAGAAATCTTACCTACTATTCTTTCTATATCATAGATTTCTTTTAGGGCAGTTCTTAAATCTTCATTAAATCCAATAGAACTGAAAAGTTCTTCTACTCCACTTAATCTCTTTTCTATTTCAGACTTTATAATAAGAGGTTCATCTATCCATCTTCTTAAAGTTCTTCCACCCATAGTTGTTGCACTTTTATCAAGAACCCAAAGAAGTGAACCTTTTTTAGTCTTCTCTCTTATGCTTTCAGTAAGTTCAAGATTTCTTCTTGAGTTACTGTCTATTGTCATATAATTGATTATGTCATACTGCTCAAGTAAATTTATATTTGTAAGGCTCATCATTTGAGTTTCATTTATATATTTTAAAAGAACTCTACTTGTAAGCTCTCTTTCCTTATCAAGGCCACTTGCTTCTAAATCACTAAACTGCATTTTAAGCTCATCCATTGATACAAAGAATGTATTAAAATCTTTCTTTGTTATAAGCGCAGGACATATTCCCTTTATATCATTAATAAGCTTTTCATCTGCATTTATATCTACAATTATTTCCTTAGGATTTACTTTAGCAATTTCATCAAGTAAACTCATTCTTATATTTTTGAAAGATGTTGTCTTAAATTCACCTGTGCTGATATCTGATAAAGCTAATCCTATTTTCTCTTCATCTTCATATATAGCCATTAAATATGTATTATCATTTTCTAAATTTGAATTACTATCTACAAAAGTGCCAGGAGTTATTATTTTTACTACTCCTCTTTTTACGATTCCTTTAGTCTTTTTAGGATCTTCAAGCTGTTCACATATAGCAACCTTGTAACCTTTATTAACAAGTCTAGGAATATATGCTGCAGCTGCATGATGTGGGATACCACACATAGGTGCTCTTTCTTCAAGACCACAATTTTTGCCTGTAAGCACTAATTCTAATTCTCTTGATACTGTTACAGCATCATCAAAGAACATTTCATAAAAGTCACCTAATCTATAAAATAGGATACAGTCGCTATACTGCTCCTTAGTTTTCATATATTCAACCATCATTGGCGTTAAAGCCATAATTTCATCCTCCTTTTGAACTCTATAAATTCAAAATCTATAAAAATTCATACAAATATCTATGAATAAAATGTAAATGCTTATTCAAAACAGTATTATTGTATCACAGGGGTATTTACTTATCAAATCAGCATATCCAAATTATCATAACTACATTTTTTATTATTAAATTAATAAAAAGACATATTTTGAAGTTATATTATAAACAATATAGTTTACTTCAAAATATGTCTTTTGCCTTACTATTAATATAATAAATATTTATAGTTAAATACATTATTATACTAATAGATTTAAAAATAATCCACTTAAATACATTTGATTTGCTTGTAACATTGAGCTGTTATTAGGGTTATAGAAATAAGTATTATTAATATAATCATTTTTTAGTTTTGAATCAGGATATAATTCTTTTGATTCTTTGTTGTGCTTTGAGTATTCTTTCATATTGTTTACATAGTCATTTCTTTTTTCATATGCAGTATTATTAAAAGAATTATCAGAAGTATTAATATTTTTTATTCCACTAACAGTTGGTATGTCTTCATTTATTTTATCCATTCGATAAATTACATTATTGTAGCTTCTAATATAATTCAAATATATCATTATAATCACCTCTATCTACACACATAATAATATTTTTATATACTATATTATACATTTTTGTAAATACTATTTAAATATATGATTTTTATTATTTTGTAATTTTAAAATTTTTTTAGCGACTGAAAAAATAAACTGGTCACTAAGAACCAGCTTATTTTCAGCTAAATTATTCATTGTATTCATAATTAGTTATTTCTTTTATTGTGTTATCAGGATTTGCAAATACAACCTTAGGTTTATATGATTTTGCTTCTTCCTCTTCCATCATTGCATAAGCAATTATTATAACTTCATCACCAGGTTGAACTAATCTTGCAGCTGCACCATTTAAACAGATAATACCCGAATCTCTCTTTCCTGGTATAACATATGTTTCAAGTCTTGCACCATTATTATTATCAACAATCTGCACTTTTTCATTTTCAATAATTCCTGCAGCTTCCATTAAAGTTTTATCGATTGTTATACTTCCCATATAATTAAGCTCAGCTTGTGTAACTACTGCTCTGTGTATTTTACCTTTTAACATATTTAACATCATTATTCTTGTCCTCCAAAGTTTATTTGTTTATTATTTCAAAAATGTATATTAACTATTTAATTTCATAAGAAAAATTATCTATAAGTCTTGTTTTACCAATATAAACAGCCATAGGAACAAGAATATCTTTTTCTATAGTTCCACTTAAGCTTCTTAAATCTTCACTATCAACTACTTCTACATAATCAATTTTTGCAAGTGGTTCTTTATTTATCTCAGCTGTCATAATTTCCTTTAATTTATCAGCATTTCTTTCACCATTATCTAATGCTTCTTTCGCAAGTTTTAAACTTCTACTTAATACTAAAGCTGCTTTTCTTTCTTCTGGTGATAAGTAAGTATTTCTTGAACTCTTAGCTAGTCCATCCTCTTCTCTTATTATTGGACATGGTACTATTTCAACATCAATGCTTAAATCTCTTACCATTCTCTTTAATACTGCAACCTGTTGAGCATCTTTTTGTCCAAAGTAAGCTCTATCTGGTTTAACTATATTAAAGAATTTAGTTACAACTAAACATACACCATCAAAATGCCCTGGTCTCTTTGCTCCACACAAAACATCTGTAAGTCCTGAAACACTTACTGTTGTCGACCTATTATCAAAATACATTTCAGAAGGTTCTGGATTGAATACAGCTACAGCACCTGCACCTTCGCAAATTTCAAGATCCTTTTCTATATTTCTTGGATATGAATCATAATCTTCATTTGGTCCAAATTGAGTAGGATTTACAAATACACTTACAATTACTTTGTCATTTTCTTCTACAGCCCTCTTTATTAAGCTCTCATGACCTTCGTGTAAAGCCCCCATTGTTGGTACATATCCTATGCTTAATCCTTGTGATTTCCATTCTTTAACTAGATTTCTTACTTCATTAATTTCTTTAACTAACATTTTCCCCATCCTTTACTTATTAGCTATATATTTAAAACTAAACAAACTATATTTTTATGCGTTGCCACTTTTGCAACAGCTTATATATTGTAGACTTATGAATTATCTAAAAATTATTAATATAATTTATTTAATTCTGTTTCATCAATTTTATAAGTGTGCTTTTCTTCAGGGAAGCTTCCATCTTGAACTTCTTTAATATAGCACCCGATTGCTTCTTTCATAACAGTACCTATATTTGCATATTGCTTGACAAATTTAGGTACGAAATCACTGAACATTCCTAGCATGTCTTGATAAACAAGTATTTGTCCATCACAGCCTTTTCCAGCACCAATTCCTATTGTAGGTACTGAAACAGCATTTGTAATAAGCTCTGCAACTTTAGCTGGAATTCCTTCAAGAGTTATAGAAAACACACCTGCTTCTTCAAGCTTTTTAGCATCTTCTATTAATGTTTTAGCTGCTTCCTCAGTTTTTCCTTGAACTCTGAATCCACCAAATGCATTAATTGATTGAGGAGTTAATCCTAGATGTCCCATAACAGGAATTTGTGCATATACTATAGCTTTTATCTTATCTGCAATATTAGCTCCACCTTCAATTTTAACTGCATTGGCTCCTCCTTCTTTTATAATTCTACCTGCATTTAATACAGCATCTTCAACTGACACATGATATGATAAAAACGGCATATCAGCGACTATAAGAGCGTTTTTAGCTCCTTTTTTTACTGCTCTTGTATGATAAATAATATCATCAACAGTAACACCTAAAGTATCTTCGTCACCTTTAACTACCATTCCTAATGAATCGCCTATTAAAATTCCATTAATACCACTTTCGTCAATTATCTTTGCCATTGAATAATCATAAGCTGTAAGCATAGATAACTTTTCTCCATTTTGTTTTGCCTTTTGAAATGTTAATACTGTATTTTTCACTATTCCAATCCCCCTAATAGCTTATATATTTCTCTGTGTTTTTCTGAATTATTAACTAAATATTTTACTGCATTTTCATAATTTGAATTTGTCTCTTCCTGGGTGATGTTTTCGCTGATATTACTCATATTTAAATTTCGTTTTCCCACAAGCTTTAAAAGATTCATAGATAAGCTTTTATATAATTCTCTATGCTCATCTTTAATTGCTTCTAAATGCTTTTCTACAGTGTTTGCATCACCTCTTAAAACAGGACCAGTTAATGAATTTGTAAATCCATCTCTATGAATGTTATCTATGTTACCTTGAATTAAAGGATATAATGCATTTATAGCATCATGTTCACTTAATCCCATATTACGCAAATAGCTTGTACCTATATTTAAAAGAGAAAGAACCAAATTAGATACCATTACATTGGCAAGGTGATAAGCGGAAGAATCTTCTATATTTCTTATGAAATATTTATTTTCTAATGATTTTATAAGCTTTAATATTTTTAATTCTTCATAGCCTTTAAAATCAAAATCACCTTCTAAAGAAAAGTACATCTTTTCTAGCTTATTTAATTCAATATTTTTATTTGAAAATGCAAGCATGGGATGTATAGAATAGATCAATGCACCAGATAATTTAGTATTAGATAAAATAGTTGATTTTAAAGAGCCACTAGCATGGCATACAGACTTGTTATTTAAATCAAATTTTGAAATTTCTCTATCTATGATTGAAATGACATGGTCAGGTGTTGTAATAAATATTATATCGCTGTCTTTAATAAGTTTTTCTAAAGTATCATAATAATTTGAATTTGTAATTTTTGAAGCTTCTTTGGTACTCTGCACATTTCGTCCATAAAAGCCACTAAGTTTTATTCCTTTTTGAGTAAAGTAGCGCCCTAAATTCACGCCTACCTTCCCAGGACCTATAAATCCAATTTTTATAAGGTATCACCTCCAAATTAGTGACACAACAGCCTAATTTCAATCTCATTCTTATAGATATGAGTTGTTAAAAATAATAATCTAATGAAAAATATCTGGTGTAGCTCTAAAAGATACTACCCAGACATATTTTAACACTATAATATATTTTTTACAATATTTAATTATATCTCAATCAATTTCCTTAATGACGTGATCTTTAGTTTTTTATTATATTATGTTATTTAGCACTTCATAGATTTTATATTTACTTTGATAAATAAAGTCTTATTATTTATTACCAGGAATATGTGAAATCAATAGACGAGCTGACTTTGTTGATTTCCTGTTGAGTTCTTCTTATATATTTTTGAGTTGTAGCTATACTACTGTGATTTAATAATTCTTTTAAAAGCTCAATATCTCCATCAGTTGCATTATATACTGTCATACTGTATAGTTTACGAAAACTATGGCTACTTATATTAGTGAGTTTTAAATAACTGGTGATTATTGATAGCTGTTTATGTACTCCTCTTCTCTTAAGTTTTATAATACATTCATCTGCTTTTATGTTGTGATTTAACGCATATTCATATATAATTCCCTTGAGATTTTTATTAATATCTCTATACTGTAATTTACCTGTTTTCTTTTCTATTATTTCAAGTTTATCATTTTTTAAAGTAGAAGGCGTAAGCTTTAGTACATCGGATATACGAAGTCCTAAGTTGGCTTGAAGCAGAAAAGTCATAGCAAGCTGCTCATTAGGTCTAAAGGTCCTTGTTTTCCCATTATCATCATATTTAAATCCACTTTTACATAAGCTCATTATTTTATCATATTCTTCTTTTTCAAGTGGTCTTGCTGCTTTTTTCTGTCTTGATTTTTCAGGTAATTTGGCTTTTTCACGATTCTTAGTACTATCTTTCTTTTTTGTTCCATATTCATTGTAAAAATAATTGTTGCTTTTTTTATCTTCATTTTCGTGATTTAAATCTTCATTATTTAAACTACTCATTGCATTAAGCATCTTTGAAGCATTTTCTAAAGATAGTGTTCCTATGCAAAGTAATTTTATTATATTCTTTACTTTAGTTATTTTGCTTTTATCTATAAATTCTACTAATATATCTAATGCACTTTCTTCGTCTATGTCTCTATTTTTAACTGCTAATAATATTTCTTCCATGCGTCAACCTCTTAAGTTTTGTCCTATTTATATAATGATATTTTATTATAATTTTTCTGATTCTTCAAATATCTTTATGTATAGACAGTATATAATAATAAATAATATTATTATGTGCATCTATATCAATTAAAAATATCATAAAAAATAGTACTCATTATATCCGAATAAGGTGCACATTATGTTTTTTCGAATTTTTAGTTAATTTTAAAGATATCATTAAAACCCTGATATATAGTTGCTTTACAAAAACACTAATAAAAAAGTACCCAATTTCTATATTTTGAGTACTTTTTTGCTTGGTGCTAATTTATCATTTTAAAGGTAGAATATAAGCCTCAAAACATGTAATATTTTTACTTTTATTTGAAATGTTATACAATTAAATTTATTTGAAAATATAAATTTCAAATCTAATAAAAATACACAACTATACCTTTTTGTATTTTTAAAATCTACAATTTTAACATAACCAAATTGTAATTATTTTAAAATTGTAGAAAAATATACAATATAAAATTTTTATATAATTCTATATTTTTAAATTGAAAAATAAAAATCAGAAAAATTCAAAATAATATTTTATAGTTGAAATTTTAATGCAAAAAACAGAGGGAGCAATATAGTTTAAATAGAAAAATAATTACTACCAAATACATCTGACACACAAATCAATTTGTTTTTTCTGGGATTTCCATTAATCTGGTAATAACATCCTATTTTATGACATTCATTATCAATAGTAAAAATAGAAGTAGCCATAGTACTATATAAATCTTCATCTCTAGGAGCAATATCTGTTGACCTACATATAGATAAAACAGATTTTCCATAATACTGATCTTTAAGTAATTTTATTACCCCTCTAAGATTACATTCTCTATTTAATATTTCTTGCGCTCTATTTAAACGGAGGTAAGTACTATGATTTTTTGCATAATGAACTGCCCCATGAATGTATCTAAAGTGATTAGTTGCCACAAAGAAATTAGATATTCCTGATGAATCAAGCTTAACAACAATCACTTCAGAATTATATGCCTCTATATAATAACGTTCTAATTTATCTCCAATTATCAAAATATCTGGACTTAAAAATGTATTATAAAACTCTTTCATATACTCAACTGCTGCTTTAGCAGTTTTAAAGTCAGAAATAATTTTTTCGTACGCTTCAAAGACACTATAATCTTTTAAATCTTTTTTGCTATTATGATATTTTATATTAATGTCATTTTCCATATAAGAATCTGTAGCCACAAAAGATACACCATAATTATTTACACCACACCAAGTTCCGGTATTATCAGCTCGCTTAAAGGCAAGGTATTTTATATTATCTTTTTGCTTCAATTTAGGTACATCAAAAAAAGTTTCTTTATCCAAATCACATTGCTTAAACATAATCATAGTATCTCCATTAAATAAAGTACCAATTGTACACATTTACTTATCTCCTTATAAAGTAATAGAACAGCTAATAATGATTATTAAATTTTGCTGTATATTCTATTCAAAAATATAATAATTATTACATTTTAATTTATACTTTTACAGTGAAAATGTGTATAAATTTTAAATGAATACTTTTACTTTTTGACTTTTATTAATAATTTAGGTATAATATGTAATATAATTCTTATCTATAATAATATACTCTTCTAGGCAATGGTGCTCAAATTTAGCTGCTCATTGTCTTTTTATATACAAAAAGTACAAAACCAACTTGTGAGGTGATTGAGCACATGGAAGAATTCAATAATATAATGGATTATTTAAGTCATGTAAATACTATATCTATATTTGTAAGATTAACACTTGCAATAATATGTGGAGGAATTTTAGGCCATGAACGTGGCAAAAAGAAACGTCCAGCAGGTTTCCGAACACATATTGTAGTATGTATAGGTGCAGCCATGGTTATGATTACCAATCAGTATATGAATGAGATATTGGGATTATCAACAGATGCCAGCAGAATGGGTGCTCAAGTTATTAGCGGAATTGGATTTTTAGGCGCAGGAACAATAATTGTAATTGGGCGAAATCAAGTAAAAGGACTCACTACTGCAGCTGGATTATGGGCTTGTGCTTGTATGGGACTTGCTATAGGAATAGGTTTTTACGAAGGTGCCATAATATCATGTGTTTATTTATTCATAGTAATCACTCTTCTCCACAAGCTGGATTTATATACAAGAACTCATACAAAAACCTTTGATGTTTATATAGAAATTGAGGACATTGTTGGAATTACTAATTTTTTAAATGTAATCAAAGCTGACGGTACAAAATTATCTAATATAGAAGTAAAAAAATGTGATGATAGAAATGAACATAAAATATGCTTAACTTCAACTCTAACATTATCTCAAAAAATGGATCATGGAGAATATTTATTGCAACTGCATAACATTGAAGGGGTAATGACTGCTGAAGAAGCAATATAAAAAAATCAATGTGGAAATTTTTCATATTATCCACATTGATTTTTTATTAATTAAACAAATCTAAAATATCTTGCTCATGAAGAGTATTTATAAATGTACCAGAATTTAAATCATCACCTAGTACTGAATTTATAAGCTCTCTCTTAGTATCTTGAAGTTCAACTATCTTTTCTTCAATAGTTCCAGAAGCAATAAGCTTTATAACTTCAACAACATTTTTTTGCCCCATTCTATGTGCTCTATCTGTAGCCTGGTCTTCAACTGCTGGATTCCACCAAGGATCAAAATGTACCACAATATCAGCACTAGTTAAGTTAAGTCCAGTTCCGCCTGCTTTTAATGATATTAAAAATACCGAATTATCTCCCTCATTAAATTCTTCTACCATCTTCATTCTTTCTGAAGAAGAAATAGAACCATCTAAATAAGAATATTTATAATTCTGCTCCTTTAAAATCTTAGCTATATTCTTCAAAACAGATGTGAATTGTGAAAATACAAGTATCTTATGACCTTCAGATATTGATTGATCTAATAACTCCATTAATGCCTCTATTTTTCCGCTTCCACCTAGATAATTATCCATAGTTATAGATGGATCAAGACATATTTGACGAAGTTTTGTAATATATGATAGAATTTCAATTCTACTTTTTGAGAATTCATTATTTTCTACTTTTTGCTCAATTAAGTCTTTTGCATAGTTAGAATATGTTTCATACACTACCTTTTGCTCATCACTCATAGGAACTAAAAGACGTTTTTCTATTTTATCAGGAAGTTCCTTTATAACATTCTTTTTATATCTCCTTAATATAAATGGCTTAACCAATCTGTTTAACTCTTCTAATATTTCAGGTCCCTCTTCAAGCCTTCTAAAGTACCTAGTAGTAAATTTCTTTTCATCATATAAATATCCAGGCATTACGAAATCAAATATAGACCAAAGCTCCATAAGAGAATTTTCAATTGGTGTACCCGTTAAAGCGAATCTTGTTTTTGATTTTATACTCTTTACAGATTTTGCACTTAATGATGAAGGATTTTTTATATTTTGAGCTTCATCTATAATAAAATAATCAAAATACATATTATAATAATCCAGGTCTCTTCTCAAAAGATTATAAGTTGTTATTATAACATCATATTCTTTATAATTTTTAAGGATTTCAATTCTTTCTTCTGGTGTCCCATTACATAACATAACTTTCATGGAAGGCGCAAATTTTTCAAATTCCTTCTTCCAGTTATAAATCAAAGATGTAGGCGCAACAATCAAGGTTTTGCTTTCTGGTTTTGATAATAAAAGTGTAATAGTCTGAAGGGTTTTTCCTAGCCCCATCTCATCACCAAGTATTCCTCCAAAACCTAGATAATCTAAGGTTCTAAACCAGTTATAGCCTTCTTTTTGATATTCACGCAATGTAGCCTGTAATCCATATGGAGGTTGAAACACCTTTCCTTTTATATCAGATAATCTTGATTTTAATTCTTTTAATTCATCACAAGTTTCGATATATCTAAATTCTTTTTCTTCTAAGTAATCTTCAAGATATGCACCCTTGTTTATTTCAATTTTAATTAGATTGTTATTTAATTCTTCATCTTGTAATAGACTATCTATTAGTGTTAAGGCTTCTTTTATATCTGGCTGTTCTAAATCAAGGTATTCTCCACTTTCAAGCTTATAATATTTTAGATTATCTCTAAAGCTTCTTAAAATTCTAGCAGTTTCCTCTTCACTTATATTTCCAACCTTGAACTTCATTTCAAAGTAATCAAATTTACCTTTTCTAACTTCACCTTTAAAGTCAACTTTTTTTATGTCTTTTATGCCCTTAAAGTTCTCAGAGTAAAATATTTCGCCATATTTATGTAATCTATCAATTTCATATTTAAAGAATCTAAATGCATCATCTTCTTCTCTCATAAAGTACATTTTTCCGTTTACTTCTTCAAAGCCAAGAGATTTCAGCATATTATATACTTCATTTTCCTTATGAATATCTCTATAAATAACCTTTTCCTTATACTCATCAAAGTAATTGAATTCATGGCCTTCATAAGATACCTTGTAAATAAGACTTATAGCCTTATCTCTATCAAAATAAAATCTAAAGTGAACTGGACCTAAAACAACCTTTTCTCTTATAGTTTTAGATAAAGTTAAATCCTTAGACACCTTTTGAACTGAAGGAATAAGTTCTTTTAATACCTTTTCCTCAACTGCTTTATTAAATTCTATAGATTTAGTTGAATTAAAGGCTTTCAAATATGGACTGAGTCTTTCACACTGTTCCACTGAAGGAATATATATTGTAGTTCCATATAAAAATACATCCTCATTTTGATTAAGACTTTCAGGCATACCATCCTTAACTTCTAAAACTAGATTATTGCCTTTACTCTCTAAAGAAAATGGTATGGGAATATTGCCTGTTATTACTTCAGACTCTAAAACTCTATAAAAGAAACCATCTCCAAGAAAAATTCTATGATTTTTAACTATAAGCAGAAACTCTTTGATAAGAATATCAGGTATTGTCATATATTTTCCATCTATAAGTTTATCCTGTCTCCTGAAGTTTCTATCATAATCACTTAAATTTTTGACATTATATATGAATTTTAAAAGGCGTTTATCTTCATAAGAAAGTTTCTGGCTACGTATATCAAAGGTAAAATCCTTTCCGTACTTTATAGGTACTTTATTATACATAGATAAGATGAAGTTATTTATATCACGCATCATATACATCTTATTACTTTTATTCTTAAGTCCTATTTTAAATTCAGCTTGTATCTTAGATGACCAGTTATTCTTATTTAAAATTACTTCGAATTTTAATTCTTCCTTATCCTTATCTTCAAGAAGACTACTTAAGAGATTATCACCATAAATTCCAGAATTTTTACTATTATTGCTTATAGTATTATCTGCTACTACACTTATCAATTTATTTCTTAATTCAATATCATTATCGATTCTATTTAAAAATTCATAAAAAGTAGCTACTATATGCTTACAACAATAGTTATCTTTTTTAAATTCATTTTTCTCAAAATCAAGACAGCTACAATGAGTACCTATAATTTCTTTTGTAACATTATCAAATTCAAGGTTACAGCTATATTCACTAAAAAGGCTTTCTGATACAACTATTGAATTTATATATATACAGTCATCATTTACATCTATATCAATTTCTTTTATTAAATCGTTTTTAAAAACACGATTACCTTTTATAAGTGTAGCATTACTCACATTTTTATTAAAGCTTTCCATTAATATTTGCTTTATCAATTTTAATCACCTGCTAATACTTTAACACCATTATAAAGCTGGCATGGTTACATGGTTATAAACATATAACAATACCAGCATTTCTAAATGTATTAAAGTTATAAATTACTTTTTTATTTCTTTTATATTTTTTATAAGATTAACAGCAATATACTGAGATTTAGAAATTCCTTTTCTAAAATATCTGATTTGCTTATATTTTACTCTTTGTAGTTCCATATCAAGAACATCAATTCTTTCACCTTTAAAAACCTGAGGTTCAGACTTGCCTTTTAAATAAACATGTAATTCCATATTAGTACCTTCCGTCTGCTTTTATTTACGCTAATTATTAGCTTTATAATTTTCTATAGCTTCAGCTATTTCATTTAAGTATTCCCATCTTTCATATTTTAAATCAAGTTTTTCTTGAACTTCTTCCTTTTCTTTCATAAGTTCATTAAGCTTACCATAATTAGATGAGTTTTTAACCATATCATCTTCAATAGATTGAAGCTTTTCTTCTAATTCACTTATATCATTATCTATTGTTTCAAATTCCTTTTGCTCTTTAAAAGTAAACTTAGGCTTATTATCTTTTATCTTTTCTTTAGTACCTTTTGTTTTTTCTTCTTTATTTTTTATGCTGTCAGTATTTTGTGTAGCTTTAAACTTTTCAATTTCTTTTGCGATAAGGAAATCACTAAAATTACCATGATATTCTTTAATATATCCGTTACCTTCATATGAGAAAATCTTATTACATATTCTATCTAAGAAGTATCTATCATGGGATACAACCACTACTATTCCCATAAACTTATCTAAGAAATCTTCAAGTATTTTTAATGTTTCTATATCAATATCATTTGTAGGTTCGTCTAGAATCAAGAAGTTAGGAGATTCCATAAGAACTCTTAATAAATGAAGTCTTCTTCTTTCACCACCTGATAGCTTTTCAATTGGAGTATATTGCATTGTACTATCAAATAAGAATCTTTCACACATAGTTGAGGCAGTTATTTTAGTTCCATCTTCTACAGGAATATATTCTCCACCTTCTTTTACATAATCGATAACTCTCATTTTAGGGTCCATATTGGTATCATCTTGAGCAAAGCAGCCTATTTTTACTGTTTCACCAATTTCTATAGTACCACTATCCTGTTGAAGCTTACCTCTTAATATATTAACAAGTGTTGTTTTTCCAGCTCCATTTTCTCCAACTATACCTATTCTGTCATCTCTAAGGAAAATATAGCTAAAATCTTTAATAAGGGTTTTATCTCCAAAGGATTTACTTATATCATATAGTTCAACGATCTTTTTACCTAATCTTGAACCTACAAATGATATTTCAACGTCTGTATTTCTTTTTATAGTTTCAGTTTTTACTAATTCATCAAATCTTTGAAGTCTAGCTTTTTGCTTTGTAGTTCTAGCCTTAGCCCCTCTTTTAACCCATTTTAATTCATTTCTTATAAGGGCATTTCTCTTGTCTTCTTGGATTTGTTCAGTTTCTAATCTTTCTATTTTCTTCTCTAGGAAAGCCGTATAATTTCCAGGATAAGAATAAAGATTTCCTCTGTCTAATTCTATTATTCTATTAGCAACTCTATCAAGGAAATATCTATCATGGGTAATCATTAATAAAGCACCTTTTCTAGAATTTAAATACTCTTCAAGCCATTCAATAGATTCAGCATCTAAGTGGTTTGTAGGTTCGTCTAATATTAATAAATCACATGGAGTAATAAGTGCTCCTGCAAGAGCAACTCTCTTTTTCTGTCCACCTGATAAATTTCCTACTTTTTCATTATAATTTGTAATTCCTAGTTTATTAAGTACTGTTTTTGCAGTACTTTCAAGATCCCAAAGATTTAAGGAATCTATAAGCTCTTGAAGTTTTAATAATTTATTATTTAACTTTTCAAAATCATCTTGTGAAGCATTATGTAACTTTTCTAATATTTCTTCATATTCTCTAAGTGTCTTCATTTCCTTTGTTTCACCTTTGAATATCTGCTCTAGAACTGTTGCATCTTTATCAAAAGGAGGATTTTGTTCAAGGAATTCAATTCTCATATTTTTACCCTTTGTTATATTTCCATCAAAGAATTCCTCTTTACCTGCAACTACCTTTAAAAATGTAGATTTACCTGCACCGTTTATTCCTATTAAACCTATTTTATCTCCTTCATTAATGCCTAGTGAAACATTGTTTAATAGCACTTTTTCACTATAGCTTTTACTTATATTTTCTAAAGTAATTATATTCATTAACCAATAATCTCCTTTGTTGCTTTGAAAATTGTCTATTTCTTATTTTATCACAAGTTGATGAATTTTAAAAAGAATCATATTAACATAACTCGTATTCCCTATGAAGTACCCATGTATTATCTACCCACTTAAACAAACTAATATTATCAAATTCACATTTAAAATCACATGGAAACTCATTTACGTATTCCCATACATCATTAAATTTAGGTGGAAGCTTTTTTGAAGCCAAAGTAATATGAAATATTTTATCTTTTCCATCAGTCTTCTTAAAATGAATAAATGGAATCTTTTCTAATACATCAATTAATCTATCATGAAGTTTCTTTCCCTCTTTAGACATTTTTACATCCATATATATAACTCTATTGTCAAAATGGTTATAACCTTTAATTGTATACAGCTTTTTCCTTTCTTTTGCAGAAAACTTTTCAAGAGCTTCTTCTAATTCAGATATATCACCATCATATTCAAATGGAGCTTTTATTGTAAAATGAGCAGGAAGCTTTGAGGATTTAGCTTTAAACTTATCATAAAGTTCAATTCTCATCATATTGTTAAAATCTCCACCTTCGCCTTTAACTACACTAACTATAACATAACGCATAATTTAATTCGATAATTGATCTCTAAATCATCAATTATCTTCCTCCCTTCAGAATTACTATTAATATATTATATATTATGTATTGTAACAATATGAATATATTCAAACAAAAAAGGTTCAAAATAATGTGGTAAAATCGCAAAATACTCTAATTATAAGCCTAATTAATTCATAATCAGAACAATAATTAACTGTTTTAATATAAATGTAATTAAAAAAAGGATTTGCTGATTCAGCAAATCCTTTTAGTTTATATCTGAAAGCTCTATATCAACCTTCTGTTCTAATTCCTTATCTATTGTTCTAGTAAGATCCATATTTTCTTCATCATTTTCATCACATTTTACTTTAGGAAGAATTATAATAAATTCACATCCATCCTTATACTCAGGATTAATATATATTTCACCATTATGTGCTTCTACAATATATTTAACAAGAGAAAGTCCAATTCCACTTCCTTCTGCATTTCTATGTAACGACTTGTCTACCTGTACAAATCTTTGAAAAATTTTCTCTCTATATTCATCAGGTATTCCTATTCCGTCATCTTTTACACTTATTTTAAGTGTATGTTCTTCTTCAGTACACTCAACTAATATATTTCCATCTGGAGCGGTAAACTTAATTGCATTAGAAAGAAGATTCAACATAACTCTTTCAATATTTTCTACATCACATTTCATTTCAAGATATTCAGTATTAGTATCAAAAACCACATTTCTATTTTGTAACTTAGGTGACTGTATAGTACACATAGTTATATTCTCAATGACACTAATTATATCACAATTAACAAAATGCATTTTAAATGCTCCTGCATCAAACTTACTAACATCGATTATATTATTTACCAGTCTTAACATTCTTGATGAATTATCCATAATTGTTTTATCATATTTTTTATAATACTCATATAACTTATCTTTATCATCAATCTTACTTCTTAGAAGCTCAAAGGAACATATTAATATATTTATTGGAGTTCTTAATTCATGAGATATGTTAGCAAAGAATTGGTTTCTTAATTCTTCTTCCTTCTTGATATTGTGCATTTCTATTCTCTGCATGATCACTTTTTCTGTAAGTTTTTCATTTTCCTTGGACTTTAATAATATTTCTGTAAACATGCTAATAACTATTATTGCAAAACCACAACCTAATAAAACTCTATTTAATGTGTACATCATAGATTCATTAGTATATAATCCTTTAATTAACAATATTCTACTTAAAAATATTACGAGAGTACCTATAAATGTAATAAAATAGTTTATACTTCTTTTATTCAGATATTGAATACAAAATCCTAATAATAAGAGATAAGTAACTATATTCATAATTATTTTACTTATTTCAATCACATTAATTATTGGATTAAGCATCCAATTTTTTATAAGATAAATGTCTGTAAATATACAAAAACGTGTAATTATAATTGAAATAATAACTGCTAAAATATTATGTTTATTTATATACTTGGTAATAGAGTTATTTTCAAAAAAAGTAAGAAATATTATAATTGTTCTAAATATATCTGATAATCCTAAAAACCCCCTACTTCCCTCCATCAACAAGAATATGTTTACCTTCTGTGAAAAAAAGGTCATAACTACAAATTCAAAATAAACAGAAACATATACTAATGAAAACATATTAAAATAGTCATCATTATATAAATAACTATACAAGAAAAAACTAAAAATCGATAAAAATCCAATAACTAGATTAATACCTACAATATCTCGGACTATAATCCAATTATAAAAAGTAGTATTATTAGCTAAATAAAGACTTAACTTAAATAAAACAAAAAAACATAGACTAGCTATACTACTAATTAATACAATCTGTTTGATGTTCATTAATTTTATTTTATTTAATAACATTTCTACCCCCATGTATATATTTAATTTTCTGTACTAAATTATACCATAATAATTCGACATTTTTTTCAAATCATCTAAATAATTTTATTGTTTTTTAATTTAAACTTGCAATATTTTTAAAAATGAATTTTTTCTGTGATTTTTTTTAGATTCATTTTCTAGTAATCTAAAATAGCCTTAATTTTTTGTAAGATACATAGACACTTCAAGAAATAATTGGAACATTTATGTTTAAATGTAAATAAAGAGGTTAAATAATTAACAAAATTTCTATTATTGCAGGATATTTTCATTTTTGTGTTTTCATATACTAAATTTTAGAGTATAATGTGTTTTGTAGAGAAAAATGTTATGTAATCTTTTGCTATTAATTTTTCTTACATATTATAGTTATTATAATAAATATACAAGTATACGGAGGTCGTAACAATGTTAGTATCAGCTAAAGAAATGCTAAACAAAGCTAGAGAAGGAAAATACGCTGTTGGTCAATTCAACATCAACAACTTAGAATGGACAAAAGCTATTTTATTAACAGCTCAAGAAAACAACTCACCAGTAATCTTAGGAGTATCTGAAGGTGCTGGAAAATATATGTGTGGTTATAAGACTATTGTTGGAATGGTTAACGGAATGTTAGAAGAATTAAACATAACTGTTCCAGTTGCACTTCACTTAGATCACGGTAGCTACGAAGGATGCTACAAAGCTATGGATGCTGGATTCTCTTCAGTAATGTTTGATGGATCTCACTATCCAATCGAAGAAAACATCGAAAAAACTAAAGAATTAGTTGCTAAAACTTCAGAAAGAGGATTATCTTTAGAAGCTGAAGTTGGTTCAATCGGTGGAGAAGAAGACGGAGTTATCGGAAGAGGAGAAGTTGCTGATCCTGCTGAATGTAAGCAAATTGCTGATTTAGGAGTAACTATGCTTGCTGCTGGTATCGGAAACATCCACGGTAAATACCCAGCAAACTGGCAAGGACTTGATTTCGATGCTTTAAAAGCAATCAATGAAGCTTGTGGAAATATGCCATTAGTATTACACGGTGGTACTGGAATTCCAGAAGATATGATCAAAAAAGCTATATCATTAGGAGTTTCTAAGATCAACGTTAACACTGAATGTCAATTATACTTCCAAGAAGCTACAAGAAAATACATTGAAGCTGGAAAAGACTTAGAAGGTAAAGGATTCGACCCAAGAAAGCTATTAGCTCCAGGTTACGAAGCTATCAAAACTATCGTTAAAGAAAAAATGGAATTATTCGGTTCAATTAATAAAGCAAACTAGTATTTCTTGTATAGGTAAGAGCTGTCATTACGACAGCTCTTTTCTGATTTATTTACCAATAACCCAACTACTCTAACACAACGTTGAATTCACTTCTTTTAAATCCAACAATCTAATTTCCTTTTTACTCAAATCATTATCTTATTTATTAATTTTCTGCATATACTAAATATTGCAATTTATTATTCGTACTTATGCAGAACGTTATACCTTGTTATTATCATCTCTGTATTAATTTCTGTGTAAATATAAATAAATTTTTGAATTTTTTAGCATTATAATTAATATTTTGTTTGATTTATATAGGTTTTTCTGCTAATATATAGTTATTATTAATTAATTATTAATACTAATAAACATTCGGATAATGGTATAATATTTGAAAAGAGGGATTAACAAAATGAACAATAATTGTATTACTGATTCTATAAAGTATATAGGAGTAAATGATAAAACATTAGATTTATTTGAAAGCCAATATAAAATACCAAATGGTGTATCATATAATTCTTACGTTATTTTAGATGAAAAAATAGCTGTTATGGATACAGTGGATAAAAGAGCACTTAATGAATGGTTAGATAATTTAGATACAGTTTTAGAAGGTAGACAACCAGATTATCTTGTTATTTCTCATTTAGAACCAGACCACGCAGCAAATATTCAAATACTAGCTGAAAAGTATTCAGACATGAAGCTAGTTGGAAATAAGAAGATATTTGATATGCTTCCACAATTCTTTGATTTTAATATAGAAGATAGAAAAGTAATTGTTAGTGAAGGTGATGAATTAAACTTAGGAAAACATACACTTCAATTCTTTATGGCTCCTATGGTACATTGGCCAGAAGTTATGGTTGAATATGAAAAGACAGAGAAAATATTATTTTCAGCTGATGGCTTTGGAAAATTTGGTTCATTAGATGTTGAAGAAGATTGGACTGATGAAGCTAGAAGATACTATATTAATATAGTTGGTAAATATGGCGCTGCAGTTCAAACTCTACTTAAAAAAGCCTCTACATTAGATATAAAAACAATTTGTCCGTTACATGGACCAGTATTAAAAGAAAACTTAGGATATTATATAGATAAATATGTTAAATGGAGCTCTTATACTCCAGAAGAAGAAGGTACAGTTGTTGCATATGCATCAATTCATGGAAATACTGCTGAAGCTGCTAAAAAGATGGCAGAAATACTAAAAAACAAGGGTGCTAAAAATGTAGTACTATATGATTTATCTAGAGCAGATATGTCACAAGTTATTGCTGATTGCTACAGATATGATAAATTAGTAGTTGCATGTGCTACTTATGATGGTGGATTATTCCCTTGCATGGAAGACTTCTTAAATCACTTAAAGCATAAAAATTTCCAAAACAGAAAAGTTGGTATAATAGAAAATAGTTCTTGGACACCTACAGCAGGAAAATGCATGAAAGATATGTTTAATCAAATGAAAGATATTAAAATCTGCGATACAATGGTTTCAATAAAATCAGTTGCTAAGGCAAAAGATATTGAAACAATGAATACTCTTGCTGATGAATTATTAAAATAAACATTTATATAGTTATTATTTAACTGTATAAAATATATAGCTCTACTAAAAGAACGTGTTGTAAAATCACGTTCTTTTATTTTTATTTAAATTTAAATATCTGAATTATTTAGAAGTATTATTCTTCAGCTATTTCATAGAATAAACTACCTAAGTCAGATTTAAGCTTATCGCATTTATCCTTAGACAGATATTGTGTTTCTATCCAAATTCCCTTTTCATTGCTTCTCACATAGCATTTTACATCGCTAAAGTATGCATCTAATATTGATTTTATATCTACCCCATCATACCCATCATAAGCGCATTTTAAATAATTTGTGACAATATAATATTTGTTTTCAACTGTACTCTGCCCTGTTATTCCCTTAACTATTGCATTGGAAATTTTCTCAGCTCCTATTTGTTCATATAGAGATGAATCTGAACTATCTACAAAACATATTTCAATAAGCATAGATACTGAAGATGTATTTCTAATCATTGCAAGATTAGAACCATCTTTAATTCCTCTGTTATTAAAACCTAATGACACTATATTATTTAGAACATTTCTTGCTTCCTTTACTTCTTTTCCTTTATAGGTGAATACTTCTGTTCCTTTTCCTCCGCCAGCATTAGCATGAATGCTTATGCACATATCAACATTATTGTTATTAGCTTTTGTATATCTTTGCCATAGACTATTACTAACACTTGAAGCGCTTGATGGTCTGAGTTCAATCACAGAATGTCCTAAAGATTTTAATTTACTTATTACTTTGGATCCAACTGCATTTATTATTGTTTCCTCTGCAATATTTCCTACGGCTCCCCTATCTGGATTTACACCATGACCTAGATCTATTCCTATTTTCATATAATAATTTCCTCTCCTTTTATTAAATATTTTCTTATCCTAATTCTTTATTCTTTAAAATTATAAGTTGATAATTATCTACTATAAATCACACAGATGTTCATATAGTTTCACATATAGTTTCACATATAGTTTATAATATGAATTTTAATTTATTTAGTTCATATATCCTCATAATAATCTCATCATTTTTATTTACAACAATATGTAATACATATAATATATATTTCAAAAAAACAAAACAGCTCCATAAAGTAATTTATGAAACTGTTTTATATATAAATTAGTTATTGTGAATATCTAAAGTACATATAAGATTTTATTCTCTTACATTTACATATAATTTTATTTATCATCTTATTTATTACTCAATAAATATACTTGAATTTGAATGTTGTTCTTTGATTAGTTTTGGTAATATAACCTTTAGTTTACCATTTTCAAATTTAGCTCTTATACTATCTTTATTTACATTATCTAAATAAAATGATCTAGAAAATTCGCCGTAACATCTTTCTTTTCTGATGTAATTATCTCTGTTGTCATTGTGAACTTCTTGTATCTTTGCTTTTATGATTAATTTATTATTAATATAATCTAAACTTATATCTTCTTTATTTACTCCTGGAAGTTCTGCGCATACTAAGTATTCTTTATCTGTTTCTCTTACATCAGCATTAAATCTACTTATTTCATTTGTTATATCCATTGGAGAAAAGAAATCATCATTAAAGAAATCGCTCATTAAATCTGCAAATGTTCCTCCTACTTCATTTGTATTATGAGTTCTAAAAGGTATTAATCCAAACATACAAACGACCTCCTTTAATTTTATATTTTTTAGTTTGTTATAAGCTTGAATCATACTTATAATATATAGCTTTTAAATTTAGAATTATATATTATCTCAAACAAATTATTTATAAACCTTAATTTAAAATCTATCTTTATCCTTTGTACAAGTACATTATATTTCTAAAGTCAAAGATAGTCAAAGTTGAATTAATAAACAAATTTAGATTTTTTATACATATAAAATAAAAAAATAAAGATATATAGGGCATACTAAGCTTTACTCAATATATCTCTATTTTTCTATATATTTCATATTTTTATTTAACAGAAGTTACAGTTATAATATTTTTTAAGCATATTGTTTAGCTATAGTTAACTTTTGAAAATATAATGCCAAAAATATCGAGGCTGAATTATAATATACTAAACTTTTACTGAAATTTCTTTATTTTTATATAATCTGTTGTATAACATATAAAACGGCAGTTAATTAAATTATATTTTAATTAACTGCCTTGATTAGTTCTTATACAATTAATAGAAGTATACAAGTCCGTCTTCAGGTTCTTCAGCCTTTGAAATCTCTTCAACATATAAAACAGGAAGATCTTCATCATATTGATCTAGTCTTCTCTTATGAACTACAGCTGTTACTTCAATCCATTCTTTATCTTTAATCTTAACATCATCTTTAAATCTGCAGATTAATCCAAGTGGTGTAATATCATCTTCACAGCATGTCATAGCTTCTCTACCTAATACACAAAATTGTGGTGGATATTTATCTGGATTAAATGCCATCATCTTGGCTTTTATTTTTTTATTTTCATATTTTGCTGGATTACCCATCATATCCTCAAAAAGAATTCCAAAATCATATTCTTCTGGTTCAATAATTTCAGCATTTATATCGTAAGGAAGTACATCTTCTGAATTATCAATTTCTCCATTTTCATTTTCAAAAATAACTCTCGCCTGTCTATTTACAGCCTTTATACTTCCTCTTAAGGAAATTTTCTTTGTATCTTTGTTACATCTATTAAATACAACTAAATCAGAATATCTAAATTGGTCTACTATTATTGATCCCATATTACTCATATATGCACTAAATGTACTAGAATCAATAGTAGTCATAATTTGAACTACTTCTAAGTTTTCAGGTAAAACATTATCAAATAAATTATCAATGCTCCACATTCCATTATATTCTATAAATATCTTTTTAGGTTTATATTTATTTTCTAGCTCTTTTAAGTATTCTTTAGTTAATTCCTCTTCATCTTCTATTACAACTAAAGTAGTCTTATCATTCTTTAATTCATTTTTATCGAATTCAACTTCTCCTTCTTCGCATACAATAAGAAGATTTTCTTCTCCTCCTAAGAAGTCCTTATCTCTAAAAATTTCTTTTAAGAAACTAGTCTTACCACTTTCTAAAAAGCCAGTCACTAAGTAAACTGGTATATTCATACCTTCCGCCTCTTTTCATATTAAGTTAAATATTAAGATTTTAACAATCAATTATGTTAAATACATATTCTTATATATTTATGAATATAAGAATATATATTTTTTATTAATCAGATTATTTAATATGGAATAATTCTTCAATCTTATTAGTATCAAGATTTGTTCCAATTACGCATAATCTTCCAGTATAATCTGCCTCTCCTTCACGGATTTCAAATTCACCTGGAACTAAATCAAAGTTAAACCAGTTTCCTTCAGCATCTGGAACCATTCCTTTAGCACGTAAAATTATTCCGTATTCTTCACTTCCGCTTAACTTATTAAGTATTTCATTTAAATCTTCTTTGCTATATTTCTTTGGAGTTTCAGTTCCCCAGCTTGTAAATACATCATCTGCATGATGGTGTTCATGGTCATGATCATGTCCGCATGGGCATTTTCCATCGTGATCATGGTGATGTTCATGATGATGATCGTGTCCACAAGAACATTCTTCATGATGGTGATGTTCATGATCGTGGTCATGTCCGCAGCAGCAGTCTTCATCATGATGGTGATGTTTATGCTCATGAGCTTCTTTCATTAATTCTTCTTCTAACGAATTTTTCTCTTCCATAGCAGCTAAGATTTGTTTTCCACTTATTTCATCCCATGGAGTTGTTATAACTACAGCATTTTTGTTATGTTCTTTTATTAAGTTAACAACTTCTTCAAGTTTTTCTTGAGAACATTTTTGACTTCTGCTTAAAATTATAGTATTTGCATTTTCAATTTGGTTATTAAAGAATTCTCCAAAATTCTTCATATACATTTTGCATTTCATTGCATCAACAACTGCACTATAGCTGTTAAGTTCAATATCTACTTCATCTTTTACTTTTTCAACAGCTTTTATTACATCCGATAATTTACCTACACCAGATGGTTCTATTATAATTCTATCTGGATTATACTTGCTTATTGCATCCTTTAAAGCTGAACCAAAATCACCAACTAAAGAACAACAGATACATCCAGAATTCATTTCAGTTATTTCAATTCCAGTGTCTTTTAAAAATCCACCATCTATTCCTATCTGTCCAAATTCATTCTCGATTATCATTAACTTTTGTCCGCTTAAAGCATCTTCAATTAATTTTTTAATTAAGGTAGTTTTTCCAGCACCTAAAAATCCTGAAAGAATATCGATTTTTGTCATAATTAATTCACCTCTATAATAACATTACCATACTAATATTACAAAATTATCTAAAAAATAATATTAGTATATAATTACAAACATAACTTCATATTATAACTATTTAAATATTTTTGCAAGTTTAGTACAAACTATTTCATGTAGTAATATTAACCCTTACTAATTGTCCTTCTATAAGTATGACAAATATAGAGTAATTAATCGGTATAAAAAGATATTTTGAAGATAATCAAATGACAAATATACAAGATGATTTTCATAATATCAAATATTATATTATAATATAGTTAATATGTATTCTAAAGGATGGAAAATACGATGAACTATATAATATATGATTTAGAATTTAATCAGGCTTATGATAAAGACAAAAAAAATTCCACTCTCCCATTTGAAATAATACAAATAGGTGCGTTAAAGTTAAATGAGGACTTTGAAATTTTAGACAGTTTTAATAGACTTATAAAGCCTACTTTATATAAAGAAATACATCCCTATGTTGAAGATCTAACTAAAATAACAACAAATATGCTAAAGAATAATAATAGTTTCCCAAAAGTATATAAGGATTTTTTAAAGTTTATAGGTAAGGAACCTTTTGTATCATGTGTATGGGGAGTATGCGACATAAGAGAACTTATAAAAAATATACAATATCATGATTTAAATATGGTAGATGATTTTAAACGATATATTGATGTACAGACTGTTGTATGTAAATTATTAAAATGTCAAAAGGGAATAAAAATAGGTTTAAAGGATGCAGTAGAATATTTTAAAATACCTATAGAAAGCGAATTTCACGATGCTTTAAATGATGCTTATTACACAACTCAAGTATTTCAAAAGCTTCGCTCAAAGAATTTCAAACCTGCAATATATAATCCTCCTGCTAATAGAAATTCATTAGTTAAAACTAAAGTAGATAATGAAAAATTAATAAACCAATTTGAAAAAATGTTTGGTAGGACAATGACATCAGAGGAAAAAACAATAATTAAGATTGCTTATAATATGGGAAAAACTCATCAGTTCCTAAAGCCTATAGAAAAGTAAATATCATTATGAAAAAAGAGTAGCCAACCCCATATGATTGACTACTCTTTTTTCTCCTTTTGCTGATGAAAAGCATTCTTGTAGTTTCAAGCTTTTGAAATATGCTCTTTCCCCTATAATGTTTTGATTTTCCTCATCAATAGCTTTAATGATAGGATATGATTCATAAAGTAATTGAATATTTGTATTTTTCATATACTATTCTCCTGATTATAAATTTTTTATATTTCTGATTCTATTAATTTTATTTATATTTCAACACCTAAATAATAAAAATATATATTTTGTGACTTAGTCACACATATTCATTTTAACTTTAATGTATAGTATTAATCAAATAATAATTAATAAATTAAGGCATAGATAATCCAACAATAATTAGAGAATTTAAGAAAAAGATCATGGAAAATCATAATGGTACTATTAACTGTGCTGAATTACTTAAAATGAATGCTGAAAAAGGTGGCAAAAAGAAAGAGCATTGTGATGGTATGATAAGAGAATCAATTAAATTAATTGATGAATATACAGCCGAATAAATTATATGTAAAAATATCCAAAGATTTAACGATATTCTGAGAAATCTTTGGATATTTTATTTATATTACCAAAATTCTTAAATTTTCAACTATTTAGCCCTTTAATCCTCTAGATTGACGATCCATATCTTCAATTACAATATCAAATATTTCACCTAATGTTGAGCAATACTCAAGAACTTTCCAAGGTTCATTTGTATGATAATGAATTTTTATAAGTTCATCATCTCCTACTGCAAGAAGGCAGTCACCTTTAAAGTTTTCTACAAAGTAATCATTTATTTTATCTTCATCAAGATTTTTTCCTTCTATTAATAATTGTGTATCATATCTGAATTCAGTCATAATTATAATTCCTTTCAATTAAGCTTCAATTTCATTTGATTATTGTCAAAATATTATATCACATATTTATGAATATTTTATGTATGATTTTTAAATTTATCTATGTATACTTATGATTATTAATAGTCTTATCTATTGTTTAAATACATTATATCTTATTTTTTATTAATTTAGCCATTGCTAATGCAAGATTATCTTGATTATGATTGTCTCTTATGAAATAATAAGTTTCTTGATTAGTCTTAATGGTGATAATTTCCTTGATTTCATTATGTCTAACTGAAAACTCTTCTATATTTTCTAGTGGTATTCGAACAATATCACTTATTTCTTCTAAATTTCCTATTAAAGCATTTCTTTTATAATGCATATAAAGATACTCTTTGGTAAGGATTAAGTTTACTTTATCTAGACTATCTTCACCTGCTCCTGTTAACAAGTTACCTGCCAGGTCAAATGATAGTTCTTTTTGGCTTATTGGTTTCCTTACTGTGATTTTTTCTATTATTTCCTTTTCGTTAAGCTTTACATTAACCATAAATATAATACTCCTTTCATCTTTGGTTTAACATTTACAATAGTTATATAGTAATTATTAGTTTCTTTATATAACTGAGATTTTATACAAATCTCTCGTAAAAATAAGCAAGTATTTTAACTTATCTGAATTTTAAGTATACATTTTTATTTCCATATCTTATTGTTTATATTTTAACATATTATTTATTAAATTAATATTATCATATACATTTAGTTGATAGTATTAATAATTTTTTTATAATTATTAATACTATATTCATAAATTATTAAAATAAATTTCATTATCATTGGTTATACTATTTCTAAATTAACTTAAAGGAGAAGAATGTATAATGGCTGATTTAAAATTTTCTATAACAGATACATTAGATATTGCAAAAGATAATCAAGAATTAAAGGATATTTTAACTAAATATTTTAACGCAGAAAGTGGCGGAACAGGAATTTATTTTGCTATGGCTAAAGTAGCTCAATATACTGGTTATCCTGAAATTGCTGAAGTTTTAAAAACAATGGGCTTAGAAGAAGCAGAACATGCTGCACAATATGCAATCTTATCAGGTAAAGTTTCAGGTGACATAAAAATTGATATTGAAAAAATGATGAGAGGTGAAGCTGGAGCTAGTAAACCATTAGGTGAATTAGCAGAAAAAGCTGAAGCTGCTGGCCTTGGAGAATTAGCTGCAATTATAAAAAATGCTTATAAAGATGAAGCAAAACATGCTTGTATGTTAGAAGGATTATTAAAACGTCTATAATTATTTAAAATATTGTTTATGTATTAACCAACTCCAAATTAGCATTTAGATAAAATATAAAAAGTATCCTATAGCATAATTTTTTAATCTTTTCTTCTATAGGATACTTTCACTTACAATCTTAGCCTTTAAGAACAATATTAACTATAATAATCAAACCCATATAACATAATATTAGCTTATATGATTTAGGGATTTTCTTCATAAATTCTCATTATAATTTCAAATCTTCAACAGTCTCTATAAACTTTTGTACTGTAAATTCTTTATTTCCTAAAATGGTTATTTCTAAATTACTTTCAGGATATACAGCTGATAAGAATTTAACTCCTGGATCAGAGCCTGTAATATAGTATTTAAATATTGAGTCCTTTTTCTTTTCTATCCAGATTCCATAACCATAATAGAAGTCATCACAATCATGAGCATGAATAGCAAGTAATTCATCTGTTATTTAATGATGAATACACTAAGAGAAATATGTGACAATAATAATAATAATAATAATAATAATAATAATAATAATAATAATAATAATAATATTGATGATGATAATATTGAAGTTATAAATGCATATGAAAACAATCTAAAACATATTAACCTAACCATTCCAAAGGGAAAACTTGTAGTATTTACAGGTGTGTCTGGTTCAGGAAAAAGTTCTCTTGTCTTTGATACTATTGCTACAGAAAGTAATAGACAATGGCAGGCATCTTACCCTCTTTATCTAAGAAATAAAATGCCTCATTATGAACGTCCAAAAGTAGATGCTATTCACAATTTAACACCATCTATAGTTATTGATCAGAAATCAATAGGTACTAGTAATCGCTCTACTGTAGGAACTGCTGTGGATGTTGCCCCATTAGTTCGTCTACTCTTTTCGCGTATAGGTCAGCCTAATGCTGGTGGTTCTATGTCATACTCTTCTAATCATCCTCTTGGAATGTGTCCTAATTGTACTGGGCTTGGTGAGCAGTTGGAATTAATTGAAGATAGTTTATTTGATAAAGAAAAAACTTTACGTGAAGGTGCTATTTTATTTTCTCAATTTTCATCAGGCTGGCAAAGCTATCTATATCTTACTAATTCCTTTTTAAATCCTGATAAAAAATTGAAAGATTTTACTTCTGAAGAATGGGATATTTTACTCTACAATGCTAAGGAACCATTAAAAATAGAGATACGTTCTAATAATACTGGAAGAATTGACCGTGTAGATTATGAAGGTGTACTTTCTCGTTTTCGCAGGCTTTATGTTAATAGAGATATTTCAAAATTAAAAAGGTAATTCTATTGCAAAACAAATTACATATTGTATAGAACGTATGATAGATGTGGGACTTGGATATTTATCATTATCACGTAAAACAGACACACTTTCTGGTGGTGAAATTCAGCGTATCAAACTGGCTAGTGAACTGCACAAAGAAGGTAATATTTATATTCTAGACGAACCAACTACTGGCCTTCATAACCATGATATTGAAAAATTGCTCTCACTTCTTCGTCAGTTAGTAGATAACCATAATACTGTAGTTATAGTTGAACATAGATTAGAATTAATTGCTCAAGCAGACTGGATTATCGATATTGGACCTGGTGGTGGAAATGATGGTGGTCAAGTAATGTTTTGTGGTACGCCTAATAATCTTTTACAATGTAGTAATTCTAAAACAGCAGACTATTTAAGAGCTTCAACTATTGCATAAACAAAAATACCCAAGTAAAATTAAATACTATACTTGGGTATTTCAGTTAATAGTGTTCAAATTAATGAATCAACAATTATAATTATCTCTTTCAACATCATTGCCACTTTTGGCAACGCAAATTAATTGTTTGTTTCTGAGTTCTTATCTACAAATTCTTTAACTGTTTCTTTAATTTCTTTTGTATCAACAGAAGATTCTTCTCCTAGTTTATTAAATTCTTTTTGATCTTTTTGAGTATACTCTAGGTTTTCATCAGTCTTTCTTTTATAAAGTTTTATCATTCTTCTTCTAATAAATTTTTCTTCACGTATATTTTCCTTTTCTCTTAACCAAGCTATTACAAGCACAACTAATAGAATAACACCTATATATCCAAGTATAGGATACATCATAGATATAAGTCTTCTAAAGCCTAAGAAGCTAAGAGCAAAGCTTGCAATTGTAATTCCTGTTAACAATATTCTAGTTCTTCTTTTAGGATTTTCACTATTACTTCCTGCCAATCTCTTTGCTAATGCATAGTTTAAACTAAAAGCAGTATTAAAAATTAAGGCAAATATTGTAAATGTATATAAGTAAGCAAAAATAGGATGTACATGATTAGCCAATACCAACATAGGTATTTCAGCATCTTTTACAACATCAATTTTTGCAAAAAGTGTTGTAGCTACTGTTCCAATGATGATGCCTATTATTACTCCACCAATTGTTCCACCCTTCTCTGCTACACCTATACGTACTACAGACCCACCTAGAACAAAAGCCATAGATACGCCTGTCATGGCACAAAGTGCATAATAATTTATTACTGAAAATACAATATTGGACATAGAAGATTTTATAGTTCTAGCTGTTACATCAAGGACAGTGAAATCATAAGACTTTCCCCAAAATGTAAATGCAGCGATAACAAAAATCATTACAACAAGTATTGGTGTAAATATTCCTAACACTCCTGTAATCTTATCAAAATCTAAATAAGAAACTAATATGATAAGAATAGAACAAATTAATGCACCTACCCATGAAGGTATACCTAATTGTTGCTTTAAATTTGCTCCTGCTCCAGCAATCATTACAAAACCAATTATAAAATTAGAAAGAATAAGAGAAAAATCAATAATCCTTGTTATTAAAGGATTTGTTATCTGCATTAAGACATCCTGATGATTATCAGATTGATAATAACATCCAAGAGTGACGATAATACGTCCAAAAAGAATATTTATGATACCAAGAAATACAATTCCAATCATTCCGGTTTTACCAAAACTCAAGAAATATTGTAGTATATCTTGACCTGAAGATAACCCTGCTCCGACAATCACACCAACATACGCTAGTGCTATTCTTATTGAAACTTTATTCAAAAGCACACCTCCTAGCACTCATAATTATACATTATTATGATTTATATTTCAAATTTCACATTTTAACGACTATATTTTTCTACAACATAGTCAATTATCATGGTGATTTTTTAATACTCTACCTATCATCACCCATATTATTCCCAGATACTGTTTTTTGATACCTGTCAACAGTCATGTATAATTATAAATTTACCAACATCAAAAAACTAATGATTTAGTCTTTTGTTCAATAATCCATTTCTTCACTACGGATAACATACTCATTTCTAAAATAGCTTCCATTGATCTAGATTCATGTTTAAATCTAGAAACCGTTAATAATGCTCTAATAATTCCATTATCAACTTGTGTCTCACCATTATCATTTATAAGGTATGGTGTTTTTCTAACCAATAATGATCTAAGTAACATGGCTCTTCTAATAATAAATAGTTGATCCATATTATCAGTTTTATTTGGTCCAAGAATATTTACATATCCTCCTAAACAGCTGATAAAATCAGGTCCTTTAGCATTTTTAAAGTTATTTTTAAATGCTTCTATCTTTTCTTTATCATTTATATTTTCTCCACAGAATGATTCATATGTACTTGATGTACCATTTATTATTGTCATCTTTTGAAAACTTATGTAACTCTGCAACAGAAACCAAAATGCTATCTACTTAAGATAGATTTTCATTTCTAAGACTTGGAGATGATACATTAAGTCCTGTTGCTAATGAGATAAGCTTTGATAATAGTAGGGCTCTTCCTTCTTCATATCTTCTACTCACATTTGGAAATAATTTATAGCTACTACAGCTTCCTTCTGCCAAAATAATAAATTTAAATTAATATCACCAGTTAAATTTATAGCTGAGTGTATTCTTTTTCTCTTATACCATCCTTCTATGTATGCAAATATAGCCAACTGTGCTTCTTTGAAATCTTTATATGTTGTAGTATAAATTTCTTCTTTTTTTAAACTTGCATGAAATTTAATACGCGCCATTTCTTTCTTTAATTTCATAATTTCATCTACTGTAATAACTTCTTCCTCACTAACTTTGATTTCTTTACATCTATTAATCCAACCATTTATAGTTGAATTTGCAATTCCATACTCTTTAGCTATTTCATTAACAGTCATTCCCGACTTGTATAACTCAACTATCATATCTTTATATTCTTGATCATAACGTCTACCACTACCCATATTAGACACATCCTTTCTTAACTAAATATTATTTTAATTAGTTCGACTTATCGTGTCCACTATTTTATACTAACACTAGTATCAAATGCTTCATCGTTTACGCTTTCCCTATTTGGTAAAACCATAGAATTACTTGGCACCTTTGATTTAC
>NZ_JABAGC010000010.1 GCF_012843905.1 Clostridium sp. SM-530-WT-3G
GCGATAGCTCAATGGTGGAGCACTCGGCTGTTAACCGATAGGTTGGAGGTTCGAGTCCTCTTCGCGGAGCCATTTTTATTTTACAAAGAATTAATAATTATAGTATAGTCGTTTTACGACTTTTTTTTATGTATAAAATAGTAAAAATTTAACATTAAGATTTTGATTAAATTTATGAATAATCTTTATTTTTTGTTGATATTTGACCATATTTATAAATAATTAATAGTATTTGAATTAAATTAATCTTGTTAAATGGAAAAATAAAAATTATACTATTAATATATGTGAATATTTAATATAATTTATTGCATAAACGCGAAAAGTATATGAAGTATTCCAATATAATAGTATAGGGACGTGTGGGGTATATAAAATGAAAAGAAGATTAAAATATGATAGACATAAGTCTCATAAGATGAAAAAGGCTAAAATAGCTATATTATTTGTAGCAGTAGCTTTAGTAGTAATTGCTGGTGGGGCTGTGATGGCTACGAAAGTATTTAATTATTTTGAAACAGTACAAGCAAAACAAGTAGAGTCAGAAGATACAGCATCAGCAAATAATAGCCAAGTTGCTGATAATAATAGTGATACTAATACTAAAAAGGATCCTGAAATAGATGGTGACGAAAATCCAGATTCGGAAACACCAAAATTTATTGAGCATTACTTAAATCAACAAGCACGTGGAGAAATGCCAGATGGAGCAGATGGACAAAAAGTTGTTTATTTAACTTTTGATGATGGACCATCAGAAACTGTAACTCCTCAAATATTAGATATATTAGAAAAAGAAAATGTACATGCGACTTTCTTTGTATTAGGAAAATATGTTGATTCAAGCGAAAAAAGTAAAGAATTAATAAAAAGAATGATTGATGATGGCAATGCAATAGGTATACATACTTATTCACATGATTATAATTATTTATATCCAAATAGAACAGTTAATGTTGATAATTTTATGTCAGATGTAGATAAAACTAGAACAGCATTAAAAAATGTTCTTGGTGATGATTTTGAAACGCAAGCAATAAGATATCCAGGTGGTCATATGTCATGGAAAAATACTCAACCTTTAGATGAAATATTTGAAGAGAGGGGATATAGCTATATAGATTGGAATGCATTATCTAAGGATGCGGAAGGACCTAAGAAAAATGCTGAACAATTAGCACAGGAAGCTATCAAGAGTGCAGGAACAAAGGAGAAAGTAGTACTTTTAATGCATGATACTTATGGAAAAGAAGAAACTGCAAAGTCCCTTCCAGCGATAATACAATATTTCAAAGATCAAGGCTATCAATTTAAAGTAATTAAGTAAAAAATATTATAAGTATACAGATAAAGATTCATATGAGTTTTAATATATGTGATATTCTCAGTATCGCAAAATTATTAGGATTCATATGAATTTTTTTATAAGATAGTATTTATAACTGTAACTTTAAAGTATAGCATATTAGTAAAGATAAAATAGAAAAATTATGTTACTAAATAACAATAGTAAAATAAATTATTATAAATTATGCTATAAATGTTTTAAATATAAATAAATTAAGAAGAATACAATATTAATAAATAATGGTAAACTAGTATTAGTTGATAGATTAAGTTTTAAGGAGGAATACAATGTTATCAAAAAATATTGCATCAGAAGTTTTAGCGAAATGTCTTGTGACAGGTGGAGATTTTGCTGAAATATTTGAAGATGATTCTATTAATAATTCTATTTCATTAATAGATGGAAAAGTTGAAAATGCTATAGGAGGAAGATCTTATGGTATAGGAATAAGAATATTTAAAGGCTTAAAAAGTGTTTATGCATATACAAATAATAATAGTAGAGAAAGCTTATTAGAAACTGCATATAGAGCTGCATTAGCCTTAGGAGATGTTAAAGATGAAGCGGGAAGTATTATACTTAATGAAAAGAAAATAACAACAATTCATCCTATAATATATTATCCTAAAGATGTTATGTATGATAAAAAGATAGCTATATTAAAAAGTGCATATAATGGGGCTAAAAATTATAATGATGAAATTTCTCAAGTTGTAGCAAGTTATGTGGATAAAGAACAAAATGTATTAATAGCTAATACAGAAGGATTATATGTACAAGATACAAGAATAAGAACAAGACTTGGTGTAAGTGCCGTTGCCAGTATTGGCAACGAAAATCAGACTGGATTTGAAGGTCCAGGAAGACATATGGGTATAGAGATGTTTGATACTATAGATCCAGAAGCTACTGGTATAGAAGCAGCAAGAATTGCTCATACTATGCTTCATGCTAAAAATTGTCCAGCTGGAAATATGACTGTTGCTATTGATAATGGATTTGGAGGGGTAATATTCCACGAAGCTTGTGGTCATGCTTTAGAAGCAACATCAGTAGCAAAAGGAAATTCAGTATTTTCAGGAAAGTTAGGTCAGCAGATTGCATCAACTAAAGTAACTGCAATTGATGATGGTACTATTCCAAATGCATGGGGATCTTTAAACATAGATGACGAAGGTAATAAAACTCAGAAAAATGTTTTAATTGAAAATGGTATTTTGAAAGGTTATATGATAGATAAGCTAAATGCCAGAAGAATGAACATGGAACCTACAGGAAGTTCTAGAAGACAAAATTATTGTTATCAACCTACTTCAAGAATGACTAATACTTATATTGCAGCAGGAACAGATAAACCAGAAGATATAATCAAATCAATAGATAATGGATTATATGCTAAAAAACTAGGCGGAGGTTCAGTTAACCCTATAACAGGTGAATTTAACTTTGCTGTTCAAGAAGGTTATTTAGTTAAGAATGGAGTTATACAAGAACCTGTAAGAGGTGCCAGCCTTATAGGTAAAGGAAGCGATGTTCTTATGGATATAGATATGGTTGGTGATAATTTAGAATTAGCTCAAGGAATGTGTGGTTCATCTTCTGGAAGTATCTCAACTAACGTAGGTCAACCTATGATAAGAGTAAAGAAAATGACTGTTGGAGGTAGATAGGATATGGAATTAAGCTTATTTAAGAAAAAGTTATTTGAAGAAGCTAAAAATAATGGCTTTGATGAATGTGAAATTTATTATTCAAATTCAGAAAGTTTAAGCATGAATATATATGAGGGTGATGTTGAAAAATATAAATTAAATAATTCCTTTGGTCTATCATTTAGAGGAATGATTAATGGAAAAATAGGATATTCATACACTGAAATTCTTGATGAAGCTGCAATAAAAACATTAATAGATAATGCAAAGGGTGGAGCATTATCTATAGAAAACGATGATGTACAATTTATTTATGCAGGCGATGAAAAATATGTAGATATTGATTGTTATCATAAAGAATTAGATGATATTAAACCAGATGAATTAATTAAGCTAGCAATGGAAATGGAAAGTCAGTGTAAAGAACAATGTGATAAGGTTGTTAATTTCTCAGGATGTGGAATAGGATATGGCAAGTCTGAGTATGGAATAGTTAACACAAAAGGACTTAACTTAGAAAGTAAAAGAAATCATTTAACTGCATATGTAGTTCCTATAGTAGAGGAAAATGGTGAAAAATACGATGGTATGGGATATGTAGTTGCTAATAATATAAATGAAGTAAAGCCTGCTGAACTAGCTAAAATGGGCCTAGATGAAGCTCTTTCGAGAATAGGAGGCAAAAGTATACCAGCTGGGAAGTATAAAGTAATAATAAATAATGAAGCTATGGTATCACTTTTAGGTACATTTGACTCAATATTTAATTCAGATCAAGCTCAAAAGGGGTTATCTTTACTAAATGGTAAAGAAGGAGAAATAATAGCCTCTAATGTAGTAACTTTAGTAGATGATCCACATTTAAAAGATGGTTTAGGAAGTACAGCATTTGATGATGAAGGTGTTGCAACTTATAAGAAGGAAGTTATAAGCTGTGGTAAGTTAAATACTTTACTTTATAACTTAAAGACTGCTCATAAAGCTGGAGTAAAATCAACAGGTAATGGATTTAAGAGTTCATATGCATCTCCAATAGGGGTAAGTGGAACAAATTTTTATATAAAACCTGGTGACAAATCATTTGATGATTTATGTAAGACTGTAGGAAGTGGAGTAATAATAACAGAATTTGCTGGACTTCATTCTGGTGCAAATGCTGTAACAGGTGATTTTTCACTTGCTGCTAAAGGATTTATGATAGAGGATGGAAAGAAAACATTCCCTGTAGAGCAGATAACTGTTGCTGGAAACTTCTTTGATTTATTAAAGGATATAGAAGAAGTAGGTAGTGATATAAAATTCCCAATGAGCAGTATTGGTTCTCCATCACTTATAGTTAAAGAACTATCAATAGCAGGAAAGTAATATTAAAATAGATTTTTATATTAACCTTCAATTAAAAAATTAGGATTTTTTATGAAATCCTAATTTTTTTATACCAAATACATATGAATAAAAATTATCTATGTATATTAAATACCATTCACAATTAATATATTTAGAATATTTAATCAGGTAAATGAAAAAGAATTAAATAAATTTTGTTATCTTGGAGTTTTTTTAATAAATTTATAAATTTTTTATGAAAATATACTTTTTATAGGTTTATCTATTTCGAAATTCGACACATAGTATCAAAATATATTTGATAGATATTTTAAAAAAAAGGGGAAATAACTTATGAAGAAAAAAACAATATTATCCTTATTAACAGGAGTTGCAATAGTTGCAAGTACTGCTGGAACATATGCTGCATGGGATAAAATATCAGATAGCACACAAAGTGATAAGACAGTAACATTTTAAAATCCCGTATCAATTACTGCAGTAGCTGCTACAACTAGTTATACTACAAATGATAATATAGCAAAAGATAATAGTGACGATAATAATCCGTCAGCAACTGCAAATGGTATACAATTTAATATAAGCGATAAAGATGGTAAATCTGATACGTTAGAAATAATTCCTAAAATAACTGATGCTGACAATTCAAATAGTGATTTAACTTCAAATTTCACTATTGATATCAAAGAAGAAAGTGGAGATAATATTACTAGACTTAGTAATAAAACCACATCAACAAATAATGGAGGCGTGTTAGTACAGACTGTTAACACAAGCAAGACAGATTCAAGCATTGGAACTAGCGATTTTGAGCCTAAGTATGATGTTACAATTAAACCAACAAGTAAAGATGTAGCAAATAGTATAGCTGATAAGAAATTAAATATAACACTTACTGCACAATTATCTAACAGTAAACAACAATAGTCTTTAATTCTATCATATTTAAATAGCCATTAATATTAGTATCATTAATATTCCTAATATTAATAACTATTTAAATTCTTAATTAATAAACTGGAGAATTTTATGAAGGTATTTAAGGCATTTACTAAAATTATTTATTATTTAGTAATTGTATTACTAATAGTTTTTATAGCTTTAAGAATATTTATTCCTAGAAAGATGGATAATATTGTAAATTATAAGTTCTATACTGTTCTAACAAATAGTATGGAGCCGAGGATTCCAACATACTCTTTAGTATGTGTAAAAAACTTTAAAGAAGATGAACTTGTAAACTTAAAGCCTCAACAAATTATCACTTTTCATGCCAATCGTTTTGGCGACCCAATAATTATAACCCATCATTTTAATAAAACTGAAAGAGATAAAGATGGAAATATAATTTATAGAACAAATGCTGAAGGTAAAACCAATTTGGATGTTTATGAAACTAAAAGAAGTGATTTGATTGGTACATATGTTTTTCATATTCCCTATGTAGGAAAAGTTCCTTTATTTTTTAAAAGTAAATTTGTTTTTATATGGCTTGGAGAATTGGTTATTATATTTTTAATAAATATTCTAATCAGATTGCTTTGGGGTGACAAACTTAATGAGCCTATTAAGTTAAATAAGAAAAGTAGAAGTAAAGATAAAAAAATCAATATATTAGAATAACTAAATATATATTTTTTAAGGATATATAATAAAAAGACCTGTATCTGAATGTTTTTAAATTATTTAGATACAGGTCTTTTTTTATTTATCAGTTTCCATCATAATTATAATTTGCACGAATCATCTTATCTGAAATATCAAGAGCTTCTGAGAGAATTTCTCTTTGTTGCTCAGTAAGATTTTCTTGTCCGTAAAGTCTACCACTATTTGATAGTGCATATGATAAGTTAGTATTTAAAAGATTTCTTCCCATACAAGTATTTTCATATTCACTTGCTGGAATACCTAATACATATAGAACAGTAGGCATAAAATCAATTTGACCGCCATAAAGGTTGTCAAAAGTATGTGGTTTTACTGCTCCAGATGGATCATATATTAACATTGGAACTTTACGTGCATCTTCATCAAGATACCAATCTTCTTTTTTAGATAGTTGATCAATATCGTCATTATAATATTTGTGAATTCCTGTATGGTCTCCCATAATAACTATTATACTATTCTCTAAGACACCTTCTTGCTTTAATAAGTCTAAAAAGTATCCAATTTGTTTGTCTGTATAATGTATGCTTTGGAAATATCCACCAAGTTTATTGTCATCTAATTCTTTATCTAGATTTAACTCTCTATATTTTTCAGGTAAATTAAATGGCCCATGGCTTGTTAGAGTTACTGTCATTGCATAGAATGGTGATGGCATATCACCTATCATTGGAGCAGCCTGTGTGAAGAAGGTTCTATCACTTAGTCCTAGTCCAATAGATTCATCATTTTCAAATGAATAATAATCAGTAAATTTATTAAATCCAATTCCACCACTTAGTGCAAGTTCATAGTTCCAGAATGAACCCTTATCAGGATGTATTACTTCAGTATAGTATCCATTGTTTTCAAGTATTTTAGGCATTGAATTATAGTCGTTATTAGGATATCTAAAGAAAGCAGTACCTCTTCTTACAGGGAACAATGAAGTATTTGCAATAAAATCACAGTCTGAACTTGTTCCTTCATTTACTTGTTCAATTATATTAGGGAAGTATACTGAATTTTGTGTGAGTTTATTTAATACAGGTGTTATTTCCTGACCATCAATACTTTTTCCTATTACAAAGTCTTCTAATGATTCAACTTGAATATATATTAAATTTTTACCTTTGGCAGCACCAAAATACTCATTATTAGGAAGATCTTCATTTTTAGTTTCGTAATATTCTTTTATTTCTTTCTTGTCTTCTTGAGTAAGAGTATATGGTTGTGTATTAATATATGTAGTTACAGCATCGTGTATGTGATATCCTATTGAAGACAAATATTCCATAGTATAGTTTGGATCGGTAGCTGCTAATATATATGCATTTTTAACGTTATAGTTATGTAATACATATAGATTAAATGGTAAATATGCAAGATATATAAATGGAATTATGAAGGTTAATAAAAATCCTTTAATTGCTCTCTTATAACCTTTTCCTTTTGCAAATTTGTCTCTAAATATATAAGCTAAAATTCCAAGAATAATAAAATCAACGAAAAATATCCAGTCCATTGGACTTATCATAGACATAATAGTTTCAGTCATATTGTCTAAGTTAGCTGTCTGTTGAAGTACTAATAAAGATGGTACAGTATTAAATCCTCTATAATACCATATATCAAATATGAATAAAGCAGTTACTATTATATCAAGGACAAAAACATAGATTAGTCTTCCTTTACCTTTGAACAAAAGAGAAAAGCTCAAAAATATAAGTGCAAATCCAAAATAATATGAAAGAGAAAGAATCGATACTTCATTATATCCTGATATAAAATTAAAGTCATATGGAGAAGGGCTTGTTACAAATCCTTCATAGAAAATGCCTTTTAAGACTATTGATATTAGTGGAATTATAAAAAACAATGACCTTATAAGGCTATCTTTTGAAAAATGATTTATAAAAAAGTTTTTTAGTTTTGAGTTTGAAGAACTCATAATTTCACCTCGATTCAATTAATTGTAGCTATACATTAGTATACATAATTTTTACCTTTAAATAAATAATTATGAAGCTAAATAATAAAATTGTAATTTTTATATAAATGAAAAGGTTAAATGAATATTTGTTATTAAAGCAACTTAACTTTAAATTATTATAGTATAATATATAATGTGCATTATAATGTTTTGAAATAGACAAAGTAAATAATTAATAGCTTGTTAAAAATATAAAGTTAGAAGATAGAATGGCATGGAGGGAAGTAATAATATGTTAGACTATGATTTGATTATAATAGGAGCTGGTATTGCTGGCATGACAGCAGCCTTAGGAGCAGCAGAGTCAGGTTTGAAAAAAATATTACTTATAGAAAGAGAAGAAGATATTGGAGGCATAGTAAATCAATTTATTCATAATGATTTTGGAAAAAAGTTTATAGGAGAATGTGTAACTGGACCAGAATACATACAATTTCTTAAGAATAAATTAAAAGATACAGAAGTAGATATATATATAAATTCCACAGTACTAGATATTACAGTTAATAAAACAGTTGTATATGTAAATCCTGTAGATGGTGTAAAGGAAGTTACAGCAGGGGCTATAATATTTGCAATGGGATGTAAGGAAAGACTTAGTGGAAATGTAGATGTCGCTACAAATGGTCTTACAGGAATATTTACAGTAGGTGAAGCTCAAAGAATAGTTAATATAGAAGGTTATCTTCCAGGAAAGAATGCAATTATAACAGCAAAAGATAAGTGGGGATTTATTTTAGCAAGAAGGCTTCTTATTGAGGGTGGAAATGTAGATGCTATATTAATAGAAAAAAAATTTGAAGATATTGTAGACGATGAAATAGCAGATATAATTGATGGATTTGATATGCCAATAGTTGAAAGGACTAAAGTAATAAATATTTATGGTGATGTTAGGATTAACACTGTTGAAGTAATTAATCTGGACACTAAGGAAACAATTAATCATATTTGTGATTCGCTTATATTATCAGTTGGATTTATTCCAGAAAACTACAAGATAAAGAAATTAAAAATAGAAATAGATGAAAATACTAAAGGGCCTAAAGTTATAGATTATATGACTTCTATAGATGGATTCTTTGCATGTGGAAATATAATTTATGGAGAAAATACATTAAAAATGAAAGATATAGATGGATATGAATGTGGTAAAAAAGCTGCAGAATATATAAATAGATACTTGATTAGTTAGCAATTATAATTCTAATAATTAAATTTATAATTTGACTTAATTATGTATATTTAATAGATTAAAAACTACTGTTGATTTAATTTTTGAAACAGTAGTTTTTCTTACATTGGTTGATATATTATTTTTACTATTAAACTTATTGTAATGGCATCCTAGAGATTGTATTTCTAATTACTTTAACTGCATTCTCAAACATCAATTGATTTCCTTGAGAATTTAAATGTATTCCATCTAAAAATAAAATTTTTTTATTTAAAAGAATTGAGTAAAAATCTATATATGAAACTAAATATTTATTACATAATTTTATTAGCTCCTTATGTAGTAGAGATAGTTTATCTTCAGCATATGTATAAAATGGAGAAGGGCAGAATAAATCATTTGCCATATCGCCAAATATAATTGGAGGAATTCCTATTATAACTTGAGAATTTATAGCTAATGCATCTTTTATCATAATTTCTATATTATTTAATATGTAATCTACACTTCTTCCACACAATAAATCATTAGTACCACCCATAATGAATATTATATAGGGCTTATTTTGTAAAACATCACTATTATATCTAGAAAGCATAGAAGAGGTAGTATCACCATTTTTTCCTTTATTAATATAGTTTAGTTTTAATTCATGAGAAGTTTTGTATACCCATGAATTTTCTTTAGAAACACCATAGCCAAATGTCAAGCTATCTCCAAAAAATAAAATATTTAAATTATCATTCATATATTCTCGTCCCTTCTAAAATAATTATATTAATACTGTGCTTGTTAAAATATGTGAATTTTAGGTTTAGAATAGTTTAGTAAAGCATTTTTTGCATATTAGTGTTTTGCCACCATCTGCTTTTACAAAATCAGAAGTTATAATTGGCTTGTTACAAATACTGCATGTTTTTTCTGCTGTAGCAGTATTTGAAATATTTTTTTGTACATGTTTTGCTGAATTAGTTTTTGGTGATGATTTCGAAGAAGATGAATCTTTTGATAAATTACTAGATATATTTTTTTTTAAAGAAGAATATAAAATTGGCTCTTTTATTTCTTTATTCTCGTATATTGAGTAATTTATATTATATTTGCTTTCAGGATATAATTCTAATTCAAAACGAGGATTTTCTTTATCATAAAATTCTTCAGTAATTATTCTTCGTATCTGAGCATCATTAACTATAAGTCCACTTTTTTCGATTCCATCAAATATGCTTTTTGTTATATTTATAGTATCTGGATGACGTTTTTCACTTTTATAGTATACCTTTAGTACGGCAATAAGGCTTTCAGTAAAAATTACATCTGGATTCTGGCTTCTTGCAATTAATGCGATTTCTTGTTCATATAAGGCATATCTATCATGATATTGACCAGAGTTATCAGGTAAAATAGCACGCCCTTTTGTATTGTGTAATTTAAAATTAGATTTTGTTATAGGTGACCCTTTAACGATAACTTTCGAATAATCTGACATTTAAATTCTCCTTATTTATAATTATATTTTAGATAATTGTACAGTTTAATTTTAAATTTTTCAAATTCAAGCATATCAAGTATATAATCTATATAGCATACAAAAAATTGATAATATTATATATATAAAGTATAATATTTGGGTATTATTAAGATTAACGTAAGAATTAAAATATATTATTCTGATATACTTTATAGAGGATATTTAATATTTGAGGAAGTTTTTGGAATAGACTTTATATTAAGAAGAGGGATTAAAAAATATGAGTAGAAAAGTAATTTTATCTATAGAATCTAGCTGTGATGAAACATCAGCAGCAGTTGTTGTAAATGGAAGAAAAGTACTATCTAATGTAATTGCATCACAGATAGATACTCATAAGAAATATGGAGGAGTAGTTCCTGAAGTTGCATCAAGAATGCATATTGAAGTAGTAGATAGTGTTGTTAAGGCTGCCTTAGAGGAAGCAGGAATGACTTTAAAAGATATAGATGCAATTGGAGTTACTTATGGGCCAGGGCTTGTTGGAGCACTTCTTGTAGGTCTTCAATATGCTAAGGGGTTATCTCTTGGAACAGGAATACCGCTTGTACCAGTAAACCATATTCAAGGGCACATTAGTGCAAACTTTATTCAACATGAAGATTTAAAACCACCTTTTGTATCTTTAGTTGTATCAGGAGGACATACTTTTATAGTTCATGTTAAAGGATATAGAGAATTTGAAGTTATAGGACAGACTAGGGACGATGCGGCTGGAGAAGCATATGATAAAGTTGCAAGAGCTTTAGGACTTGGATATCCAGGAGGACCTAAAATAGATAAGCTTGCAAAAGAAGGAAATGAAAATGCTATAGAATTTCCTAGAGCTAAATTCCATGATGATACTTTAGACTTTTCATTTAGTGGTGTAAAATCAGCAGTTCTTAATTATTTAAATAAAGCTAAAATGAGAGGTGAAGAAGTTAATAAGGCGGATGTTGCAGCTTCATTCCAAAAAGCAATAGTTGATGTATTAAAAACAAATGTATTTTTAACTTGTGAGAGAAAGAATGTTAAAAAAATAGCTATTGCAGGAGGAGTTGCATCTAATTCATGTCTTAGAGAAACTCTTATAAAAGAAGGTGAAAAGAGAGGTATTGAAATATTGTTCCCAGCTCCTATTTTATGTACAGATAATGCTGCCATGATAGGAAGTGCTGCTTATTTTAAATTTGAAGCAGGATTTACTGAGGATATTGATATAAATGCAAAGCCGAATTTAAAATTAGTGGAGGGTTAATTTTATTATGAAATTATTATCTCATTCTAATGGTCTTCATACTGTTAAAAAAGAGAAAATAAACAAAGTAAAAGTCATAAAGAGAATTGTAATTTTTATAATGATTTTAGTTGCAGTAGGATTTATAATTCAATCAGTAGGTAAAACTATTGACAATCAAAAATACAAATCTAGATTTAAGTATGTAAGAATAGATGGTAATAAGATGGAGTACCAGATAAGGGGAACTGGTGAATATACTGTAGTCTTTGATGGAAATATAGGTACTAATTTATATCAGTGGGATAAAGTATATAAAACAGTTGAGGAACAGGATAATGTATCAGTTTTTAGGTACAATAGATGTGGATATGGATTTAATGATTTAAAAAGTGAGATGACTCCAGAAGAGCAGGCAAAGGCTTTAAAATCACTGCTAAAAAAAGCAGGAGCATCGGAGCCATATATTCTAGTAGGAGAAGAGTATGGATGCCTGGTTATGACGAATTTTGCTAAATTATATCCAGACTCTGTTGCAGGTGCAGTTCTTATTAATCCTATTGATGAAAGCAAACTTAGTGATGCAAATATCAGTAAAGTTATTAGAAATAAATACTATAGAAGTAAAATAGAAGACTTTGGATCTAATTTTTCATTAACATTATTGATGGATAAGATGGGATTAACTACTGAAAATGCTTATTTTGAAGAAAATTTAAATGAAAATGAAAAAGAAGAATTTGAATGCTTTAAAAATAAGAACACATATAGAGGTGCTATATCAAATGAGTTAGGTAATTTATATGAAAGAGTATCAGACAGTCAAGATCAAGGAGTATTCGAAAACAAACCTCTTTATATAGTAACAGATGATGCTGATATATCTATTAAGAACATGGGGGATGAAGATAAAACCACAGTTTATATAGAGGATACATCATACGATAGTCCATATTCTATGTCTAATTCAGACAAGGTAATATCTGATATTAATAGTGTATTAAAACAGGCTAGAAAGCTATCAAAAAAATAAATATTATTATAAAATCTATAGTATAAATATAAACTATAGATTTTTTTATACTGTCATTTGTTTGACACATAATTTTTTTATACTAATATTAAAGGATGGGTAATAATATTCTATATGAAAAGTTAAAATATTATTAATTTTAATATATGTATATAATTTTTAAGTGAGTAACTACCATAGTAAATGCGTTAAGATATAGTATTAGAAATAAATATAGGAGGAACAATTTATGTATAATAACGAAAATAATAATTTTATTGATGTGGAAGCATCACCAGTTAATGAAGCGGATCAAACTGTAGGAGGGAATAGTTATAACGGAAATAACAATTTTCATAATAAACCTAAAAGAAAGGGAAAAGCAAAGTTTTTAGGAAAAATTGCAGGACTTGTAATTGTAGCAATGGCAGGGGGAGTATTTGGAAGTGGAATTACTTACTATGCTATGAATAGAGGAACTTTAGGTACATCTGCAGTAAGTAAAAATGTAACATATGTACCACAATCTTTTACACAAAGTTCTGATGATGCAATGTCAGCTGCTGATGCATTTAACAAAGTTTCACCAGCAGTAGTTATTATTTCAACTGTATCTGATTCTGGTTCAGTAAACATGTTCGGTGGAACTGGAGAAGTTGAAGGTATGGGATCTGGGTTTATAATAAATGAAGATGGAGATATCCTAACTAATTATCATGTTATAAATGGAGCTAAAGAAATAAAAGTTACATTAAGCGATGGAAGAGAAGTAAATGCTAATGTAGTTAACTATGATGCAGATAAAGATATAGCAATGATAAAATTAGCTGAAGGAACAAAGGTTCCTGCTGTTGCAGAACTTGGAGATTCTGATGAAATATACCCAGGGGCAGAAGTTATTGCAATTGGAACACCTCTTTCTAAAAATCTTGCATATACATTAACAAAAGGGGTAGTAAGTGGAAGTAATAGATCTGTTGACAGTGGAAACGGTAAATCTATGAATTTAATTCAAACTGATGCTGCTATAAATTCAGGTAATAGTGGTGGTCCATTAGTAAATACAAAAGGACAGGTAATTGGGATAAATTCAATGAAACTTTCTTCACAAGCAAGTAGCTCAAATGCTTCTGTTGAAGGTATAGGATTTGCAATTCCAATAAATGAAGTTAAGGTTCAAATAGATACATTATCAAAACAAATGGTTAACCTTGGAATAAAGATTAGAGTTGTAGATAGTTCTTTATCTCAAAGATATAATTTAGAACAAGGATTATATGTTGCAGAGGTTGAAGAATATTCACCAGCTGAAAAAGCAGGAATGAAAATCGGTGATATAATAGTAAAATGTGATGGAAAAACTGTTACTACTTTTGATGAATTAAAAGAAATAAAGAATAGTAAAAATGTTGGAGATACAATGGAAGTAGAGGTAATCAGAAATCATAAACCTGTTGATTTAACTGTTACCCTAGAAGAAGCTAAATAATACTAATATACTATAGGTATATTTTTTATTATATCTATAGTGTATTTTTTGAATTAAGATATTGGCATAATATTATTTAAAGATGCACCAAAATACATTATTTTCATATTTTATTAATATAAATAATAACTTATGGAGGTAAAGATAATGAGCGGAAGAGTAAGTGTTTGTTCCATATGCCCTAGAGAAAATGAACAAATTGATGCAGTTATTAAAATTGGAAAAGAAAAGAGAAGTGTAATATACGGAACAGTTGTAGATGAAGATAATGATCCTGTAGCTGATGCTGTTGTAAAGCTACTTCAGATTTGTCCAAAGGGTATAGTTCCATTAACTCATACTTTTACTGATCAATATGGTCAATTTTTACTTGGGCCTTTATATCCAAATCAAAGATATATGCTAAAAGTATATAAAGATAATATATGTATAAGATATGAGTCATTAAAAACATCATGTTATGAAGGAAAATATATAGGCAATAAGTGTTCTAGAGAAAATTCTTGTGATGATGATTATTAGAAAATAATATTTTTTTGCTATTTGATATTTGAAGTAGTTAATATAAAAAGTTCTCTTATATAGGGAACTTTTTATGCTATACTTAATATTGTTATAAATTAATTAATATCGTATAAAAGTAAGAGAGGTAAAGCATTATTATGAAAAATAAGATTAAATATACTGTTGTATTTTTTATAATTTTGGGATTTGGTATAATAAGTATTAATTTATTTAACCCACAGAAAGAACAGCAGATAAAGGGGCATATTGAAATTTTAGCTACTGATAAATCATATGATTTTCTCACTTTGTGTGCTGATAAATTTATGGAGACAAACCCTAAGACTACGGTTACTATAACTAAAATGAATAATTATTCAGAATTAGAAGAATTAATGGATAATACATTAAAGAATAAATTATCTAATGTAGGAGAAGCAAATAGACTTACTCTTGAGAACATTGGGATGGATAAATTAAAACCATATGAAAATGCAAATACACTTTTAGATACATATGAGAAAAATTTTGCAAAATATAGAATAGAGCAGGTTGAATATAATGGAAATGCTATAGGTATACCATTAACATCAAGACCTTTAGTTCTCTACTTACGAGAAGATATGTTAAAACAATATAATTATGATAGAGCTGATTTTAATACATGGGATGATGTTATAAGAATAGGAAAAGATATTTATGAAAAAAGTGGTGGTACAGTAAGGATACTTAATGCTACTGACCAAGATTATAAGGATTTAGTTGATTTACTTATAATGGAGAATATGACAAATGATTTAACAGAGGATGAGATTATAGAAAAAGTAAATTCTAAAATGGATGAATTAAAAAATAATAATATAATTAATTTAACTAATGGAGGAGAATTTTTAGCAAGAATTTCTTCTATAAATGCTATGAAAGAAATTGCAGCAATAGAAGAAAAGTGCCAATGGAGTGTAGGTACAGTTCCAAGTCTGCATGCAGGTACAAATAAGTTTTACTCAGCTGATGGGTCAAATATAATAGTATTAAGCGAAAATGCAGATAATCAAAAATTAATAGATAAATTCATAACGTATGTAATGACAAATACTAAAGATGGAATAGAATTTGTAAAAAATGGAGATTTCTTTTCTAGTTACTTATATACTTATAAAAGTACTGAAATAGAAAAGCATATGAATAATTTTTATGGAGCAAGTCCTTTGGTAGTTATGAGCAATGTTGAAGAAAAAACTTTACCTATGGGAAATTATAATAAGTATATTAAGATAAAACAGAAATTAATTACAGAATAATAAAACTCAGATTTTATGCATAATGTATTTTTAATACTTCAATGCAGATAAGGTCTGAGTTTTTTTATTTTTATTTAATCTTAGATGAAACAATTTTAGCATATGCTTCTAATGTTTTTTTTGCTGTATTTTCCCATGAGAATTCTAAACTTCGTTTATAGCCTTTTTCACTATATTGTAATTTAAGAGAATCACTATTTAATAAAGTAACAATAGATGATTCAAGTTCATCATCTTTAGCAGGATTTATTAAAATTGCTGCATCATCTGTGACTTCTGGAATAGATGAAATGTTAGAAGTAATTACTGGAGCTTTGCAGCTCATTGCTTCAAGTGGTGGTAGACCGAATCCCTCATATAGAGAAGGGTATATAAATGCATCACATCCACTGTATAGAACAGGGAGCATATCATCTTCTACATATCCGCAGAAAATTATCTTATCATCAAGGTTATTATTCTTTACATATTCAAAAATTCTATTACCTTCATCTTTAAGTGAACCACCTAAAAGAAGCTTATAAGGTTTATTTAAGCTTTTGTAGACTTTATTAAAAGCTTTTATTATACCAAAAGCATTTTTTCTAGAACTGAATCCTCCAAGGTATAGAATATAAGATGTATCTATATTATAAGTTTTGTTTACATATAACTGACAATCTTTTTTATCTAATGGTCTAAAATTGCTATTAGCAGCTAATGGAGTCACAAATATTTTTTCTTCAGGATAAAAACTAAAAAATTTTAATATATCTTTTTTAGAGTATTCAGAAACAGTAATTATTGCATCTGAATTTGAAATTATACTCGGCATATCTCTTAAAAATCTTTCAAGATATCCTTTTCCAACAGTTTGGGGCATAATATATGGAATAAGGTCGTGGATGGTTACAACTGTAGTTGTCTTTGAGTTAAATTCAAATCCAATTCCGTTTTGAGGAATATGATATAAATCAATATTGTTTTTTTCTAGACTATTAGGAAAATAATATTTCTCGTAGAAGGTGCCATGTTTTCCCGAAGAAAATATTATATGCGTATTATCTTTATTATAATTTGAGTTATATTTTGCAGAACAAAACAAGGTGAATTCATCTTTTGGATCTAGATTTATCATTTGTGAAATAAGATTATCTGTATATGTTCCTATTCCAGTACCATGATATAAAAATGCACCTCGCGCATCTATAGCAAATTTCATGTAAACACCTCAATAAACTGTATATATTATAGAGTATTAGTAGAGGGTAAAGATTGTGAATATAAATCACAATAAATTATTTCAGCACATATAATAAGGAGAACGATATTTGGTGGTTAGTTTATGGATAAAGGTATTGATGGTTTTAAAATAAAAAAATATATAGAGGGAAATTATAAAATTGCTGTAAATACTGTGGAGAAAGTTAAAAATAGTTATAAAATTGTTGGAACGGATGATGAGGGATACTGCCTAAAGATAGTTAAATATGAATTTTCTCATTTTTATTTTATATATTCTGCAATAAAACATCTTCAAAAGAATGGCTTTTCAGATATTCCTGAATTTATAGCTGACAAGTATGGAAGGGAGTATGGAAAGTTAGATAATAAATATGTGTACTTAACAAAATGGATTCCATCAAGAGTAAGCAATTATGATAATCTTATAGAATTGTCTTTAGTAGCTGAAGAACTTGCAAAGCTTCATAAAAGAAGTAGGGGATTTATTATTAATAATAAAATGAAGCCTAGAATAGGATGGTTCTCATGGGAGAAAGTATTTGATACAAGAAAAAATGAAATGTTAGATTTTAAAGATAGGATAAGCAGAAAGTTTTATAAATCAGATTTTGATTTATTGTACTTAGAAAATATAGAAAAAGAAATAAATAGAGCAGAAAAAAGTATAGATGGATTAAAAAAGAATAATTATTTTAAAGTTATGGAGAAAGAAGTTTTCAAGGGGGGATTCTGTCACCACGATTATGCACATCATAATATTCTAGTAGATAAGTGTGGAAAGCTTAATATTATAGATTTTGATTATTGTATATTAGATTCACATATTCATGATTTAGCTTCGCTACTTATTAGATCTATGAAAGATGGAAAGTGGGATTCACGTAAAGCTGATTTTATTCTTAATTCTTATGAAAAGGAAGTAGAAGTAGAAAATTATGAGATACCTATTATAAGAGAATTTATAAGGTTTCCTCAAGCTTTCTGGCAGATAGGGATTCAAGCATATTGGGAAATGCAGCCATGGGGAGAAGAATTTTTTATTAATAAGTTAAAAAAATATTTATGTGATTGTGATGAACGTGAAGATTTTATAGAGAGTTATTTTAAAGGGGGAGATTAAAATAACTGAATATTTAAGTTCTAAAGGAATAAATATTATAGGTAAGTATTTTTCTTATGATAAAAATATAGATAGAAGAGCATATGAAAATCAAATTAAATTAATTGTCCGTACACAAAAAATACTTTTAGGATGTAGTTTTGAAAAACTTGAAAGATTTCAAAGTGTAATAGGTAAAGATATTGAAGGATACAAAGTGCAGATGAAAAAACTAAAAAGAAATTATGACTTTTTACTAGATAAGCATCAAAAGAATGAAGCTGAGAAATTATTAATTTCTGAAGGAAATAGAATGTTGCAGAAAGGAAATGAGTCAATTAAATATATTTATGAACATGGATATTTTACTGTCATTGAAAGAAGTATGAATCGTGAAGAAATATGTATAGGGAGAGCTGATGCAGGAAACCTTAGAACTAATGGTGATAAGATTGAAATTGGTATAGATAAGGGTATGGTTTATGACCTTGTAGAAGAAGACATGTATAGATATATAAAGAGACTTCAGCGAAAAAAAATAAATATAAATGAAGAGGAATTTATAAAACTATTTGTTCATTTATCACATCTTTCGTTTGATAGCATTCATTATTTAAAAGGTTTATGTACTTATCCAAGAGATTTTTTAAGAACATGGGAAAAGTATATAGAAAATAAAAAAAATAAGTCTATAGATGAGTATTTTATAATGCTAAAAAACAGTCTGAAATATGAAAATAAGAATTTTATTTCATAAATAATTCATACTTAGGCAGGTAGTATAATTTAGGAGGAAATATATGAATAGGATAAGATATTCAGAAAAAAATTATCTTTGTGAGTATGATCTTAGTCTAGAGTTTTTCAATGAACTTGGTATAAAAATCAATGATGTTACACCACTTAGAAAGGTGTTTATATTATCTACTGATAATGGACGTAAGATACTTAAGAAGGTTAATTATGATATTCCAAGGATTAATTTTATAAGCGATTCTCTTAAATATGTGAAAAAAGATTATAAGAATATAATAAGTTATAATGTCCTTAAAAATAAGAAAAATTATTTAAAATGGAACAACGATTTATATGTAGTTATGGATATTTTAGAAGGAAGAGAAGCTTCTTTTACAAATCCTGTTGAGATAAGGTTATGTGCTGAGAATATAGCATTAATGCATAATGCTTCTCAAGGAATAAGAGAATATTTAAATAATAAATATGCTACAGATGTATTAGATGTTTCAATTATTGATAAGTATATATATGCATATGATGATCTTAATAAAATAAAAAAAATGGTATTAGAATACGATCATAAGAATGAGTTTGATGAACTGTTTATGGATAATGTAGATAAATATATTGGTGAAATAAATATTCTCATAGATAGTCTGAAAAAAAGTGATTATTTGTATTTAAGATCTTTAAAAGATAAAATTACTATCTGTCATAATGATCTTGCATATCACAATTTTCTTATAAAAAATCAAGATGTGAGTATAATAGATTTTGATTTTATGACTATTGACCTTAGAATAAATGATTTAGCAGATTTTGTGCTTAAAGCAATTAAAAATGCTGCCTTTGATATGAATAAAATGGATATGGTTATAGATTCTTATGAAGAAATAGCTCCATTAGATATGAAAGAGAAAAAACTTATGTCATATATACTTAGGTTTCCAAAAGATTTTTATGCAATATCAATGGACTATTACTATAAAAAGAAAAAGTGGGATTATGAAGTATTTTTAAATAGACTAAAAGGAAAATTGAACAATGAAATTTATAGGCTTGAACTTATTGACACACTAAATCAAAAATTCAAAATATAAACTAAAATGAACTTAATCTTATGATTAAGTTCATTTTAGTTTATATTGATTAAGTGTTATTAAATCTTATCATGAGTAATATTATTATAAATAATAGATCTATATGCATTTATAGTTCCAAGAGCAGTTTTATTCCATGAAAATTCACTACTTCTTGTAAGGCTTTTTTTAACCATAGTTAATTTTAAAAGGCTATTATTCAAAACTCGCTGAATATCATATGAAAGCATATCAATATCATAAGGATTTATTAATAAAGCAGATTCATAACAGACTTCAGGAAGTGAAGTTACATTTGATGCTATTACAGGAGTACCACAGGCCATGGCTTCAAGAGGTGGAAGGCCAAATCCTTCATAAAATGAAGGATAGACTAAGACTTCAGCTGCATTATAAAATAAAGGCATGTCTTCTAATGGAATAAAATCAGTAAAGACAACTTTATCTAAAATACCAAGTTCTTCTGCACGATGTTTATAATCATAGTATGAAGGTCCTTTGCGCCCTATTATAACAAGCTTATATGTTTCTTTTAATTCATAAGGAAGTTTTGAATATGCTTCGATTAAGCCTTTTATATTCTTTCTAGGACTAAATCCGCCTACATATAGAACAAAATCTTCTTCAATACCGTATTTTTGAGTTATAAGAGCTTTAGACTGGCATTTGCTAAGAGGTTTGTATATATCTTCAGCAGCAAGAGGTGTAACGTATATATTTTCTAGTGGAAAATTAAATTCTTTTGAAATATCATTCTTTGAAAATTCGGACACAGTTATAATTCCATCACAATTATCTAATATTTTAGGAAGTTCATTATTGAATATTCTTATATATCTATCACTTACTGTTTCGGGCATTCTTAAAGGAATTATATCGTGAAGGGTAATTACTTTTTTACAGGATATATTTTCAGAAAGACCTACCCCATTTTGAGGGACATGATATATTTCAATATCAGATGAACTTAATGCGTTAGGAACCTTTATATCATCCCAGAAACTATCAGAAGATATAGAATCTACAAATTCTACAGAAAAATTTTTGCCTAGGTTGTTTAATAAATCACATTTGGGCATAAAAATTAAATAATCATTATCAATATCTGTATTACTTAAATTTCTAATGAGCTCATGAGTATAAGTGCCTATTCCAGTACCTCTATACCATTTTGCAGCCCTGCCATCTATTCCTATCTTCATTATTGATTCCTTCCAAAGTATTTATCTTATTGTATTATATTAAAAGAATATAAAAAATGTTAATAAAAGGAATATAATATACATATAAATATTACAGGAGGTGAGAACTATGATGAGGGAATTTGAAATAGAGAGACAGTTTAATATTAAGATAGAAAAAATTAAGGCTAATAAAGGTGTATACTATCTTAAGACTGATAAAGGTGAAAGATGCTTAAAAAAGATTAATTATGGTCCTCAGAAGTTATTATTTGTATATGGTGCAAAGGAACATTTAAGAAAAAATGGTTTTTCTAATCTGGATAAGTACTATCTTAATACAGAGGGTGAACCATATGCATTAGTTAATGAAGATTTATATACTTTATCTGAATGGTTAGATGGGAGAGAATGTGATTTTCACAATATAGAAGAAGTAAAAATAGCAGCTAAAACTTTAGCAGAGCTTCATGAAGCATCTAAAGGATATGATCCACCGGAAAATTCAAAACTAAAAAGCGATCTTGGAAGATGGCCTCATCTAATGGAAAAAAGAATTAAATCATTAGATAAAATGCGTGATATGGTGAGAAAGAAAAATATAAAAAATGATTTTGATATGCTTTATATACAATCAATGGAGTTCTATAAGGATCTTGGTAAAAAGGCATTAGAAACATTAAAAGAATCGGATTATTATGAGCTTTGTATGTACGCTGAAAATGAAAAGAGTTTTTGTCATCATGATTTTACCTATCACAATATAATACTAAGTGATAAAATGGACGTGCATATTATTGATTTTGACTATTGTAAGAGAGAACTTAGAACATTTGATATTAGTAATTTTATGACTAAAGTATTAAAACGTGTAGATTGGAATATGGATTTTGCAATAGCTATTATGGATACTTATAATTCTGTATCAAAACTTAAGGATGAAGAGTACAAAGTACTATTTGCATATCTTGAATTTCCACAAAGGTACTGGAGACTTGCAAATAGATATTACTACAATGAAGTTAATTGGGGACAAAATACATTTGCAGGGAAGCTAAGTTCCATAATAGATGAACAGAAAAAGTATCTAGATTTCTTGGAAAAATTTAAAATTGAATATAAAATATAATATTTATTTTTGAATGAGTCCTATTGAATTTTAATTAGTCAATAGGATTTATTATTTTATTGAAACCTTTTGTATTAATAGTCCATATTATGAAAGTATATAAAAACAATATATTTAGGAGAAAGTAATGCAGATAGGAGATATTGTAGTAAGGAAATCTTATGGAAAAGATATAACATTCAAAATTATTGATATGAAGAAAGTAGGTAATGTTGAAAATATAATATTAAAAGGTATCAATATTAGAATAATAGCTGATTCAGTAGAGGATGACCTTGAAGAAGCAGAAGAAGATGGTGGGTCTAAGGATAGGATATTAAATACTAGAGTAAATGAAGCTATAAAAAACGCTTTAAGGTTCAGAGGTGGAGTTAGAGATAAGGTAGATAAGTCAGCAAAGATAAAGAATAAGCAGGAATTAATGTTTGGAAGGCCAGGTAGAATACTTCACGTTGATGGAGATAGTGAGTATATGGAAACATGCCTGAAAGTATATAAGCAATTATCTCTAGATGCAGTAGGAAAGACAATACCAGAAAAAGAGCAGCCAGAAGTTATTGTTGATTTAGTTAAGGAGATTAAGCCTGATATAGTTGTTTTAACAGGGCATGATAGTGTAGTAAAAGCTCCTAGAGATTATCTTGATTTAAATAATTATAGGAATTCTGAATATTACCTTGAATCTGTTAAGAATTTAAGAAATTATAATTCTAGTTATGATGAGCTTGTAATATTTGCTGGAGCATGTCAGAGTTGCTATGAAAGAATTTTAGATGTAGGTGCTAATTTTGCTTCATCTCCTAATAGAGTACTTATACATTGCCTGGACCCAGTCTTTGTATGTGAAAAAATAGCTTATACAAGAATTGATAAAGTAGTATCAATTACTGATGTTATAGAAAATACTATAACAGGTATGAAAGGAGTTGGAGGAATTCAGACAAGAGGAAAATATAGAGAAGGATATCCCAAATCAATTTATATTTAAAGGTGAATTATATATGATTTAAAATATTTAATGGATAATAGATAAAAGCAGTTTTGTTTAGATTAGTAATATTAACATATAAGTTAATATTACTATAATTTATTATTCATTAATAATTTTTTTAGTAAGCAGGGTGTACTATATAAATTTAAATAAGATTATTAATAAAAAAATTAATTATGTATAAAATATAATTTGTTGCAGATAATAGAATGACTTAGTAAAAAAATAAAGTCATAGAAAAATGTTCGTATTGACAAAGTACTATGAATAGTGATAAAATATTTGATTTTATTGACAAAAAATAAATTTAATGTATAATTTATATGAAAGAGGGTGTGTAAATGGAAAAAGTAAAAACAATTGCTTCTATAAAAAGTGACATAAAAAGTCATGTTGGCGATGAGGTAACTTTAAAAGCTAACGGTGGAAGAAAAAAGATATTAGTCAATGATGGAATAATAGAGAGTGTTTATCCTAGTATTTTTGTTATAAGACTAAAAAATGACACCCAAAGGACAGTGACATATAGCTATTCAGATGTATTAACAAAAACGGTACAATTAGTGTTTCCGGCAGGAATATAAACTTCGATTTTTCGGGGTTTTTTCTTTGTTTGAATAAAGAAAAATACATAAAAAAAGAAAGATGGTGGGTTTCCATCTTTCAACTATGGTATAAAAGGGTATTGAGAATTTATGAGAGGTTATATGGTCAATAACCAATTACTATATTACGACAATATAAGTATATTGTCAATAAAAAAATAAAAAAATATAAATAAAAGTTTAACTTTGTAGTTAAACGTCATAATTAATGTAATATTGAATGGTTTTGTTATATATATAATTGTCATAAACTTATCTTCTAAGGTATATACATAAGTAGTAGGAATTTATAGGAGGTATTAAGTATGGCAGATATTGATGTTATCAAAGAAAATGTTCAATTTGAACAGCTGTTGAAAGAAGATAGTTCTAATTGTGTATTAAAAGATGAATATTTAATTCCAGATACTCACCCTGATGTTGAAGAAATATTAACAGTTGAATGTAAGCCTATGATAATGAATAAAGAAGTAGTTGGAGATAAAATTTTATTAGAGGGAAAAGTTGAATATACAGTAATATATTTAGCAAGAGAAGATAGTCTTGCTGTAAATTCGGTAGATTATTCTCAAAAGTTTACAAGTAGTATTGACTTAAGCCCAAGTGAACATAAGGTTATCTGCGAAGCAGAGTGCAAATTAGAACATATTGAAGCTTCAATAATGAATGAGAGAAAAATATCTATTCAAGGAATATTTGAAATCGACTGGGAGCTTTATAAAAGTAATGAATTTGAATTTGTTAAGGACATAGAAGGAAATGATGACGTTGAAGTATTAAAGAAAACTGAAATGATAAATAGGATAAGTGCTAGTGATGATATTGAGCTTAATGGAAAATCAATGATAAGAGTTGGTATGGATAAACCACAGATAAATAAAATATTAAATTACTCAATAATGCTTCATAAGAAAGAAGTAAAAATATTAGATGATAAAGTTTATGTAGGATGTTATTGTAAATTAAATGTTCTTTATAAAGGGGATAACTGCAAAGATGTAATAAGTTTAGAAGATGATGTTTATTTATCTAAGGAACAAGAAATGAGTGGTATTACAGCAGATATGACACCTTCAGTTTCTTTTGAATTATTAGATAATGAACTTATGCTTGAAGAAGATGATCTTGGTGAAGTAAGGATAATAAATACTGAATTTATAGTTAAGGCTCATGTAAAGGTATTTTCTAAAGAAAATATTGATATTGTAAAGGATGCATATTCACCAGAATGTTTATTGGATTTAAAGAAAGATGAATATGAGGTTGGCATACTTCAAGGTATAAATAATACAGAATCATTAGTTAAAGATAATATTCAGCTTACAGATTCAGATCTTAGACCTGAACAAATAATATCATCTAATGCAGCTGTTATACTTACAGATAAAGAGATAGCTCAAGACAAAGTGATTGTTGAAGGTATAATTAAAGCTGATATATTATACAAAACAGCTGATGAAGAAAAATATTTGTCTGATATTAAAGCAGAAATTCCATTTTCATCAATGATAGATATTGCTGGAGCTAAAGAGGGAATGAAAGCGATAATAAGAGCTGGTTTAGAGAGTATTGAAGCTGCTATTGAAGGAAATACAATAGCTGTTAAAGCTAATCTTTTTTTAAGTGGAAAAATTCTTTATGAAATAAATAAGGAATTTATATCTGATATAATTGAAGAAGAAGGAGAAAAACCTGAAAAGAAAGCAAGTATAACAATATATGTTGTTGGTGAAGGCGATAGTCTTTGGGGATTAGCAAAAAAATATAGCACAACATTGGAACAGCTTAAATCTATAAATGAGATTGAAGAGGAAGACTGTATTGAACCAGGACAGAAATTAATTATTCCAGGAAGAGCTATTTTTAAAAATTAATTAATGTATATGTGTTTAAGTCATTGTATTATTCTACAATGACTTTTTTTCTGTTAAAAATTTTAATACAAACATAAATTATTACTAGTTTTACCTTATATTTTATATAGAAAATTATGAATAATTTTAAAATTTAGTGGAAATAATAAGTAATACGTGATATGAGGTGATAAATTTTGGATAATAAGCTGATTGGAAATCTAATAATAATTGGCGGTGCAGAGGATAAAGAAGGAAAAAAAGAAATTTTAAAAAAGGTATGTAATTCAATAAATAAAAATGAAGATATGCTTTTAATAGCTACTATTGCTACAGAATATCCTGAAGAAGCAGCTTCAAAATATAATAAAGTATTTAGTGAGCTAGAAGTAAAAAATATAAAAATATTAGATATAGGTGAAAGAATACAGGCTTTTGATGAAGAAAATATAAAATTAATTAGCAAAGCCTCTTTAATATTTTTTACAGGAGGAGATCAGCTTAGAATTACTAGTCTTATAGGCGGAACCCCTGTTTACGATGCGTTAAAAAAATCAGTACAAAATGGAACTTTTATGGTGGGTACATCAGCAGGAGCTTCTGTAATGAGTGATACTATGATTGTTCAAGGTGATAATGACGATTCACCTAGAAAGTGCACTTTAAAAATGGCTCCAGGTCTAGGATTTATTAAAGATGTTATTATAGATCAGCATTTTGCACAAAGAGGAAGAATAGGAAGACTTCTTGCAGGAATAGCGCAAAATCCAGAAGTTTTAGGTATTGGAATAGATGAAAATACAGCAATAATAGTTGACAAGGATGGAATTGTTGAGGTTATTGGAGAAGGTGCAGTTTATTTTATAGATGGAACAACAATTACATATACAAATGTATCAGAATTACATGGCGATGATATTTTGAGTATGCATAATATAAAATTACATGTTCTAACTGGTGGAGAAAAATTTGATTTAATAAAAAAGTTACCTTTTGAGGAGGAAAAATTTAAAGATGAAAATAACGCAGAAGAGGGTATATGAAGGACAAAATATATATTCTCATAAAAAATGTATAAGAATAGATGTGGATTTGGAAGGGTATTGTGAAATACCAAGTAAAGATATACCAAATTTTAATTTTAATTTAATAAAACTTATACCCGAATTAAAGGAGCATAGATGTGGAATTGATGAAATAGGTGGTTTTGTTAAAAGGTTAAATGAAGGAACATATCTAGCTCATGTGTGTGAACATATGATAATAGCTATTCAAAATAAGTTGGGCATTGATGTTGTGTATGGAAAGGCAAGAGAAATTGAAGGAGATTTTTATTATATAATAGTTCAGTATGAATATAAAAATACTGCTATAAAAGTATGTGAATTATCTGTTGATATTATAAATTCATTTATAAAATGTATTCCTATTAACTTTGAGGAAAGATTAAATATAATAAAAAGAATTCTTGTTCAAGAACAGATGGGGCCTAGTACTAAAGCTATCTGCCGTGCAGCAGAAGAATATAATCTTCCTGTTACTGAACTTTATGATAGTGGTATTTATCAAATTGGATATGGAAAAAAGGGAAGATTAATAGAAGCAGCTATTGGACAGAAAACAAGCTGTGTAGGTGTAGATATTTCTTGCGATAAACTTCTAACTAAACAGTTATTGAAAAGTCAAAATATTCCTGTATCAGAAGGCGATAAAATAAATAATAGTATAGATGCATTAAGACAAGCAGAATATATTGGGTATCCTGTAGTTTTAAAACCTAGGTTTGGAAGTAAGGGGAAAAATGTAATTCTTAATATACGAAATGAAAAGGAACTTATTAATGCATATATTAATTTAAGAAAGAAACAAAAAGATATTATAATTGAACGTTATTTTAATGGGAATGATTATAGAGTATGTGTTGTAAATTATAAAGTGGTAGCTGTATCTTTAAGAATAAAACCATTCGTAATAGGAAATGGTAAAGAAAATTTGAAAATGCTAATAAGTAAGCTTAATAAAGATGACTTAAGAGGTGAGGATCATGAAAAACCTCTTACAAAAATAAAATTTGATGAAGAACTTATGAGATGCCTTGAAAAGCAAAATATTACACTAGACTATATTCCTAAGGTTAATGAAAAAATTATTCTTAGAGAAAATGCAAATTTATCAACTGGAGGATTTGCAATAGATTGTACCGATGAAATTTGTAAAGAAAATATAGATTATTGTATACGAAGTGCAAAAATATTAGGAATTGATTTATGTGGAGTAGATATTTGTACTGAGGATATAAGTGTACCTATAAGTGATAATAATGGAATAGTTATGGAAGTTAATGCTGCTCCGGGTATAAGAATGCATCATTTTCCTTCAAAAGGTAAGAAAAGAGATGTTGGTAAAGCTATTGTAGATATGTTATATGATGAAAAGCCAAAGAGTATACCTGTTATTTCAGTAACAGGAACAAATGGAAAAACTACAACTGTGAGATTGATTGCTTATGTGTTAAGAAAAATGGGATACAACATAGGAATGACTAGTACTGATGGGATTTATTTAAATGATAAATGTATTCATAATGGGGATGATTCTGGATTTGATAGTGCAAAGACTATATTGTTAAATCCAGATGTTGATGTAGCAGTTTTAGAAACAGCAAGAGGAGGAATAATACGAAAAGGTCTAGCTTATAATATAGCTGATATAGGGGTAATTACAAATATAACAAATGATCATTTGGGGAATGATGGTATAAATTCAATGGAAGAATTATGCTTTGTAAAATCTCTTGTGGCTGAAGCTATAAAAGATGATGGATTTGCAATCATAAATGCAGATGATAAGTATAGTAAAACTATTATTAATAGAATAAAGTCTAATATAATATATTTCTCAAAATCAAATAAGAATGAGTTGATTTTAAAAAATATACAAGATGGAAAAAAAGCAGTTTTTATTGAAGATAATTCAATAGTTATGGTAAATAACAAAAAGAAATATAAGTTAATAGATATAAATGATATTCCTATATCATTTAATGGTAATTTAGAATATAATATTGAAAATGCAATGGCAGCAAGTGCTGCGCTTTTAGGATTGAATGTAGATTACTGTATGATAGAAAAAGGGTTGAAGTCATTTAAATCTGATAGTAAAGATAATAAGGGAAGATTTAATATCTATAACTATAACGGAAGAAAAATAATATTAGATTATGGACATAATATAGAAGGTTATAGAGCGGTCATATCCTCTCTTAATAAGATGAAAAAGAATAATAATCTTATTGGGGTAATAGGAATACCTGGAGACAGAGAAGATGCTGTAGCTTATGAAATAGGAAAGATATGTGCTGATGGGCTTGATAAAATAGTAATTAAAGAAGATAAGGATAAAAGAGGAAGAAAGCCTGGAGAAATTGCAGAATTATTGAAAAAGGCTATATTAAAAAATAAAAAAGATTGTAATTTAAGTATATGTCTTGATGAGATTGAAGCTTTGGATCATGCTGTAAATATAAGTAAAAAAGATGATATAATCATTGTATTTTATGAAAAACTTAACAGCTTAGTTGAATATATTAATGATGATATTCAAAAATATAATAAAGTATATAAGGCATAGACTAGATTTAATTCCCTACATGTGCATTAGACAGGATATTTTACCTATGATAAAATGTTATTAATTAATGTAAGGAAAGGACATAGAAGTATGAAAATTAAGGCCTATGCCAAAATTAATATTGCATTAGATGTTGTTGGAAAAAGAGATGATGGATATCATTTATTGAAAATGATTATGCAGACTATAGATTTATACGACATAATTGAATTAGAAAAGTGTGATTCAGGTATTAATTTAAAGTGCAATAAGCATTATGTACCTACAGATAATAAGAATTTAGCGTATAAAGCTGCGAAGCTATTTATGGAAACTTACTCAATAACAAGTGGTGTAAATATTAATATAATTAAGAATATTCCGGTATCAGCAGGTCTTGCAGGAGGAAGCACTGATGCTGCAGCTGTAATAAAATTAATGAATAAGTTATTTAATATAAATGCTGCTGATGATGAATTAGAAAAAATAGCTTTAAAGATCGGAGCAGATGTGCCATATTGTATTAATGGTGGAACAGCATTATGTGAAGGAATTGGTGAAAAAATAACTAAGCTTAAGCCATTTAAAGATAAAATTGTGGTTTTAGTAAAGCCACCTTTTGGAGTATCAACTAAAGAAGTATATAAAGCATTTGATTTATCAAAAGTTGTTTTTCATCCAAAAACTAATGATATTATTAAAGCGATGGAAAACGATGATGTACATTTTGTAGCTAATAATATGAGAAATTTATTGGAAAATGTTACACTTAAAAAACATAAAGTAATATCTAATATAAAAGCTGAAATGAATGAAAATGGTGCAATTTCAAGTATGATGAGTGGAAGCGGGCCTACTGTTTTTGCTTTTTTTGATGATATGTTTAAAGCGCAGAATTGCTATGATGAAATGAAAAAGAAATTTAAAGATGTATATATAACAAGAACTATATAATTTATAAATATTTTTGTGTATAAAAAACCCCTATGTGGTAATAATTAAGCTACAAAGGGGGTTTAATTATGAGAAAAAAAACAGTTTTTATAGTATTATTAAGTGTGTTATTATTTATATCTAATATATTAAGTGGATGTGCTAGTGGTGTATTAAGTGCAAAAACTCTAAATAATAATTTTAATTCTAATACAGGTGTCAATGTTAAAGTATTAGATTATGATAAAGTAAGGAATTCATTAATAAGGTTTCATGTAATTGCCAATAGTGATAGTAGCGAAGATCAGAATTTAAAGATAAAAGTAAAGAATCAAGTTATTGATTATTTATATCCTTATTTGAATAATTCTAAATCGTTAGATGAATCTAGAAGAATAATTAAAGCTAATATGCCAGAAGTTGAGAAGATAGCAGAAAAAGTTATAAAGGATAATAATTATAATTATGATGTTAAAATTCAGTTGTCACGAGAAAACTTTCCGGAAAAATCTTATGGTAATATAGTACTACCACAAGGTAATTATGAAGCTTTCAGAATAATTATTGGAAGTGGACAAGGGAAAAACTGGTGGTGTGTTATGTTTCCACCTTTATGCTTTGTAGATGAATCTAAAGCTGAAGTGGAATACGATAAGGTAGAAGAAAGAATAAATTCAGAGAGTGAATTAAATACTGTTAGCAATGATGAAAAAATAGAATTAGATGAACACAAAAGCGAGTCTGATAATTGTGTACAAATAAAATTTAAGTTTATTGAAATAATTGAAAAATTATTTGACTAGGGGGAGTATCATATGACAAGAGCATTAGCGATGGTATCAGGAGGTCTTGATAGTATATTAGCAGCTAAGCTGATTAAAGAACAAGGAATAGAAGTAATAGGAATATGTTTTAGATCGTATTTCTTTAATGAAGAAAATGCAAAGAGAATGACTAAACAAATAGACATTCCATTAGAAGTTGTAGATTTTTCAAAAGAGCATTTTGATATGGTTAAGCATCCAGATCATGGATGGGGAAAAAATATGAACCCATGTATTGACTGTCATGCTATGATGATGAGATATTCAGGAGAATTATTAAAAAAATTCAATGCTGATTTCATAATTACAGGAGAAGTTCTTAATCAAAGACCAATGTCTCAAAATAGATCAGCATTAGATATTGTAAAAAAACAATCTGGGTTTAGCGATAAGATTTTAAGACCACTTTGTGCTAAGAATTTAAAACCAACTCAAATGGAAATTGACGGTTTAGTTGATAGAGAACAATTATTAGATATATCAGGAAGAAATAGAAAACCACAAATGGCATTGGCTGAAAAGTGGGGAATAAAGGATTATCCATCTCCTGCAGGAGGATGTAAGCTGACTGATCCAAATTATTCTATAAGATTAAAAGAAGTTTTAGATAGAAAAAAGGAAGTTTCAGAGAAAGATATTAATTTATTAAAGTATGGAAGACACTTTGTTACAGAAAATAATACAAAGATAATAGTATCAAGAACAGCAGAAGAAGGAAAATCTCTAAAAGAATTATTAAATTCTAATGACCTTATGTTTATGCCTGTTAACTTTACTGGCGCTATGGTAATAATTCCAGAAGGAAACATTCCAAATGAAGATGATATTATAATTGCGTGTAAATTAGCAGTTAGATATAGTAAGGGAAAAGATCAAAAAGAAGTTGAGGTTAAGTTTGGACGTGTTTCCACTAATTTTAATGAAAATAGATCTGTAAGCGCTATAACTCAAGAAGAAGCAGATAAGTATAATGTGAATTAACATATCTAAAGAATTGGAGGAATAGGATGAGTAAAAAAGCAGTAATTACTGTTAAGAGTAATATATCAGTTGAAGAAGAATTTATTGAAGTAATAACTCCAGGTGTATTTACAGTATTAAAAAATGGTTTCAAAGTTGAATATGAAGAAACTAAGATTTCGGGAATGGAAGGCACCAAAACAACAATGTTTATAAGGAAAAATTCATTTCAACTTATGAGACGTGGAAGTACTGAGACAAAAATGCTTTTTGATAAAAGTAATCAATCTATGTCATTATATAAAACTCCATATGGAAATATGGCAATAACTATAGATACAAAACATATAAAGATTGATGTTGATGAAAATGGAGGAGATATACATATAATATATACTCTATTAATAGAAGATCAACAAAGAATAGAAACTGATTTGAAAGTAAACATAAATGTTATATAAAATAGCATATAAAATATGAACTACTAATAATATTAGTGGTTCTTTTTCATTGTTTAAAATTGGTATATAGAGGTAATAATATTTAAAAAAGATAAATTATATTTTAAGAGGTATTAGAATTGGAAAATAAATTATATTACAATGAAATAATTAATTATATGTGTAGGTATTATGATGTTACAAGTGAAGAATTAATTGAAGTATTAAATACTAAAGAAAATATATATATTCTTTTATTGCTTTTAAAAAAACATAATTGTTTGAATATAAAAAAATTAAAGGATAAATATAAATTTGAAGAAAAAATAAGAATTAAGAATAGGCTCAAGAAAGCTGAAGAAATGCTACTTATCAATACTTTTTTTAGAGAAAAATATTTTATGATAGAAAATTATATTGAAAAAAATAATGCCAACACAAAAAAAACACTAGATATTAATAATAATATGTGATAGTATTATATCTATGTTGAAATTATGAGCAGCACAAAAAGGCCCTCTATTAATTTAGTGGGTAATTTATATTATAGCAATGAAAAAAAGTAAAGTCAATAGAAAAATAATATATTTTTACAATATAGGAGGATAAAATGAGTACTAAGTATGTTTTCGTTACAGGTGGAGTAGTATCAGGATTAGGAAAGGGAATAACTGCAGCATCCCTAGGAAGATTATTAAAAAATAGAGGGTTAAGTATATCAATTCAAAAATTTGATCCATATTTAAACGTAGACCCAGGTACAATGAGTCCATATCAACATGGAGAAGTTTTCGTAACTGATGATGGAGCGGAAACAGATTTAGACTTAGGACACTACGAAAGATTTATAGATGAGAATTTAAGTAAAAACTCAAATGTTACAACTGGTAGAATTTATAGTACGGTTATAGAAAAAGAAAGAAGAGGAGAATATCTTGGAGGAACAGTTCAAGTTATACCTCATATTACTAATGAAATTAAAGATAAAGTATATCAAGTTGCAAAAGAAAGAGATGTTGATGTTGTAATAACTGAAATAGGTGGTACTGTTGGAGATATTGAGTCTCAACCATTCTTAGAAGCTATAAGACAAATAAAAAGTGAAGCTGGTGCAGACAATGTATGTTATATACATGTTACTTTAGTACCTTACTTGGGAAAATCAGGTGAATTAAAGACAAAACCAACTCAACATTCAGTTAAGGAATTAAGAACTATAGGTATTCAACCAGATATAATTGTATGTAGAACTGAAAAAGAATTAAACGAAGATTTAAAAGCTAAAATCGGTTTATTCTGTAATATAGAAGGAAAATCAGTTATTCAAAACCTTGATGCAGATCATTTATATGAAGTTCCATTAATGCTTCATGGTGAAGGCTTAGATAATTTAGTAATAGAAAAATTACATTTAGGATGTAAAGATATAGACAATTCTGAATGGATTGAAATGGTTAATAGAATTAAAAATCTTAAGGATAATGTTGAAATTGCTTTAGTTGGTAAGTATGTAGAATTACATGATGCATATATCTCAGTTGTTGAAGCTTTAAGTCATGGTGGATATGCAAATGATTCTGAAGTTAAAATTAGATGGATAAATGCAGAAGATATTGAAAATGGAGATGTTAATGAAATTCTTAAGGGAGTAGATGGTGTATTAGTTCCTGGTGGATTTGGTGATAGAGGAGTAGAAGGAAAAATTGAGTCTATCAAATGGGCTAGAGAAAATAAGGTACCTTTCCTTGGAATATGTTTAGGAATGCAATGTGCAGTTATTGAATTTGCTAGAAATGTGCTTGGATTTGAAGGTGCAAATAGTTCAGAAATAAATCCAGATACAAAATATCCAGTTATAGATTTAATGAATGATCAAAAAGATATTGAAAATCTTGGTGGAACAATGAGGCTTGGACAATATCCATGTAAGCTTGATGAAAGTAGTAAATCATTTGATTTATACGGTACAGACCTTATAAATGAAAGACATAGACACAGATATGAATTTAATAATACATATAGAGAACAAATAGTTGAAGCTGGAATGAAGATTGCAGGAACAAGTCCTGACAATAGATTAGTTGAAATAGTAGAAATTGAAGATCATCCATGGTTTGTAGCAGCACAATTCCATCCAGAATTAAAATCAAGACCAAATAAACCACATCCATTATTCAGAGGATTTATTGAAGCTGCATTAAAAAATAGATAATTTATAATAATATTACATATATAAAAATTGTTTTATATTATAATTTAATATATAATATAGTTAAATTTTAAACTGGTAAATTTTAAATTTACCAGTTTAAAATTATATACATAGAAATGAAATTAATTTATGTAGATTAGTTTTATATATCCAGTATGTTCTTATGATTATCTTATTCAAGTTTAGATTAATCAGTGTTGCTAATGACATGAAAGAAATCTGAAACATCATATCATATACTCTTTATTTTTTTCCGTATGTAAATTGATTATTATGTTTAAAGTATAGATAGATTTGTCTATATAAGATGGAGGTGCCGATTTGACAAAACAGGAATACGAAAATATGACATTAAGTAGTTTAAAAGAAATTGCAAAAGAGTTAGGCGTAAAAAATATATCTAAATTTAAAAAGAATGAATTGATAGATGAAATAATTAAAGTTTCTCCTAATTCGATTGAAAAAGATGGAGTTGTATTAAGAGAAAATATATCTCCTAAGGAAAATGGAAAAACAGTAGAAAGTAATAAAAATATCAATGTTAATAGACAAAATAATATAAATAGAAGTAGTGATAATCAAAGATCTAATAATGCTGGTATAAATAATAATTATAATAATTTCAGAAATGAATCGAATGACTCTGAAAAAATAGAAAAAAAAGAAGTACTTAAAGAAATGATAAATGAATCTAATACTGCTAAGGGTATATTAGAAATCTTAGAAAATAATAATTTTGGATTTTTAAGATGTAAAAATTATTTGACAAGCAGTGAAGATATATATGTATCTCCATCTCAGATAAGAAGATTCAATTTGAGAACTGGTGATGAAGTACAAGGGAAGATAAGGGAAGCTAAGGAAGGCGAAAAATTTAAAGCATTATTATATGTTGAAAAAGTAAATGGAGAGCATCCAGAAAAGGCTATAGGAAGAAAGTCTTTTGAAACCTTAACACCAATATATCCAAAAGAAAGATTAAGATTAGAAAATTTAAATAATCCAAATGATCTTTCTTCAAGGTTAATGGATATAATATGTCCTATAGGCAAGGGTCAGAGAGGACTTATAGTCGCTCCTCCAAAAGCAGGTAAAACTACTTTACTTAAAAAAGTTGCTCAGAATATAGTTAAGAACTATCCAGATATAAAATTAATAGTTCTTCTTATAGATGAAAGACCAGAAGAAGTTACTGATATGCAGAGGTCAATCAATGGTGATGTTGTTTATTCAACATTTGATGAAGAACCACAAAATCATGCTAAAGTTTCACAAATGGTTCTTGAAAGAGCCAAGAGAATGGTTGAACAAGGAAAAGATGTAGTAATACTTATGGATAGTATTACTAGATTATCTAGAGCATATAATTTAACTATAACTCCAACGGGAAGGACTTTATCAGGAGGGCTTGACCCAGGAGCACTTATCATGCCTAAAAAATTCTTTGGAGCAGCTAGAAATATAGAAGAAGGTGGAAGTCTTACTATACTTGCAACAGCGCTTGTTGAAACAGGTTCTAGAATGGATGATATGATTTTTGAAGAATTTAAAGGTACAGGAAATATGGAAGTTCATTTAGATAGAAGACTTCAAGAAAGAAGAATATTCCCGGCTATAGATATATATAAATCTGGAACAAGAAAAGAAGATTTACTATTATCAAAAGAAGAACAAGATGTTGCTTTTGCCATAAGAAGAGTTATGTATAAAGAAGGAAATGCAGACGATGTTACAGAAAACTTGATAAATATGTTATCTAAAACTAAAGATAATAAAGAATTTATTGATGTATTCTTAAAAAATAATAAAAAATAGTATATTAAAAGTGACCATATAAAAATATATATTGGTCACTTTTAATTTTTAATTAGATTTTCTGCAATGTCTACTATTTTGTCTAGTGAATAAGTATCAGCTAAAGTTTTAATTCTATTTTTTATTAACTTTAGTTTTTCAGGATTTTCAATTAAATTATCTATTTCTGAATTAAGATTTTGTATGCTATCTACTTTTACTGAATATCCCTCACTTGTTAAAAAATCAATATTTTCATTTTCCTGCCCTGGAATCGAAAATGGTATTATTAGTGGTATATTTTTTACTATAGATTCTGTTACTGTAAGACCTCCAGGTTTTGAAACTATAACATCACAATAATCCATTAAATATGGGATATCATTTGTAAATCCTAATATATGAACTTTTTTGCTTGTAAAAGTATTATTATTACAATAATCAGTTAATAGCTTTTTTAGTTGTTCATTTTTACCGCAAACAACAGTTATTCTTAATTTGTGTCTATTTTTTAATAATTCCTTCATTACTATGAAAATAATATCTAATCCAAAACTTCCGCCCATAAGAAGTAAATTGAAATATTGATTATCTTTTAAGTCATCTGCATTAGTGACATTAATATAAAATTTCTTATCTATGGGTATTCCAATAGGATATATTTTGTTAGCATCAATATTTTTTTCTATCAGAGATTTCTTTGTATAATTACTTCCGGTAATATAAGCATCTACATAACTGCTTATATAAGTATAATGAGCTTTAAAATCAGTAACTGTTAAAATATAAGGAGTTTTTAAACCTTCTTTTTTTAAATTAGATACTATACGTGTACTTAATGCATGTGTTCCTATAATTACATCAGGATTTACTTCGTGAATCAACTTTGATACTTTTTTTTTAGGAAAAATAAAAGGAATGTTCAATAAGCTATTTACCATAGGGGTATTGGTTAAATTATAGAACCAACCATATATTTTAGGAAATTTTGATGCCATAATTTTGTAACCAATTACGACTACATCATTCAAAAATTTACTGTTTCTAGCTAAGAAATCATGTGTTATAAGTTCATAACCAGATTCCTTAAAAGATTCTCCAATAGATGTAGCAGCTTGATTGTGCCCTTGTCCTGTAGAAATTGTCAAAATCAAAACTTTTTTCATTTAATTCACTCATTTCCAATGTATTCTAGCATATAGTTTATCATTTTTTGTAAAGAAATTAAATGGTACTTTTAAATAAAAAAGGAAAGTTATTTGAAGAAAAAAGGGAAAGACATTGTCTTTCCCTAAATCTCTTATTTGTTGCTAAGACCGAATCTCTTGTTGAATTTATCAACTCTTCCGCCAACGTCAACGATTTTTTGTTTACCAGTGAAGAATGGGTGGCATTTAGAGCATATTTCAACTTTAAGTTCTGGTTTAACAGAACCAGTAGTGAAAGTGTTTCCACATGCACACTTAACCACAGCATCGTGATGGTATTCTGGATGTATGCCTTCTCTCATTATTTTTCACCTCTTTCAATTATATAAACTGTTTTTATTTTTTCAATAACAACTACTAGATTATAACATATAGCAATATTAGCGTCAATAAAATTGTATGATTAAAAATAGATGAAACAGTAGATTTATGTGGAATTTACGCCAATTATATAATGATATATTAATATAAAAAAATCTTTTTATGATATGTATTAAATGATATAATCGTTATTGATAAATAAAAAGGAGAATACACGAATATATGAGTAAATTATATTTTAGATACGGTGCGATGAATTCAGGGAAATCAACTCATTTGATGCAGGTTGCATATAATTATGAAGAACGTGGAATGAATGTTGTAATAATTAAGCCTAAAGTAGACAGTAAAGGCGGAGAAAAACTACTTTCAAGACTTGGTGTTGCAAGAAAAGTAGACTTATTAATATCAGAAGATGATAACATATTTGACATAATTAAAAATTATAATAAAGAAGTAAAGAAAATTGATTGTATATTAGTAGATGAAGTTCAATTTATGAAGGCATATCAAATAGATCAGCTTTTTGAAATATCAGTGAAAATGGATATTCCAACTATATGCTATGGTCTTAGAACAGATTTTAAACTTAATGGTTTTGAAGGAAGTACCAGACTTTTATTATTAGCACATAGTATAGAAGAAATGAAGACAATATGTGCATGTGGTAGAAAAGCTATATTTAATGGAAGAAAAATAAATAATAAGTTTGTATTTGAAGGTGATCAGATAGCTATTGATGAAGAAAATAATGTTCAATATGAATCATTATGCGGACAATGCTATTATAAGTATAAGGATAAAAAATAGTTCATATATTTACAGAAAATTTTTCAAATACTTGCTAAATAAATTTAGAGAGTAAGTGATAAAAAATGAAAAGGCGTGATGTTGGAGGGCAAGCTGTTATAGAAGGTGTAATGATGAGAGGAAGCAAAAGTCTTGCAACAGCAGTAAGAACTCCTAAAGGAAATATAGAAATTAATTATAAAGATAATATACCTATAACAAAAAAAAATCCTGTTTTTAATATACCATTTTTAAGAGGGTTTTTTGTACTTATAGAATCAATGAAAGTTGGAATGGAATCACTAAATTATTCAGCTACATTTTTAGAAGATGAAGATTATGAACCAAGCAAGTTTGAAAAATGGCTTGAGAGGAAGATGGGAAAAAAGGCAGAGGATATAATCCTTGCAATTACAATGATTATGTCGTTTATCTTTTCAATTGGACTTTTTATATTAATACCTACTGGAATTGCATCATTATTTAAAAAATACGGAGTTTCGAATGTTGTACTTAATCTGACAGAAGCTTTTATACGAATAATAATTCTTCTTATATATATGTATTTTATAAGTAGAATAAAAGACATTTATAGGCTATTTCAATATCATGGAGCAGAACATAAAACGATTTTTTGTTATGAGGCTATGGAAGAATTAACAGTAGAAAATGTGAAAAAACAACCTCGACTTCATCCGAGGTGCGGAACAAATTTTATTTTTTTAGTCATGTTTGTAAGTATAGTAGTTTTTTCATTTACTGGATGGGGCGGAATAGGTGAAAGGTTGATACTCAGAATAGTGTTAATTCCAGTAATTATAGGGATTAGTTATGAATTAATAAAATGGCTTGGAAAAACTGATAGTACGTTGTCAAGGATAGTTGCGTATCCTGGCCTTAAATTACAATTAATAACAACAAAGGAGCCCGATGATTCGCAGATAGAGGTTGCGATTGCATCATTAAAGGCTGCAGAAGGAATTGAAGATATGGATAAGACTATTGAAGAATTACTTAATTCAGGAACATCAATATTAAAACAAAATAAGATAGATACAGCAAGATTGGATGCTGAACTATTATTAGGATATATTATAGGAAAGAAAAGAATATATCTTATTACTCATAAAGAAGAATATATTAGTAAAGAAGATGCTGATAAATATTATGAACTTATAGAAAAGCGAAGAAAAAGGATGCCTGTAAAATATATACTAAAAGAATGTGAATTTATGGGTATAGATTTTTATGTGGAAGAAGGAGTACTTATTCCAAGAGGAGATACTGAAATACTAGTAGATGAAGTACTAAAACATATAAATAAAGATGATAAAAAAGAAGTATGTGATTTATGCTGTGGTTCAGGAGCTATTGGAATAGCACTTGCTAGTTTAAGAGAGAATATACATGTGGATCTTATTGATTACTATCCTATTCCAGAAAAAGTTACATTAATAAATATAGAAAAGCACAATCTTAAAGAGAGAGCTGAGTTTATTAAAAGCGATTTATTGGATCAGCCTATACTTCAAAACAAAAAATATGATATTCTTGTTTCAAATCCACCATATATTGAAGATTCAGAAATTGAAAAACTTATGGATGATGTTCAAAAATATGAACCACATACAGCACTTAAAGGTGGAGAAGATGGATTGGATTTCTATAAGAAAATAGTAGAAAAAAGCAGTATGGTTTTAAAGAAAAATGGAATACTAGCTTTTGAAATAGGCTATAATCAAGGTGAAGCAGTAAAAAAACTTATGGAAGATAATAATTACATTAATGTGAAAGTAGTAAAAGATCTTGCAGGTTTAGATAGAGTGGTAATTGGTGAATTAAATTAAAAAGTATATTAAAATTAAGTATCAAATACTTGAATCATTAAAATAATGAGATAGAAGGTAAATTGATATTATATCGAATAATGTGATATAATATAAAAATGGCAAAAATAAAGTACGGAGTGATTATATGTTATTAGATAAATTAGAGTTTATAGAAAATAAATATGACGAATTATCAGTAAAAATCAGTGATCCATCTATTATGCAAAATCAAAATGAATGGAGAAAACTTTGTAAAGAGCATGCTGATTTAGAAATTATAGTAAACGCATATAGAGAATATAAGAGCGTTACTCAAGAATTAGCTGATAATAAAGAAATGTTAAGCAGTGAAAGTGATAAAGAAATGAGAGAAATGCTTAACGAAGAAATTTCAGCATTAACACAAAGAGAAGAAGAATTAGAAAAAGAAATTCAAATTCTATTATTACCTAAAGATCCTAATGATGAAAAGAATGTTTTCGTAGAAATTAGAGGTGGTGCAGGTGGTGAAGAAGCTGCATTATTTGCATACAACTTATTTAGAATGTACACAAGATACGCAGAAACTCAAAGATGGCAAGTTGAAATCATGAGTTTAAATGAAACAGATCTTGGTGGATGCAAGGAAGTTGTATTCATGATTAAAGGTAATGGGGCATATTCTAAATTAAAATATGAAAGTGGTGTACATAGAGTACAAAGAGTTCCAGATACTGAATCAAGTGGTAGAATTCATACTTCAACAGCTACTGTAGCAGTGCTTCCAGAAGTTGATGATGTTGAAATAGAAGTATTAGACAAAGATATTAGAATAGATGTATTTAGAGCATCAGGTAATGGTGGACAATGCGTTAATACAACAGACTCAGCAGTAAGAATTACTCACATTCCTACTGGTTTAGTTGTTTCATGTCAGGATGAAAAATCTCAGCTTAAGAATAAAGAAAAAGCTATGAAAGTATTAAAGTCAAGACTTTATGAACAGGCTGAAAAGGAAAGACAAGATGGAATAGCAGAAGATAGAAAGAGCCAAGTCGGAACTGGTGATAGAAGTGAAAGAATAAGAACTTACAATTATCCACAAGGAAGAGTTACTGATCATAGAATAGGACTTACTTTATACAAGTTAGAAACATTCTTAGATGGTGACTTAGACGAAATGATTAATGCTTTAATTACAGCAGACCAAGCTGAAAAAATGAAATTAATGGGTAATACACAAGAATAATATTTACTTAAATTAGGGATTGTATCAATAATTATTTATGAAGATTATATAAGATGTTCTTCAGGGAGTTAATTTTGACACAATCCCTTTAATAAAGTATGGAGGAATAAATATGGATATATATACTGCGGTAAAGAAAGAAAAGAAAAATCTAAAGATTTTTTTTATATCAATGATAATTATTGCGCTTATTCTTCCAATAGCAGTTATTATAACTAATTTGACTACTTTTTTTTATTTTGCATATTTGGGAGTTATTGAATTTTTAATAGTTATATCAATGATTATAAGGCTTAATTATTATAAGGTTGAATTTAAATGTATAAATAATAAGCTTATGTTTAAAACGGGAATACTTACAAAACAGTATTTAATTATATGTGATAAAGTTGTCCTTGTTCATACTAATAAATCAGATTATGACCTGGAAATAATAATTGTAACAACAACAAATTTCAGAAATAAATCTTTAAGAAAAGTTGATAATAATTTTTTAAAAAGATATCCTCGAATTAAAAGTAATCTTGATTATTTAAATAGAGTTAATGGTGAAGAGGACAGGAAATATTATTTTCAAATTGTAAGAAGAGGCGGTTTAAAAAAATATTTACTTCTTGATTGTATATATAAAAATTGTGTTAAGGCTATTTATACTGAGCAAAGTATTCAGAATATAAAAATAGCTAGGGGACAGACTATAGTTTAAAGGAAACTCGCCAATATTTGTTGGCTGAGTAATCTATTTATACTAAATGCAAGATTTAGGTTCTGTACTTATAGAAAGAAGGGTAAACTTTGAGAACAATAATTAGTAAAATTTATGGTCCACAAGATGAAGAAAAAATAAGAGAAGCGGCTGAGTATATTAAAAATGGGGGTATAGTTGCATTCCCTACAGAAACTGTTTATGGATTAGGTGCTGATGCACTGAATGAAAAGGCTGTAAAAAAGATATTTGTAGCTAAAGGACGTCCACAGGATAATCCTTTAATTGTTCATGTTGCATCAAAGAATTTAAATAAGTATGTTGAGAATGTGCCAGATATAGCAAAAAAAATGATGGATAAATTTTGGCCGGGTCCACTTACAATAATTTTGAAAAAGAAAAATATAATTCCTAATATTACAAGTGCAAACTTAGATACAATTGGAGTAAGAATGCCAGATAATGAAGTTGCTAGAAAGTTGATTGAGTTTTCAGATACTGTAATAGCAGCTCCATCTGCTAACATAAGTGGAAGACCAAGTCCTACAGATATAGAAAGATGTATTGAAGACCTTGAAGGAAAAGTAGATTGTATAATAGGTGGGAGCCATAGCAAAATAGGAGTAGAATCTACAATATTAGATTGCACAGTAACACCTCCACTTGTATTAAGACCAGGTGGTATTACGTTAGAAATGTTAAAAGAAATAGATTCGGAAATTAAAATAGATGCTGCAGTAATGCAGAAACCTAAAGAAGGGTTGAAACCAAAAGCACCAGGAATGAAGTATAGACATTATGCACCTAAGGCAAAGGTTAGAATTATTACTGGAAATAGAAAAAAAACTGTTGAAAAGATAAAAGAAATGGTACACTATAATATAGAAAAACATAAAAAAATATGCATACTCACTGTTGAAGAACATAAGAATGAATATTTAGAAGGAAATACAATTGTATTAGGAAGCATTTCAGACTTATCAACAGTTGCTAAGAATCTTTTTGAAGCATTGAGAAAATGTGATGATATTGGTGCAGATTTGATTTTGGCAGAAGGGTATGAAGAAAAGGGTGTCGGAGTGGCTATTATGAATAGATTAAATAAAGCTGCTGGCTTTGACATAATACATGTTTAATTTTAGGAGGGTGAATATATTATGAAAATTGCAATTGGCTGTGATCATGGTGGATTTGAATTAAAAAATGAGATAATTAAATATCTAGAAAGCGAGAAATATGAAGTAAAGGATTTCGGAACATATTCTACTGATTCTTGTGATTATCCAGATATAGCTTTACCTGTAGCAGAAGCTGTTGCAGCAAAGGAATTTGATTTTGGGATATTAATATGTGGAACTGGAATTGGTATAGGAATAGCTGCAAATAAGGTTCCAGGTATAAGAGCAGCATTATGTTCAGATACATTTAGTGCACATGCAACTAGAGAACATAATAATGCTAATATTTTAACTATGGGTCAGAGAGTTGTGGGGCCAGGACTTGCAATTGATATAGTTAAAACTTTTTTAACTTCTGAGTTTCAAGGCGAAAGACATCAAAAAAGAATAGATAAAATTACAGAAATAGAAAAAAAATATTCTCGTTAAGAAGAAAAAGTTATTATTTTATAGAAAAATAGTATATAATATAAAAAATTACATTTAAATTGGGAGGCAATAAAAATGAGTAAAGTAACAGAAATAACACATCCATTAATTTTACATAAGTTGGCAATCTTAAGAGATGAAAATACAGGATCAAAAGCATTCAGACAATTAGTTGAAGAAATATCGATGTTAATGGCTTATGAAGTAACAAGAGATTTTCAAACTGAAGAAGTAGAAGTAAAGACACCAGTATCATTAACTAAATGTAAAATGTTAGCTGGTAAGAAAATGGCTGTAGTGCCAATACTTAGAGCGGGATTAGGAATGGTAGATGGAGTTTTAAACTTAATACCAGCAGCAAAGGTTGGACATATAGGTTTATACAGAGATGAAGAAACACTTCAACCAGTAGAATATTTCTGTAAATTACCACAAGATATTGCAGAAAGAGATATTATAGTTGTAGATCCAATGCTTGCAACTGGTGGATCATCAATAGATGCTCTAACAATGCTTAAGAAAAGAGGCGCTAAGAGTTTAAAATTAATGTGCCTAGTTGGTGCTCCAGAAGGAGTAGAGGCAGTTCAAAAAGCACATCCAGATGTAGATATATATTTAGCAGCAATAGATGAAAAATTAAATGAAAATGGATATATTGTTCCAGGTCTTGGAGATGCCGGAGATAGATTATTCGGAACTAAATAATAATATTGGGAGCCTGTAGGAATGAATAGGAGAGATAAAAACAATTATTATTTAGATATTGCCGAAACAGTACTAGAAAGAGGCACCTGTCTTAGAAGAAATTATGGCTCTATAATAGTAAAAAATGATGAAATAATTTCTACAGGCTATACAGGAGCCCCTAGAGGAAGAAAAAATTGTATTGACTTAAATTCATGTATAAGAGAAAAGCTAAATGTTCCTAGAGGAACTCATTATGAGCTTTGTAGAAGTGTTCATAGTGAGGCAAATGCTATTATAAGTGCTTCTCGTAAAGATATGATAGGGGCAACACTTTACCTTGTAGGAAAAGATGCTAAGACTAGAGAATATGTGCGAGATGCTAATTCATGTTCCATGTGTAAAAGATTAATAATTAATGCTGGAATAGAAAAAGTTATTATAAGAGAATCTAAGGATGAACATAGAATAATAGATGTTAATTCATGGATTATAGATGACGATTCATTGAATGTAACAGATGGTGCAGGATATTAAGTCATTATATATTTAGATTATGAATATATAGTAGAAGTAAAATAAAATTACTTCTACTATAATACTGTATGTTAATATTATGCTCAAGATTGGGAGGAAAAAAGGTTGGCTAAAAAGAAAATTATAACTATTTTTGGAACACGTCCAGAAGCTATAAAAATGGCTCCACTTGTAAAAGAATTGGAAAAAAGAGAAGAAATAGATTCCAAAGTATGTGTAACTGCACAACATAGAGAAATGCTTGACCAAGTATTGAATTTATTTGATATAAAACCAGATTTTGATTTGAATATTATGAAAACAAAACAAACTCTAACTGGTATAACTAATAAAGTTCTTGAAGGACTTGAAGAAGTATTTGCAGAAGAAAAACCAGATATGATTTTAGTTCATGGTGATACTACTACTACATTTGCAGGAGCGCTTGCTGCTTTTTATCAACAAGTAAAAGTTGGGCACGTTGAAGCTGGACTTAGAACATTTAATAAATATTTCCCTTTCCCTGAAGAAATGAATAGAAAGCTTACTGGAAGTCTTGCAGATTTACATTTTGCACCTACAATGGGTTCAAAAAATAATCTATTAAGAGAAGGAGTAAATGAAGCTGAGGTATACATAACTGGAAATACAGTAATTGATGCTATGAAACATACTGTGGAAGAAAATTATGTATTTGAAAATGATGAATTAAACAATATTGATTTTGAAAACAAAAAAGTTATTATGATTACAGCTCATAGAAGAGAAAACTGGGGCCAAGGAATAGAAAATATTTGTGAAGCTCTAAATAGAATAGTTGATGAAAATGAAGATGTGGAATTAGTTTATTTGGTTCATTTAAATCCAGTAGTTAAGGATGTTGTAACTGAAAGACTTGGAGGAAAAGATAGAGTTCATTTATTACCACCTCTTGATACAAAAGAAACTCATAATTTAATGAACAAATCATTTATGGTAATGACTGACTCAGGTGGGTTACAAGAAGAAGCTCCACATTTAGGAAAACCTGTATTAGTACTAAGAGATGTTACAGAAAGACCAGAAGCAGTAGAAGCAGGAACTGTAAAGCTTGTTGGAACAGATTCAGATGTTATAGTTAATGAAGCATCAAAAATTCTAAATGATGAAAATGAATATGCAAAAATGAGTAAAGCTATTAATCCATATGGAGATGGAAAAGCATCTGAGAGAATTGTAAATGCAATTTTAAAGTATTACGGATTAAGTGATATTGAAGTAAGCGAATTTTTAAGATAAAAGTATATTATTGATATGAAAAAGCCAAACATTAGTGTAATTCTAATGTTTGGCTTTTTCATTGTAATAAATACTTAATATATAAAAAGTTTAACTGTATATTATTAATAATAATTGATAAAAAAAGAAAAAATGGTATAATTATCTTGTGTTAATAATTTAACAAAAATGTAAAATATTTATATTAAATTATATATGGGATATATTAGGAGGTTTTTTATGAAAGACGTAGTTATTGTAAGTGCAGTTAGAACAGCACTTGGAACTTTTGGTGGATCATTAAAGAATGTTCCAGCAGTTGAATTAGGAGCATTAGTTATTAAAGAAGCTGTTAAAAGAGCTGGAGTAAATCCTGAAAATGTAGAAGAAGTAATAATGGGTAATGTTATACAAGCTGGTCTTGGACAAAACACAGCAAGACAAGCAACTTTAAAAGCAGGACTTCCAGATGAAGTATCAGCAATGACAATTAATAAAGTTTGTGGTTCAGGATTAAGAGCTGTAAGTTTAGCTGCTCAAATGATTAAAGCAGGAGATGCAGATATAATTGTTGCTGGTGGTATGGAAAGTATGTCACAAGCTCCATATGCTTTAAAAGATATGAGATGGGGACACAAAATGAATTCTGTTCCTACAGTTGATACAATGATTAATGATGCATTATGGGATGCATTTAATGATTATCATATGGGAGTTACAGCTGAAAATATAGCAAAACAATGGAACATCACTAGAGAAGAACAAGATGCTTTTGCAGCAGCTTCTCAAGCTAAAGCAGAAAAAGCTATAAAAGAAGGAAGATTTAAAGATGAAATAGTTCCAGTTGTTATACCACAAAGAAAAGGTGATCCAGTAGTATTTGATACAGATGAACAACCTAGATTTGGAACAACTACTGAAACATTAGCTAAATTAAAACCTTGCTTCATAAAAGATGGTACAGTAACAGCTGGTAATGCTTCAGGTATTAATGATGGTGCTGCGGCATTTGTTATTATGAGTGCTGAAAAGGCAGAAGAATTAGGAATTAAACCATTAGCTAAAATAGTATCTTATGGTTCAAAGGGATTAGATCCAGCTATAATGGGATATGGACCATTCCATGCAACTAAGAAGGCTTTAGAAAAAGCAAATCTTACTGTTGATGATTTAGATTTAATTGAAGCAAATGAAGCTTTTGCAGCTCAAAGTATTGCAGTAGCAAGAGATTTACATTTCGATATGGATAAAGTTAATGTAAATGGTGGAGCTGTAGCACTTGGACATCCAGTTGGAGCTTCAGGAGCTAGAATCTTAGTTACTCTTGTTCATGAAATGCAAAAGAGAGAAGCTAAAAGAGGTTTAGCAACATTATGTATCGGTGGTGGAATGGGAACTGCTGTAATAGTTGAAAGACCATAATTGACTAAGTAACTCAATATAAATACTTTTTAATAAACAAAGAAGTTATTGCATTTATTTATGTGCAGTAGCTTCTTTTTATTATATGAATATATTAGTTGCTAAATTTAGCATTAAAAATAGTTTATTAGTTAAAATAAGGATTATAAGAATATTTATAAATTGTTTCATATGATACTGGAATCAATATTTTGAATAAATATTGTAAAATTAGAGAAAATAATTTTGTTCAATATACGTATAGGGACAATAAATTATCGGAATATGTAAGGTATGCATAAATTATATCTAGATGAGTAAAATAAAATAGAGTAATAGAATTCAGTAAAATGCAAGATGAGAAGATGATTGAAAAAGTGTTTAATAAACATGAAAGTTTTACAAACAAAACATTTATTAAGTGGATTTTGATGTGATATATCTGTTGTATCGAAGATATAATCTAAAATTATTATTGAAAATTAAATAAATAATTGAATAAAAAAATATTTTTGTATTCAGTAGTACAAAAAGAGTTATTTATAACTTTATAGGAGAAAAATATATTAAATAATCAATAAATACAGTATTATTAGAACATTTATCATAAAAATTAAACTTTTTATTAATAATATAGCTAATAAAATAGTAATTCAATTTATGAAATATTCTGAAAAAAGAATAATTTGATTATAGCTGATTTATATACGAAGAAAATGCAAGTAATAGTGAACATTAGCTAGATATTTAAATGAAACTACGAGTTAATTTGAAATAAAGTAAAAAAAAGATAACTTTTAAAAAAAAATAGCGTTTTGTTAAAGATAAAGATGAGGATATAATACATGATATTAGACGTTGGGAGGTATGTATGAGTAAAGGGATAAATAAAGTCCTTAATGAAACTATAAAATTAGATCTTATAACAGGATTATTGATATCTTTATTGATAGTATTATCTTCCTCGTTTTTATATGCAATGATTTACTTCTTAGGCATTATAGTTGGATTGTTAAATTATGTATGCAGCTATTATGTTACCAATAAGATGCTCTTTAAAGGTGGTGTTAAAAGTATTCTTTCAATACTTATAACATTCGCAAGAATTTTTGGTGTAGCAGGTATTGCAGTATTGTTAAAGAATGATATAACTTTTATTGTTCTTTATATTTTTGGGTTTATTTCTTATCTGGTAATGCTTGGTATATCGTGCATTAAAAATAAATAAAGAAAGGAAGTGCTTAAAGTGGAAGCGAGCCCAATTATATTTTCATATAATTTTGGAAGGTTTACATTTGATATAACTACAAGTGTAATTGTCCAGTGGTTTGTAATACTAGTCTTGGGTATAGGGTCATATCTGTTAACAAGAAACTTGAAAATGAAGCCCGGTAAAGCTCAGGCTGCTTTAGAAAAGATTTATCAGACAATATATGATTTGGTAGAAAATGTTATGGGAAGCGCTTATGTATCTTTCATCCCTTATGTAGGTACACTAATGATTTATCTGTTAATCTTAAATTTCTTTGGACTTATAGGAATTAAGCCACCAACTCAGGATTTAAGTGTAACAACAGCATTTGCAGTTATTAGTTTCTTAGTAGTAAATGGTTATGCTATTAAGAAAAATGGTATTGCCGAGTTTGGAAAGTCCTTTGTGCATCCGTTTGCTCCTATGTTACCAATTAACATTATGGAAAAAATAGTGCTTCCAGTATCGTTGGCTCTACGACTTTTTGGTAATATGTTAGCAGCTACTTATGTACTGGATCTATTATATACAGTATTACGTAAAATAAGTGTGTTCGCACAAATAGGTTTACCAGTATTTGCACATTTATATTTTGATATTTTTGATGGGACAATCCAAATGTTGGTATTCTCAATGTTAACTATGATCTATATAAAAGTGACAGCAGAGGAATAAAAAATTAAAATTAATTATTTTGAGGAGGAATTAGAATGAATTTATCAATTTTAGCAGCAGGTATAGCTGTATTATCAGGTATTGGAGCAGGAATAGGTATTGGTATAGCTACAGGAAAGGCTGCAGAAGCAGTAGGAAGACAACCAGAAGCATCAGGTAAAATTATGACTATGTTTATATTAGGTGCTGGACTTGCAGAAGCTACAGCAATATACGGACTAATTATTTCATTTATAGCAATGGCTAAATAATCAATTTTATGAGTTAATTATATTGACTCCGAAGGGAGGATATACGTAAAAAATGGAAATGAATTTTTCAACGGTAATAATGACTTGGGTTAACTTTATAATAATTGTATTAGTTTTAAAACACTTTTTTTGGGATAAGATTAAAGGAATAATACAAGAAAGACAAGATTCTATAGACGAAAAGTTAACTAAAGCAGATGAGGATTCTGAAAAAGCAAGAATGTATTTATTACAAAATGAAAGAATCTTAAATACAGCTAGAGAAGAAGGTAAAAAGATTACTGAAGAACAAAAACAAAAAGGTGATAAGATTTACGAGGAAATTGTTCAAAATGCCAAAGATGAATCAGCATCAATAATAAAGAGAGCTAATCTAGAAATCGAAAGAGAAAAAGAAAAAGCTGAATATGAAGTTAAGAAGCAAGCAGTTGAACTTGCAGTTGAACTTTCAATGAAAGCTTTAGATAACCAAATTGATGAAGAGACTCATAGAAAACTTATCGGCGATTTTATTGCTAAGGTAGGTATATAATATGTATGAATATTTAGATAGACGTTATGCGTTAGCTCTTTATGAAGTTGCAGAAGAAAAAGGAAAAGTTGATGAGTATTTAAAAGACTTAAGAGAAATCTGTGACATTATAGATAATAACAAAGATTTCTATGAAGTAATAAAACATCCTCAAATTAATACAAGAAAGAAAAAAGAACTATTTATTAATGTTTTTAAAGGAAAAATTGATGAACAATTACTTTCATTTCTTCTTATATTAATTGAAAAAGACAGAATACTTTTTCTTAGAGAAAAACTTAACGAGATGGAGAAAATCAATCTCGAAAGAAAAAATACTGTATTAGGAACTATTAAAACAGCAGTTCCTCTTTTAGATAATGAATTAAAGCAATTAAAAGATATTTTTGAAAAGAAGTATAATAAACATATTATTTTTACTACTATAGTAGATAAAGGTGTTTTAGGCGGAGTTTATGTTAGAATTGGAAATGATGTTATAGATGATACTGTACTTTCAAAGATAAATGAAATGAAACATTTAATGCTTAAAGAGAAATAGAGGTGAATCCATGAATATTAAACCAGAAGAAATAACTTCTATTATAAAGAAAGAAATAGAAAAATACGAAAAACAGATTAAAACAGTAGATTCTGGGACTATAATCCAAGTTGGTGATGGAGTTGCAAGAGTTTATGGATTAGATGATTGTATGGAAGGTGAATTATTAGAATTCCCTAACGATGTTTATGCCATGGCAATGAATTTAGAACAAGACAATGTTGGATGCGTTCTTTTAGGATCAGAAGAAGGAATAAAAGAAGGAGACATTGTTAAGGGAACAGGAAAAATTGTTGAAGTTCCAGTAGGGGAAGCGTTATTAGGAAGAGTAGTTAATGCATTAGGTGAACCTATTGATGGTAAAGGACCTATATTAACTAAAGAAAGCAGACCTATCGAAGTTCCTGCTCCAAGTATAATTGACAGAAGTTCAGTTAATGAGCCATTACAAACTGGTATTAAAGCTATTGACTCTATGATTCCAATAGGAAGAGGTCAAAGAGAACTTATTATAGGAGACCGTCAAACAGGTAAAACTGCTTTAGCTATAGATACTATACTTAATCAAAAAGGGAAAGATGTTATTTGTATATATGTTGCTATAGGTCAAAAACAATCTACAGTAGCTCATATAGTTAATACTTTAACAGAAATGGAAGCAATGGACTATAGTATAGTTGTAAGTTCTACAGCAGCACAATCTGCACCTTTACAATATTTAGCGCCTTATGCTGGATGTAGTATTGGTGAATATTTCATGCATCAAGGAAAAGATGTATTAATTATATATGATGACCTTTCTAAGCATGCAGTAGCTTATAGAGCGATGTCATTATTACTTAAGAGACCACCAGGAAGAGAAGCTTATCCAGGGGATGTATTCTACATACATTCAAGATTACTAGAAAGAGCTGCTAAATTATCTCCTGAATTAGGTGGAGGATCGTTAACAGCACTTCCTATAATTGAAACACAAGCTGGAGATGTTACTGCGTACATACCAACAAACGTAATATCTATTACAGATGGACAAATATTCTTAGAAGCAGATTTATTCAATTCAGGACAAAGACCTGCTATAAATCCAGGAATATCAGTATCAAGAGTTGGTGGTAGTGCACAAATAAAAGCTATGAAGCAAGTAAGTGGTACGTTAAGACTTGAACTTGCTCAATATAGAGAACTTGAATCTTTTGCTCAGTTCGGATCAGACTTAGATAATGATTCAGCTAGAAGACTTGAAAAAGGTAAGAGATTAATGGAAATCTTAAAGCAGGATCAATATAAACCACTAGATGTTGAAAAACAAGTTGAAATTTTATATTTAACAGTTAATGACTTCTTATCAGACATCAAAGTTAGTGATATAAGAAAATTTGAAAGTGAATTCTATGAATTCATGGACACTCACTATAGAGAAGTGGGTAAAGCAATTCTTGAAGAAAAAACTTTAACAGATCAAATTAAAGCAAAGCTTGAAGAAGCAATTGTTGAATTTAAAAAGATATTTTTACAAGAAGTATAGCTTATATTGATTAGCAAATATTATATAAGCACTAATATATGTAGAAATCCAAATGGATTTCTACATTAATATTGAAAAGTGGATTCGAAATTAAATAAACGTTATTTAATGATGTATCTAAAGTAATTTATATAAAATCCCAAGATGGGATTTTATATTTAAGTTATGTTTATATATTAGTTGTTAATTATAATGTAGGAGGTGGAAATCATGGGCGCAGCTGGACTTATTGATATAAAAAGAAGAATTAAGTCAGTAGAAAGCACAAGAAAAATTACAAATGCCATGGGACTTGTTGCCACTTCTAAGTTAAGAAAATGTAGGAAAGAGTTAGAAGTAAATAAGAAGTTTGTTGCTTCTTTAAACTCTGTTATAAAAAGCCTTGGAAATTCACTTTTTGGTGAAAGTAATATTTATTTTTCAGGAAATAAAGGTCAAGGAAAATTATATATAGTTATCACATCAGAAACAGGTTTATGTGGAGGATTTAATGGTAACGTAGTATCTTACTTAGAACAAGTAATTGAAACTGATAGAAACAATAGCAAAATAATTATTGTTGGAAAAAGGGGAATAAGCTACATAAGAAAAACTGGACTTGATACAGTTGCTGAATATGTTGATATTTCAGATATACCAACAATAAAAGATGCAAATATTATTTTTGAAAAAGCTTTAAGTATGTATAAAAGCAGAGAAGTAGCAGAAGTAAATGTTGTATATTATGACTTTGTTTCGCCAGTTAAGCAAGAACCAAAATGTGTTAAGATTTTACCAATTGAAGAACGTAAAGAAGAATCAGAAATGTGTGTTGTAGAACCAAACGTTACTACAGTACTAAATGATGCTGTAAATATTTATTTAAAAGGTAAAATTAGAAATATTCTATTAAGCTCAAAGTGCAGTGAGCAAAGTTTAAGAATGACTGCAATGGATGGAGCTACAGAAAATGCTAATGACTTATTAGATAGCTTAAATCTTAAATTTAATAGAATAAGACAGACTATGATAACACAAGAAATTAGTGAAATTGTTGGAGGAGCAGAAGCTCAGAAATAGTTAAGGAGGTATCTTAATGCCTGGAAAAATGGGAAAAGTAGTTCAAGTAATTGGACCGGTAATAGATATAAAATTTGATTCTGATTCTCTTCCAAATTTATATGATGCAATTAATATAAATATGGGAGATCGTATATTAGTAGCTGAAGTTGAACAACACGTTGGAGACGATATAGTAAGAGCGATTGCAATGGAAGCTACAGAAGGTGTAAAAAGAGGAATGGAAGCTGAAGATTTAGGAAAGCCAATTTCTGTTCCTGTTGGAGATGAAGTTTTAGGAAGACTTTTCAATGTTTTAGGTCAGCCTATAGATAATTGTGGGGCTGTTAATGCAAAACAAGAATATCCAATACATAGACCAGCACCATCATTTGAAGAACAATCAGTTGAACCAGAAGTATTTGAAACTGGAATTAAGGTTATAGACTTACTTGCACCATACCAAAAAGGTGGTAAAATAGGTCTATTTGGAGGAGCAGGAGTTGGTAAAACAGTTCTAATTCAAGAATTAATTAATAATATAGCAAAACAACACGGTGGTTTATCAGTATTTACTGGAGTTGGTGAAAGATCAAGAGAAGGTAATGATTTATATCACGAAATGAGTGATTCTGGAGTTATTAGTAAGACTGCATTAGTGTTTGGACAAATGAATGAGCCACCAGGAGCAAGAATGAGAGTTGCATTAACTGGACTTACAATGGCTGAATACTTTAGAGATAAAGGGCAAGATGTACTTTTATTCATAGATAATATATTTAGATTTACTCAAGCAGGTTCAGAAGTATCTGCTTTACTTGGAAGAACTCCTTCAGCAGTTGGTTACCAACCAACACTTGCAACTGAAATGGGTGCTCTTCAAGAAAGAATTACTTCAACTGTTAATGGATCAATTACATCAGTTCAAGCGGTTTATGTACCTGCCGATGACTTAACTGACCCAGCACCAGCAACAACATTTACTCACTTAGATGCGACAACAGTTTTATCAAGAAGTATAGTTGAACTTGGAATATATCCAGCAGTAGATCCTCTAGAATCTACATCAAGAATGATGGATCCAAGAATAGTTGGTGAAGAACATTATAAAATAGCTTCTGGGGTTAAAAATGTTCTTGAAAAATACAAGGAATTACAAGATATAATAGCTATTTTAGGTATAGATGAATTAAGTGATGAAGATAAGGCTACAGTTGCAAGAGCAAGAAGAATTCAAAGATTCTTATCACAACCATTTACAGTTGGGGAACAATTTACAGGAATGCCAGGTAAGTATGTTCCTATTAAAGAAACTATAAGAGGATTTAAGGAAATACTTGAAGGAAAATATGATGATTTACCAGAATCAGCATTCTTATTTGCTGGAACTATAGATGATGTTGTAGAAAAAGCAAAAACTTTAGGGTAAGGGGATGTTAGATAATGGCTAATACTTTTGCACTAAGAATTGTAACACCAAGTCATGATGTTTATAATGGAGAAGTTGAAAAGATACTTTTAAAAAATGCAGATGGACAGTTTGAGATATTAGCACATCACGAAAGAATGATTACAAGTACTGTGCCTTATGTATCAACGTTTGTTGATTCAGATGGCAACAAGAAAGAAATATTTATTTCAACATCTGTTGTAAAAGTGAGTCCTGATGAAGTTGTAATATGCAGTGATGCTGCAGAATTTGCAGAAGATATAGACTTTAAAAGAGCTGAAGCTGCAAAAGAGAGAGCAGAAGAAAAAATGAAAGCTCAAGATAAATATGATAGAGATTTAGTTAAACTATCTTACCTTAGAGCTGTTGAAAGATTAAAATTAAAAAAATAGATTATACAGGTTTTTAATAAGATGTAATTTCATATAATGAAATTACATCTTATTTTTTTATATTTAAATCTAATAAAATACGTATATAAAATAATATGCTTTATGCATAGTTTATTAATAATCACAAAATAATAAATAATTTATATATTATAAATATAAATTATTTATTTATTAGAATAAAAAAATAGATTATGCCAATAATTTAAGAAAGATAAATGATTCTGTTAAGTTATTTGATTTAAAACTAATTTATATAGCTACTCACAATGATAGTAAGTATATTTTTATATGCTTTTATTATCTGATTTATAAAGGAATGGTTAGTTTTTGGACAATTCTATTATATTTTCTACAGTAGCGAAAAGTATATTATTCATATGACTTAACAGATCGGGTGATATTAAAGGGGGAGCACTATGAAGATAAGAATAATTATAGTGATTTTAATATTAATATCTTTTTTGAATATTGGAGCATTTTCAGGAAATTTTGTGAATGAATATTCTTTTGATGAATTAGAAACTGAATGTTTGAGTAAGAGTGAATTTGTAGAAAATGGTGTTAAAATTCAATATAAAACAAAAACAGATAAAGATACAGAGAAAAATAAGATTATTAATTACTTCAAAACAATTAAATTAAATCAAAACAATATAAATGCACTAAATTTTGTTAACAACACATTAAATGTAGAAACTAACATATGGGATGATGATTTATACACTTATGTTAATGTTACCTTATTAAATACAGATGTATTTTATAAGACTCTGGAGCTACAAAATATTGTTGGAGAATTGATAGATGAAAATTCAGAAGAAGTACAGTGTTTTTGTTATTATAAGGGAAGAATAAATTATACCAATAACCTTAGTAATACAGAAATATTAGAAGAGATAATGAGTGAATCAATATTAAATAAAGCAGATATATTGGAAGTTAATAACGGATATACAGGCAATATTATTCTAAAAAGCAGTGAGAAAATTAATTTTGCTGTAAGTAGATATAATACAGGAACATATTTTATAATAGGAACTCCCATAATATTTGCAGCTTATTAACAATTCAATTTGGAGGATAATATGGAGAAAATAGTAGTCAAGGGTATTAATGAACTTAAGGGTGAAGTTAATATAAGTTCAGCAAAAAATTCAATCTTACCTATTATTGCAGCAACTATACTGTGTCCAGAACGTATAGTTATTGATAACACACCTTTACTAGAGGATGTTGAAGTTATTTGTAAATTATTAAGTGAATTAGATTGTGACGTAAATATTTTGGGTATTACTAATAAATTAATAATAAATACAAAAAATATAAGTGGAATAGATGTAAATGAAGAATTAATTAGAAAGATGAGAGCATCCTTTTTAATTATGGGCCCTATGCTTTCAAGATTTGGATACTGTAAATTGTCAATGCCAGGTGGATGTAATATTGGAAGTAGACCTATAGACTTACACTTAAAGGGCTTTAAGCTATTAGGTGCAGATATAATAATGGGGCATGGCTATGTAGAAGTTAGAGCAAAAAAATTAAAAGGAAATAGAATATATTTAGACTTTCCGTCTGTTGGAGCTACAGAAAATATTATGATGGCAGCTGTTTTAGCAGAAGGAACAACAATTATTGAAAATGCAGCAGAAGAACCTGAAATCTGGGACTTAGCTCAATTTTTGAATAAAATGGGGGCAGATATAGAAGGCGCAGGTTTAGGGAAAATTGAAATACATGGAGTTAAGACGTTAAAAGGAGTCGAGTATTGCCCTATATATGATAGGATAGAGGCTGGAACATTTATGATTGCAGCGGCGATAACAAATAGCAAGATAAAAATAAATGGAGTAAATGAGGAACACTTGCGTCCTGTAATAGAAAAGCTTAAGGAAGGTGGGGTTGTTTTTAGTAATTATAAAAATAACTCAATTGAAGTAGATGGAACTCATGAAAAATATCCTTTGGATATAAAGACACTTCCATATCCGGGATTTCCAACAGATATGCAGGCGCAAATGATGAGTTTATTATCAGTTGTAAATGGGGTAAGTGTTATTACAGAGACTGTTTTTGAAAATAGATTTATGCATGTATCAGAGCTTCAAAGAATGGGAGCAAATATAAAAATTGATGGAAGAACTGCAATAGTTGAAGGAGTAAATAAGTTGACAGGATGTGCAGTTAAAGCAACAGATTTAAGAGCTGGAGCTGCTATGATTTTAAGTGGATTGGTAGCTGATGGAATTACAGAAATAAGTGACATATATCATATTGATAGAGGATATGTAAATATTGAAGAAAAGTTTAGGAAATTAGGTGCAGACATATATAGAGTAAATTATTAAATTATATGTTGATTGGTCTTTGTATAGTTTATTGAGAAATATATTATACAAAGGGTGATCAGCATTTTTTTTTGTTAATTAGTTAACATAACAATCATAATAATTTTTACCAAAACATATATTTTAAAGTGCATATTTTGGGAGGAATGGTTATGAAGAAAATAAAGCTTAAAATTAATGCGGATATATTAAATATTGTAGTAGTGACCGTAGTAATAGTTTTAATATTATGTATTTTACCAATATTATTTCTTGATAATAGTAATAAAATAAATATATTTAATATTCAGTTAGATGATATTAAAAAGTCAGAAGATAAAAATATAGAGTTCCCTAGTGATGGAAAAGTGAAAGTTTATATTAAAGAAGAAAACAAAGTTATAGAGCTAGATTTAGAAGATTATATTACTGGAGTTGTCGCAAGTGAAATGCCTGCTAATTTTAATGAAGAGGCTTTAAAGGCACAGGCTATTGCAGCAAGGACATATTATATGAATAAAAGAAAGAAACCTTGTAAGGATTCAGAAGCAAATGGAGCCGAAATTTGTGATACGACTAATTGCCAGGTATATATGAATAAAGAAAAAAGATTAAAATTATGGAGTAGTAGTAAAGGTGAAGAAAATTGGAGTAAGATAAAAAATGCAGTTGATTGTACAAGGGGACAGATAATGACTTATGATGGATATGTATTAGAGTATCCTCAATTTTTTTCTACTAGTTCAGGTAAAACAGAGGATGCAAAAGATGTTTTTTCAGTTGATGTTCCCTATTTGAAATCTGAAGAAAGCCAAGGAGAAGAAATTGCTCCTAAATATGAAAGTACATGTGAATTTTCTATTGATGATTTTGTGAAAAAAGTAAATTCTAGTTATATTGATGCGAATTTAACAAAGAGTAATCTGCCAGCAATGGTATCGATAAAATCTTATACAGAAGGTGGGAGTGTAAAGGAAATACAGATTGGAGAAATATTAATTAAAGGTACTGATTTTAGAAAAATATTTGGACTTAATTCAAGTAATTTTAATATTCAATTTACAAATAACCAAGTGATAATTAAGTGTAGGGGATATGGTCATGGAGTAGGAATGAGCCAATGGGGAGCCAATGTCATGGCTAAGAATGGTTTTTCTTATGAGCAAATATTAAAGCATTATTATAGGGGGATTGAGATTGAATCAATTAAGTATATTTAGAAATAAAATTTTTAAGTGAATTTTATAAAGATTTCAAAAAAGAGTAGATTTAGTCTGCTCTTTTTTTTGTATAAAAAATGAAAAATATTTAAATTTATGTTTAGAAAAAAATAAAGTGGACATAATTTATTGTAATGGTAATTAATAATTTAAATTATTAATATTTTTTGTGTTAAATGAAAAATAAACCATATTTTATGTATTAAATTTTTAAAAAAGGAAATAATGAGGAGAGGAGGTGTTCTTAATGGACAAAAATTTTAAAGATAAATTTAAAAATTTGTTGAGGAAGGAGGGGTTCTATATAGCTCTATTCCTATGTCTTTGTGTGATTGTTGGTGTAGGAGCTTTTTCTTATAAACAATTCAATAAGCAGAATGAAATTAATGAAACAGAAGATGTAAATAAGGATGTTTCATATAATTCTAATAAAGATTCTGAATCTGTAACAAATGAAATGCAGAATGCTGAAAGAGTTGAAAACAATACTTCTAGCAAGAATAAAGAAAATAAATTAAAGAATAATAATTCGGAAAAATCTGCAGCAGTCGCTAATACAGCTACAGTTAAGTTTGTAAAACCATTAGATGGAGTAGAGAGCAGAACTTATACTTATCCTATACCAGTAAAGATGGGAGAAAATAGCTATAGAACAATAAAAGGAATTAATCTTAGTGCACCTATTAATACTGAAGTAAAAGCGGCAGCAGATGGAATCGTTGAATTAGTTGAAAATTCAGGAGTAGAGGAAGGTGTCATTGTTCAAATTAAACATGCAAATGGTATGAAAACAAGATATGGAAATCTAAATCCAGAAGTATTAGTTAAACAAGGAGATAAGGTTACATCTAATCAAGTTATAGGAAAAGTTGGGGAAACTGCAAAAGTTTTTAGTAAAGATATGTTTGGTGAATTTTTAAATTTACAGATAATAAATTCTAAGGGAGAACAAGTAAATCCAGAAAAATATTTAGATTTAAAAAAATAATTGATTCATATATTTCATATTGATAATAATTTAAATTAATAATATATTAAGAGTAAATCGATATGAAATATATGTACCATAATAATTTAAATAAACAATTTTATTGAAGTTAATAAAAAATTTCTTGTTGATTTATTTTAAAAAAAATATATATAAGTATTTATTGTATGCATAGGAGGTGTAAACTTTGAAAGATTATATTGAAGAAAGAGTATTAGATGTTGCTAAATATATAATAGACTCAAAAGCAACAATAAGAAAAACTGCAAAGGTTTTTGGAGTTAGCAAAAGTACAATTCATAAGGATATGACTGAAAGACTTCCTAAAATAAATCCTGAAATTGCAGAAGAAACACATTCAATTTTAGAATTAAACAAGGCTGAACGCCATATAAGAGGTGGTAATGCTACTAAAATGAAGTACAAGGCTATTGAATCTTAGGTTAAATAAGACTATAATATATTGTTGGTAGAATTATGTAAAATCAAATATTAATATATATTATAGGAGTGAATTAATATGGGTTTTTGGAGAACAGGGACAGACCTTGCGATAGATTTAGGAACGGCAACAGTCTTAGTGTATGTTAAAGGAAAAGGAGTCATACTGAAAGAACCATCTGTTGTTGCTATTAATAGAAATAATAATAATTTATTAGCTATAGGTGAAGAAGCAAGGAAGATGATTGGAAGAACTCCTGGTAATATTGTTGCAGTACGACCACTAAGAGATGGAGTTATATCGGATTATGATATAACACAAAAAATGTTGAAGGAATTCATAAAAAAAGCTTGTGGAAAGAGAAATATAAGTGCACCTAATGTTATTGTTTGTGTTCCATCTCAAGCTACTGAGGTTGAAAAAAGAGCAGTTATGGATGCGGCTATTAATTCAGGTGCAAAGAGAGTACATTTAATAGAAGAACCTTTAGCAGCAGCTATAGGGGCTGGATTAGATATCACTAAACCAAATGGAGCTATGGTTGTAGATATTGGTGGTGGTACATGTGATATAGCTGTAATTTCTCTAGGTGGTGTTGTAAAAAGAGAATCTATAAAGATTGCAGGAGACAAGTTTGACGACGCTATTATAAAGTATGTAAGAAATGAATATAAACTTATGATAGGAGAAAAGACAGCAGAAGAATTAAAAATAAATATTGGATCTGCATGCAAGGATTTAAGAAATTTAACAAACATAATGAAGGGTAGAAACCTTATTACAGGGTTACCTGATGAAGTTGAGATTAATACTGAGCAAATTAGACTTGCAATACAAGAACCCGTACAAAATATTGTTTATACAGTTAAAAAAGTACTTGAAAAGACTCCACCAGAATTGGCTTCTGATATTATGGAAAGAGGAATTGTAATGACTGGTGGTGGAGCATTGCTTCATGGATTAGATAAGCTTATTGAACTTGAGACAGGTGTATCTGTTAGAATAGCGGAAGATTCAGTTGAGTGTGTGGCTAAAGGAACAGGAGCTGTTCTTGGGTATATAGATAAACTTGATAGTGACGTTAATTCTCAGCAGATAGTATTGATAGAATAGTAAAAAGAACAATTTAGTTTAAACTAAATTGTTCTTTTTACTTTGAATAGATTGATTAATATTATTGTAATTTATATTATAAGCTTCAATTATAGCTTTAGATATTGTTTTTGCCATATTCATAATGAATGAAAGTCTGATACTACGTGAAAAAAAGAATTCTGAATTTTCGCTAGAATCAACTATTCCGATTATTGATGCAATACCAACTTCAGTTAAATCTTTACCTACTCCTTTTCCAGGGTGAATTGCATAATTACGTATGCGTATTTGTCCAATATCATCTTTATTACCTAAACAAGCATCTACACCAATTATATCGGCATTTGGATGTTTGGTATGTATTTCATCTAATTTCTTATCTAAATTAAGTGCGTGAATTGGAAAATTTAATGTTCCGTATACTGGTAAAGGAAAAGAGCTTTCAGTTAACAAAGAACCTACTAGTGGACCTAAGCAATCGCCAATACATTTATCAGTTCCTATACATACAATGATAGTATTATTGTTGAGATAATTATGAATATCTAAAGCCAAGCTATAAGAAGAAATGTTAGGATTATTATAATTAGTATCTGACTCGATCAAAGGACATACCCCCTTTATAAAATAAATATATGCGTTAGGGCATTAGGATATTATTAAAATAAAGAAAAATATTTATATTTTTCTTTATTTTAATAATTGTTTTTATGTTTTGAATTTGAAAATTTAGTAGAATACCCGTATTTTAATTATTTTATAAAAATATAAAATAGTTATGTCTTGTGTATTAAGATAGAGAAAAAAGAAGAAATAAATAGAATGAGAGGGGTAAACTTAAATAATGATTATATATTCGATTTGAAATAAAGTAACTTTAAATATATACTAACTATTGTTGAGCGGCGCTGATGAAGCAAAGCAAAAAATAAAAAGTTTGGAGGAATTCCCGAGAGGCCAAAGGGGGCAGACTGTAAATCTGTTACGTTTCGTTTCGATGGTTCGAATCCATCTTCCTCCACCAATTAACGGGCGCATAGCTCAGCTGGGAGAGCACCTGCCTTACAAGCAGGGGGTCACAGGTTCGAGCCCTGTTGTGCCCACCATTATAAAAATCCTTAAAAATAAATATGATATTATTTAATAGAAGTATAGTTCTTAATATGCTGGCATGGCTCAACGGTAGAGCAGCTGACTTGTAATCAGCAGGTTGTAGGTTCGATTCCTATTGCCAGCTCCATTTAATAAGTATATATTACTATTAAAAAATTTGGAGGAATTCCCGAGAGGCCAAAGGGGGCAGACTGTAAATCTGTTACGTTTCGTTTCGATGGTTCGAATCCATCTTCCTCCACCAATTAACGGGCGCATAGCTCAGCTGGGAGAGCACCTGCCTTACAAGCAGGGGGTCACAGGTTCGAGCCCTGTTGTGCCCACCATTATAAAAATCCTTAAAAATAAATATGATATTATTTAGTAGAAGTATAGTTCTTAATATGCTGGCATGGCTCAACGGTAGAGCAGCTGACTTGTAATCAGCAGGTTGTAGGTTCGATTCCTATTGCCAGCTCCATTTAATAAGTATATATTACTATTAAAGAATTTGGAGGAATTCCCGAGAGGCCAAAGGGGGCAGACTGTAAATCTGTTACGTTTCGTTTCGATGGTTCGAATCCATCTTCCTCCACCATCTGAAGAATAAACGTTAGTTTATTCTTTTTTTTGTAAAAAAAAATTAATACTATTTAATATTATTAAAAATATATTGACTCATATAATGTACATATGATAGAATACAATACGAAAATTAAATTATGTTACTCTTATCAAGAGAGGTGGAGGGAAAGGGCCCTGTGAAACCCGGCAACCTGTATATGCAAGGTGCCAATTCCTGTAGAGTTATTTTCTACGAGATAAGAAAAAGATTGTTGAATCTTACTCTTCTTATCGAAGAGTTTTTTTATTTCAAAAATTTATTATTAATATATATGATGTGATAAAGAGTAAGTTCGAAAGGAGAACAATTGTGAGAAGATTATTTACTTCAGAATCAGTAACAGAAGGGCATCCAGATAAGATGTGTGACCAAATTTCAGATAGCATTTTAGATGCAATTTTAGAAAAGGATCCTAATGCTAGAGTAGCATGTGAAACATGTACAACTACAGGATTAGTTATGGTTATGGGAGAAATATCAACTAACTGTTATGTTGATATTCCTAAAGTTGTTAGAGAAACAGTTAGAGAAATAGGATACGATAGAGCAAAATATGGCTTTGACTGTGACACTTGTACAGTAATGACTACTATTGATGAACAATCAGCTGATATAGCTATGGGTGTTGATGAAGCTCTTGAATCTAAAAAAGGTGAAAAAGATGATGTTGAAGCAATTGGTGCTGGAGACCAAGGTATGATGTTCGGATTTGCTACAAATGAAACAGAAGCATACATGCCATTACCAATCTATATGGCTCATAAATTATCTAGAAGATTAACAGAAGTAAGAAAGAACGGAACATTAAGCTACTTAAGACCAGATGGTAAAACACAAGTAACTGTAGAATATGAAGATGAAAAACCAAAAAGAATAGATACAATAGTAATCTCAACTCAACATGACGAACAAATTTCTTTAGAACAAATAGAAAAAGATTTAATAGAAAAAGTTATAAAAGAAGTTGTTCCAGCTGAATTATTAGATGAAAATACTAGATACTTCATAAATCCAACTGGAAGATTCGTTGTTGGAGGACCACAAGGGGATTCAGGATTAACTGGAAGAAAGATAATCGTTGATACTTATGGTGGATATGGAAGACACGGTGGTGGAGCTTTCTCTGGAAAAGATCCAACAAAGGTTGATAGATCAGCAGCATATGCAGCAAGATGGGTTGCTAAGAACTTAGTAGCTGCAGGAGTAGCAGAAAAGTTAGAAATTCAATTAGCATATGCTATAGGAGTTGCTAAGCCAGTATCAATAACTGTAGATACTTTTGGAACTGGTAAGATATCTGACCAAGAAATAGTTGAAATAGTAGAAAAAGTATTTGATTTAAGACCAGGTGCTATAATAAGAGACCTTGACTTAAGAAGACCTATATACAAGCAAACAGCTGCTTATGGTCATTTTGGAAGAAATGATCTTGACTTACCTTGGGAACAATTAAATAAGGTAGAAGAAATTAAAAAATATTTATAATATATAAATATAACAGATAAACAGCCATACTAATTAGTGTGACTGTTTATTTTTTTTATAGAAATAAATCACCAATGATTAATATTAAAATTCTAAATATAAAATATTATTGAAAGATAAAAAATCATATATGTTAAATAAAGGTAAGCAGACAATTTTGCAAGTATTCTTTATGATATAATAAAATATAACTATTCATAAAGATTAGATTGAGGTAAATTAGAGATTAAATACTTAAAATAAAGATAATAATATATTAAGTTATAAAAAGATTTGGAGAGATTCTATGGAAGTTCTAATTGGGTTTGTTGAAAGTATTGTGTTTAAAAGTGATGATACTGGATATGTAGTTTGTAAAATAAGAAATGAAAAAAAGTTAGTAAGTGCAGTTGGAACTGTACCATTTATTAAAGAAGGGCAGAATGTAAAGCTTAAGGGATACTGGACAGTTCATAAGCAGTTTGGAAACCAGTTCAATATACAAGAATATGAAGAAGTGCTTCCAGATTCATTAGATGGAATAGAAAAATATTTAAGTGCAGGTGTAATTCATGGTATTGGACCAGTTACAGCTAAAAAGATTATTGCCAAATTTGGCAACGAAACTTTAGATATAATGGAAAACCATATTGAAAGGCTTAAGGAGATTGAAGGGATAGGAGAGAAGAAATTTCAGATAATATATGAATCTTATATTGAGCAACAGGGACTTAAAGATGTTGTATTATATTTTCATAAGCACGGGGTGACTAATAATCAGTGTATAAAAATATACAAAAAGTTTGGACCAAATGCAAAGCAGATTGTATCAGCAAATCCTTATATTCTATGTGAAGAAATATCAGGAATAGGATTTAAAACTGCAGATAGGATTGCAATGAGTATAGGAATTAAAAATGATTCAGACTTTAGAATTCAAAGTGGAATAAAGTATGTAATGAATCAATTCTGTGCAGCAGGAAGTACATATATGCTCAAGGAAGATATAATTAAGGAATGTGAAAAGAATTTACTTGTTTCTAAAGAACTTATAGAAAAAAATCTTTATGATATGGCTGCATCTCAAAAAATAGTACTAGAAAAGGTTGATGGAAAAGAAGCAGGATTTCTTCTTCCATATTATTATTGTGAACTTGGAGTAACAAGCAAGATTATCACACTTGGTCTTCAGCAGATTCAAACTATAAATACAGATATAGATTTTGAAATTGATGTATTTGAAAAAGAGCAGAAGATAAATTTTGCAGAATCGCAAAGAGAGGCAATTCGAGGAGCGTTTAATAATGGTATTGAAATAATAACAGGAGGTCCAGGTACTGGTAAGACTACTATAATAAAAGCTATAATTCATATATATGAAAATAATGGAATGAAGGTTATCTTAGGTGCACCAACAGGAAGAGCAGCCAAAAGAATGACAGAATCTACGGGGAGAGAAGCTAAAACTATACATAGATTATTAGAAATGGGAGTATCAGATGATGAAGGAGATGAATCAGTATTTGCAAAGGGAGAAGGATCTCCTTTAGATTGTGATGTTATTATTATAGATGAGGCATCTATGATAGATATAATGCTTATGCATAACCTTCTTAAGGCTATTAATCTAGGAACTAGGTTAATTATTGTTGGCGATGTTGACCAGCTTCCATCAGTAGGACCTGGAAATGTTCTTAGAGACTTAATTGAAAGTGAATATATTAAAGTTGTAAGGCTTAAAGAAATATTTAGACAGGGAACAGAGAGTCTGATTGTTGTAAATGCCCATAGAATTAATGAGGGACAAATGCCACTATTAAACCAAAAGGATAAAGATTTCTTCTTTATAAATGGTGATAGTCAGGAAAAGATAGTTGATACTATAAAAGATTTAATATATAGACGACTTCCAAAGTTTAATACATCATGGGATAAATTAAGAGATATGCAGGTTCTTACTCCAATGAGAAAAGGTACTCTTGGGGTGAATAATCTTAATATATGCCTTCAAGAAATGTTTAATCCTAAGAACAAGGATAAGAAGGAAAAAGAACTTAAAGATATCACCTTTAGAGAAGGTGATAAAGTAATGCAGACTAAAAATAATTATACATTGAAATGGTTCAGAGTAGGTGGAATTGGTGAGCAAGAGGGTGTAGGAGTATTTAATGGAGATTTAGGATTTATAGAAAGCATAGATGAAGAAAAAAAGTGTATGACTATAATTTTTGATGACGAAAGAAAAGTTTTATATGACTTTAATTTTTTAGATGAGCTAGATTTGGCATATGCTACAACAATACATAAAAGTCAGGGAAGCGAATTTAAAGTAGTAATAATTCCTGTATTTATGGGATCTCCATTTTTAATGAACCGTAATCTGCTTTATACAGGAATTACAAGGGCAAAACAACTTGTTGTAGTTGTGGGATTCCAAAAAGCATTGATGTATATGATAAATAATACTAATAGCATGGAGAGAAACTCGGCATTAAAATATAGGATAAGAGATATAATAAGTCAGGATGAAATTGAATATGATGATTCTTTAAAAAATGAAGAGATGGATAAAGAGTTTTTAAAGGGACTTGAAGAATTTAATGCAGATAACGATAAGTTTTAATAGATTATAAGGGGGCATAATTTATGGCTAATGTATGCAAAGTAAGTAAAGAAGATCTTAAATATGCAGTTGAAAAAATAGATTACTGGTATAAGAAAAATATTAAGAATCTGACTATTATTACAGTCCCATTTAATACTTCATGTATATTTGCCAATATTATAGACAGTTTATCAAAAAATAAAGGCAGAATTCTTTATGTTTGGGGAAAGAACAATGAAAATAGAGAACTTATAACCGCTATAAGAGAATTAAATTCAGAAATAACGCATTCATATATTGAAAAAGATACATCAAAATATCAATTGTCATTTGTAAAGTATAAAAAATTATATAGTATAAAAGAAAAATATGATCTTGTTATTTTTGATGATATTACTTATTTTTCGCATTTAAATACATTGCAGTTACGAGAGTATTTAGAGATGTGCAATATGATTGGAAAAAGAGTTATTTTATATAGTATAGAAAAGATAGCATTAATTGGTGAGAAAATTGAACTTGCTGCATATAACTATAAACTTCCTTTTGCAGAGCCAAGAATTTTGAACACAAGAATAGATTTAAATAATGATATACCATATAGTGTTTATGATTATTTAAAATGGTTTAGAGATAATAACAATAAAGTAGCAATTTATGTACCGAATGAAGAGAAGGTTAAGATAACTTTTGATTACTTTGAAAATAAATTAAAACTTCCAAATGTAAAAATATTAAAGGTACTAAGTAAAGATGAAATGAAAAGGTGCAATCGTGTATCAAAATATAAAGATAAGGCAATATTTATAATAACAAATAGATTTGAGGAGTTAATGGAATCTTGCTATATAGATAATATCGTAGTTTTATTTTCTGATGATAGTAAATTCAATTATAAAAGTATTTTGTATATATGTGGTCAGATAAGAAATATAAATTTTAATTCTCCAGAAATTCTTTTAGTATCTAATAATATATCAGGAGATATGGATAAAGCTAAAGATATGGCAAGAGAATTTAATAAAAAGGTATGGGAAAAAAATCTACTTACATTAAAAAAGTAATTATTAGTTTATGGTACGGGTTTCTTGAAATAATATATCCTATAGAATCATACTGTATAATATGTGGTAAAGAAGGATACAATGGAATATGTGATTACTGCATTTCTAAAATAAAACAAATAGAGTATATTATTCCGGGTGAAGATAAGATGATTATAAATAGCTATGGTCATTATGGTGGTGTTCTGAAAAAACTTATTCTAAGATTAAAGTATTACAATGATTTTACAGCAGGAGATATATTAGCAGAATTACTTGAAAAATATATTAGAGAAAATATTGATTATAGTGAATATGTTATTTCTTATATACCAATGTCAAAGAAATCAAAGAAAAAGAGAGGGTTTAATCAGTGCGAGTATATTGCTAACAAAGTAGCATATAGTTTATCAATTAGAAATGTATCAATTTTATATAAGTGTAAAGAAACTAAGGAACAGAAACGTCTTTTGAGGCAGGAGAGATTTGAAAATATAAAAAATGCTTTTGGCATATATGAAGAAAAAATAAAAAAAATAGAAAATGTAATATTAATAGATGATGTTACAACTACTGGTGCAACAATGATTGAAGCATTTAAAATATTAAAAAAGTATGGTATAAAACAAATAAAACTATTGACCTTAGCCAAAAGTCATATATAATATTAATGTAAAGCTAGGTCTGTGGTTGAAAGTCGAAGCTAGTCGCAGGCAAAACGATCCACGTAATCTAGATAAAATGTCTAGGGAGCATGGTGCGGTATAGAAGTAAGTCCTGCCAGTTAAAGCTGAGAGGGTTAGTAGTGAGGAATTAATTTTTAGTAGCAAAAGCTCCAGCAGGCGAGTGTGGGGTCAAAAACCAGGTCAGCTAGCTTTACATTTATTTAAATATATAAAGTTATTAGAAAATAATATGAAAGATATAAAATTTGCGTAAAGCAAATTTTTTTTATAGGGTAAATTTTCAGAATTTACAGAAAACTATCTTGTTAATTTCATTATGAAGTGCTAAAATATAGTTAACTTAAATAAAAAAAGCTTAATAAAAACTTTTTCATATAGAGAGGGGCTGGATAGAATGAAAGTAACAGTTGTAGCAAAAAATATTGAACTAACAAATGCGTTAAAGGAAATTGTCGAAAAGAAGATACGCAAATTAGAGAAATATTTTGAGGGAGATATAAATGCTAGAGCAACACTTAGTGTTCAAAAAAGTAGACATACTATTGAAGTAACAATACCTTTCAATGGAGTTATATTAAGAGGAGAAGAGTCAACTGATGATATGTATAAATCATTAGATCTTGTTATAGATAAATTAGAAAGACAAATAAGAAAACAAAAAACAAGATTATCAAGAAGAAATGGTGGATCAGTAAGATTTGCAGAAGTTGCAGATGATGATTTTAACGTTTCTGATGATGGCACACTAGTAAAAGTTAAAAAATTTGGAGTTAAGCCAATGAATTCAGAAGAGGCGATACTTCAAATGGATTTATTAGGACATAATTTTTTTGTTTATCAAGATGCTGATAGCAGTAAGGTAAATGTAGTTTATAAAAGAAAAGATGGAAATTATGGTTTGTTAGAACCAGAATTTATATAATAAAAATCCCCACCAATGAAAGGTGGGGGTTTTTTGTTAGTTATAAAAATTTAAATATATTAGAAAATAATAAACTATTATATTGAGAATAATTATAATGATACATAAATATTAAATTTACATTAAAATATTGTGATTTCTATGGTGAATACCATAAAAATTCCGAGTTTTATTGAAAAACATGATGATAAAATGTTATAATTTAAAAATACGAAATTGAAAAAAATTAGAATTTTTAATATAGAAATATATTTTCGAAAGGATGACATTATGGGATTATTAGATGCCTTATTTGGAACATATAGTGAAAGAGAAGTAAAAAGACTTAGACCAATAATAGAAAAAATAAACTCATTAGATGAACAAATGCAGAAGTTATCGGATGAAGAACTTCAAGCTAAAACTCCAGAGTTTAAAGAGAGATTAAAAAATGGAGAAACTTTAGATGATATTTTACCAGAAGCCTTTGCAGTAGTAAGAGAAGCTTCATCAAGAGTTTTAGGTATGAAACACTATGATGAACAACTTATGGGTGGTATTGTACTTCACCAAGGAAGAATAGCCGAAATGAAAACAGGTGAAGGTAAAACATTAGTTGGAACATCACCAGCTTATTTAAATGGTTTAAGCGGAAATGGAGTTCATATAGTAACAGTTAATGACTATCTTGCAAAAAGAGATGCTGAGCAAATGTCAGAATTATATGGATTCTTAGGATTAACAACAGGAGTTATTGTACATGAATTAAATAATGAACAAAGAAGAGAAGCATATGCATGTGACATAACTTACGGAACAAATAATGAATTCGGATTCGACTACTTAAGAGATAACATGGTTATTTATAAAGAAGAAAGAGTTCAAAAGCCATTAAACTTTGCAGTTGTGGATGAAGTTGACTCAATATTAATTGATGAAGCTAGAACACCACTTATAATTTCAGGTCAAGGTGACAAATCAACTGAATTTTATAGAATTGCAGATCGTTTTGCTAAAAAGTTAGTTGCAGAGAAAGATTTTACAAAGGATGAAAAAGCAAATGCTATACTTTTAACAGATGAAGGTATAAAAAAGGCAGAAGCAACATTCAATGTAGATAACTATGCAGATGCTGAAAACTTAGAATTACAACACTATGTTACTCAAGCTTTAAAAGCTAACTTTGCTATGAAAAAAGATAAAGACTATATGGTTAAAGATGGAGAAGTTATCATAGTTGATGAATTTACAGGAAGACTTATGGAAGGTAGAAGATATTCAGATGGTCTTCACCAAGCGATAGAAGCTAAAGAGGGTGTTAAGATTGCTAGAGAATCTAAAACACTTGCAACTATTACATTCCAAAATTATTTCAGAATGTATAAAAAGTTATCAGGTATGACTGGTACTGCTTTAACAGAAGAAGGAGAATTCAGAGAAATATACGGTCTAGATGTTATTGTTATACCTACACATAGACCAATAGCAAGAAAAGATAACCCTGATTTAGTATTTAGCACAGAAATGGGTAAATTTAAAGCTGTAGCAGATGAGGTTGCAAAAGCTTATGAAAAACGTCAACCAGTACTTGTTGGTACTGTAAGTATTGAAAAATCAGAATTAGTTTCTAACTTATTAAAGAAAAGAGGAATTCCTCATAGAGTTTTAAATGCAAAATTCCACGAGCAAGAAGCTGAAATTATAAGTCATGCTGGTGAAGCAGGTAATGTAACTATAGCTACAAATATGGCTGGTAGAGGTACAGATATCAAGCTTGGCGAAGGTGTAAGAGAAAATGGTGGTCTTAAAATAATAGGTACTGAAAGACATGAATCAAGAAGAATAGATAATCAGCTTAGAGGACGTTCTGGTAGACAAGGAGACCCAGGTGAATCGACATTCTTTATTTCATTAGAAGATGATTTAATGAGAATTTTCGGTTCAGAAAAAATTCAAGGTGTAGTAGAAAAATTAGGACTTAAGGAAGACGAAGCTATTGAAAGTAAAATGGTTTCAAAAGCTATTGAAAATGCTCAAAAGAAAGTTGAAGGAAACAACTTTGATATTAGAAAAACTTTACTTGGATACGATGATGTTATGAATATTCAAAGAGAAGTAATCTACAAACAAAGAGCAGAAGTTCTTGAAGGTGAAGATGTTAAACAAGAAATCTTATCAATGGTTAGAGAAGTAATAGCTGATGCAGTTAATACTCATATAACTGGAGACAGTGATGATTACAGAGAAGAATTCTTACACTTAATGGTTTACTTACAAGATTTATGTTTACCACCTAACAAAGTTAATTTACCAGCTCTTGAAAACATGTCAAATGAAGAAATTATAGATTATTTATATAATATAGCTGTTGAATTCTATAATGAAAAAGAAGCTGAATTTACACCTGAAAGATTAAGAGAAATAGAAAGAGTCGTACTTTTAAAAGCTGTTGATACTAATTGGATGAATCATATTGATGCTATGGATCACTTAAAGCAAGGTATCGGACTTCAAGCATTTAAACAAATTGATCCAGTTCAAGCATACCAAATGGAAGGTAGTGAAATGTTTGAACAAATGATTAAGGAAATAAAGAAAGAAACAGTAAGATTATTATTCCATGTTAAGGTTGAAAAAGCACCTGAAAGAGCTAGAGTAGCTCAAGAAACTGCTGCTATCCATCAAGAAGGCCCAGGAGCACCAGGACCAGGATCAAATCCACAGAATGGACCAGTAAGATTACCAAATATGCATAAATCAAATCTTCATCCAGGGCAAGATCCAAGACCAGGAAGTCCAATGATGAATAATGTTGTTCCATCAGGGCAAATGCCACCTGGTGAACAAGGATATACTCATCCATCACAAATGCCTGTGAGAAATGAAGATGGTCCAGGAAGAAATGACTTATGTCCATGTGGAAGTGGAAAGAAATATAAAAACTGCTGTGGAAAATAAGTTAAATTAACGTAGAACTAAGGATTTTAGATAAATTTCCAACAGAATATTAATTGTATGTTAAAAAATAAGAAATCTCCCTTAAGAGATTTCTTATTTTATTTAATTATATTTTTAAAATATGTGTCTAAAATGTATTGAATGTAATTAGAATTTGGAAATAGTAACGAATGATTACTTATTTAATTATGGTATAATATTTAATCATAAGAGATAATATTAATTATTCTATATTTGTCCAAAGACAGTTGAATTAATATGATACTGTGGACTTGAAAGAGGTGAAAATAGATGAATGTTAAATTAGAAAAAGAAATTTCTAAACTTTCTAGCATAAAAAAATCTATAGAGGAAATGGGGGCTTCACTTTGACAAACCTGCTTTAGAAAGAGAATTACATGAACTTGAATGTAAGATGCAGGAACCAGGTTTTTGGGATGATTCAAAGAAAGCTGAAGAGGTTACTAAAAAAAGTAAATCGATTAAAGATAAAATAGATAGATTTGATAAATTGAAGTCTCAATTAGAAGATGTTGAAGTTTTAAATGAGATGATGGAAGATGATGATGAAGAGTCAGCTAATGAAATAATAGATACTATAAAAAATATTGAAGCTGAAATAGAAGATTATAATATGAAAATTCTTTTAAATGGAGAATATGATAAGAATAATGCAATAGTTACTCTTCATGTTGGTGTAGGTGGTACAGATGCTAATGACTGGACAGAAATGTTGTTGAGAATGTATACAAGATGGTGTGAACAGCATGGATATTCTGTTGAGACAGTAGACCTTCTTCCAGGAGATGAAGCTGGGATAAAAAGTGTTACACTAAAGGTTAGTGGAGAATATGCATATGGATATCTTAAAGCAGAAAAAGGTATTCATAGATTAGTAAGAATATCACCATATAATGCAAATGGTAAGAGACAGACTTCATTTGCATCTATGGAAGTTTTACCTGAGCTTACAAAAGATCAGGATATAGAAATAAAGGCAGATGACTTAAAGATTGATACTTATAGATCTGGAGGAGCTGGTGGTCAGCATGTTAATAAGACAGATTCTGCAGTTAGAATTACTCATATTCCAACTGGAATAGTTGTTCAATGTCAAAATGAAAGAAGTCAGTTTGCTAATAGAGATACTGCAATGGAAATGCTTAAATCAAAATTAGTTGAATTGAAAGAAAGAGCACATAAAGAAAAAATTGAAGATTTAACTGGTGAACTTAAAGATATGGGATGGGGAAGCCAGATAAGATCATATGTATTCCATCCGTATAGTATGGTTAAGGATCATAGAACAAATGTAGAAACATCTAATGTAACAGCTGTTATGGATGGAGATATTGATATGTTTATAAATGCATATTTAAAACAACAATAAAAATAATTTATTATTAATCAGATAAAAATATTAAAGGCAAGAAGTATCTTAAGCATATGCGTTAAGTTTAAGATACTTCTTTATTATTTTTATCATATTTATAGTAGTGATATAAAATCATTATAATAAAACATATACATGATAATATAGGTATAAGTGGATTATATATAAGTAAAAAATATTTATCATAACAAGAGCTTAATATATTATTCATTACTAGTGTATAGACAGTATTTATAGATTCAGAATCAATATGTTCTATAGTATCATAAGGTGTATGAATTCTAGAGGTATCCGCATGACATATAGTAACAGCATTAATCCCAGCATTACAAAAGCTAGCATGATCACTTGAATCTTTTTCAGTAATAGAGTATTTTATTGATTTATCTATACATATTTTTTCAAGGGAATTTACAAGAGAATTATCTTTTGAATTTTTATTAGGATTTTTTCCAACCATAAGAGTCAAATCTGTTTTTGGAGCACCAATCATGTCAAAGTTAATAACATCAGCATTTTTTATTTGAGAGAAATGATTATATACAAAATTTTTTGACCCTATAAGACCAAATTCCTCTCCAGAGAATGATACAAATATAATAGTTCTTTTGGGTTTTATTATAGAAGATAAAGTTCTTAGCATTTCAAGCATAAAACTTGTACCAGAAGCATTATCAAGAGCACCATAATAACAATTATTTAAGTAATCTTTTCCCATATGGTCAAAGTGAGCTGATAAAATTAGAGGAGGAAGGGAGGGAGAAGTACCTTTTATATAACCAATAATATTATTAGAAGATTTTTCAGTTAGCGTATAAGGTAAATTAATGAAAAGAGTATAGCCGTTTCGTAAACCATTTAATATATCATTATATAGAGAGGGTGATATATCTATACAAAAGTCATATTTAGAAGAAGAATTAAAAGAACTCCTAAAACTGAAGTTATTATCATGACAATTTAAATTGAATAAGTATTTATGATTGTTTTGCGTTATTAATATAGAATTTATACTGGCACATATATCATCTGAATTTGAAAATTCAGCATTAGAAGTTCTAAAATTAGTTAAATCCTCCTTGTAATCAACTCCATATTTATATTCTTTTACTATTTTATTTTGATTTTTTAGTATTAATTTAGGTTTAGTATTGTTTAAAATAGGCGTAATCATATTAAAGGATTCTTTGTAATTATTATTTAATGAATTAATATTATAATTTCTATAATAATTTTCTATAAAATCAGAAGTTTTTTCACAACCATAAGAGCCTGTAAGTCTTCCTTCAAATTTATCAGAACTAAGATATTTTATATTATTCAAGACATTATCAGTACTGAATTTATGATATGTAACCTGAAGTACTAAGGAAGAAGTTAATATTGTTAAAAATATTAATAGAAACAGGCAGTAAAAAAATCTATTTAAGTTTTTCTTCATTAAATAATCCTCCAATAATTAGATTTATAATAAAGCTTATTATAAATCACTTCATAATATGAATGGATTAAAGGAGACATTTATTTATTGTGGTTTATAAAATATATCAATCATTGAATAAATTGATGTTAGTATAACACATCCATAAATAGCAATATTAAGCCCTGGTTTTAAGATTGATAATACACCACCAACAGCTAGTGCTGCAATTATTACTGCACCTATAAATTTGAAAAAACCTGATTTGTTTGTTAAGAGTGTTGTTACAGAAGAAAACATTATTAGTATTAATGTTAGAAAATAAAAGATGTTTTTTAGAATGTCTGAAAATGTAATTATACTTATTTGATTTAAGGTTAGTACTGAGATAAAAAATAGTAATAGAAAGGAACATATTTTGCTTATATTACGAATCATACTTTCACCACCTTTTGGAAAATATTTACATAATAATTATAGCGTCATATGATTTTTTAAGCAATTTAAATTTTATACTATAGAAAATATAACCATAAAATCAATATTATGATAAAATATATTCATAATAGTTTTGGGGGGCTAATGTATGAATATTTTGATTGCTGAGGATGAAAAAGATATTAGGGAATTAATAGTACTACATATGAAGAAAGAAAATTATAGTATATTTGAAGCATCAAATGGTGAAGAAGCTTTAGAAATTTTTAGGAATCAGAAAATAGATTTAATTTTATTAGATATAATGATGCCAAAAGTTAATGGTATTTCAGTAATTCAAAAAGTTAGAGAAACTTCAACAATTCCAATTATATGTATAACTGCTATGGGAAATGATTGTGATAAGGTCCTGGCATTAGGTTTAGGTGCAGATGATTATTTGGTGAAACCCATAAGTCCAATTGAACTTTCAGCAAGAGTTGAATCAAATTTAAGGCGATGCTATAAATATTCAGAGAAGCAGGAGCAGGTATATGAAATAGGGGAAATAAAGATGTATACGGATACTTTTGAAGTATATAAGAATGAAAAGAAGATAGATTTAAATCCTAAGGAATTTAAAATACTTAAGCTTTTAGTTTCAAATATAGGTAAGGTATTCACAAAGAAACAAATTTATGAAGAAGTATGGGGGGATATTTATATAGGAGATTCTAATAATATAATGGTTCACTTAAGTCATTTAAGAGAAAAAATAGAGGATGATCCAAAGAAGCCAAAGTATATAAAGACAATAAGAGGTATTGGGTACAAAGTTGAAAGGCTTAAAAATGAAAAATAAGATAAAAAGGCGTAGTGTAACTACAGAATTATTTATCATATATTTTTTGGGATATACCTGTTTATCCATAATTATTTTTTCATCAACTAATATAAGTTTTAAGATTTATAAGTTTTTATGTAGTCAGAGAACTTATAATAGTATTTATTTCGATAATCTTGAAGATAAATTAGAAACAAATTATCTTGATGTTACAGATAGAGATTTATCAGTAATAAAGGGATTTCTTATAACAATAAATAATGATAATAAAATTGATTATCATAAAGGCTGTTTAATCGATGAATTTGATCAAATGAATTTAAATGATTATATGGGCTTATTCGGCGTTAATAAAAATAATATAATTTTAGTAAATAGTGATATGCGGGCTAGGAGTATACTTAAGAATTTTAATAATACGATTGTGGATCTTAATAATGGTGAAAAATATTCTATATATACAAAGTATATTAAGAAAAAAAATAAGATGTTGGTAATTGGATGCCCATATATACAAATAACTCAGCCCAATGTAGTAACTAATATAATTTCTGTTCATAGAATCATTCAAATACTTGCTTTTGCAAATGTAGTTATAGTGTTATTGCTTGTATATGTACTTGCTGAAAAGACATCTAGCAATTTCATAATGCCAATAAGAAAGATGATTAAAGGTGTTAACGAAATATCTAATGGTAATTATAATGTACGCCTTGGAGATAATAAAATAAATGAATTTATTGAACTATCTCAAGGATTTAATAATATGGCTGAAACTATACAAAAAGAACAGAGTGAAAAGAGAAAATTAGAAAAACTAAGAGAAGAATTGATACTTGATATTTCTCATGATTTAAAAAATCCATTATCATCTATTTTAGGATACAGTGAAACATTGCTTAAAGATTCTAATATAAGTGAAGATGAAAAAAATAAATATTTAAATATAATAAACCAAAATTCATATAGAGCTAATAAGCTTATTACTGATTTATTTGAGTTTTCATTATATGAAAACTGTAACTATAAAATGGAACTAAAGAAAACTGATATATGTGAATTATTAAGAATAATAATAGCAGGTTACATTAATGAGTTTGATTATAAAGGGTTTGAATATGAATTTGATATTTCTGAAGATGAATATCATATCATGATTGATGAGTTAAAGTTTACAAGAGCCATAAATAATATATTAGATAATAAGATTAAATACAACGATAGAGGAAATAAAATTTATATAAAAACTTATGCTAAAAATAATAATTTTTATATAATTTTAGGAGATAATGGACATGCCATTCCTAAAGAATTAAGGGATAACATATTTAATCCTTTTGTAAGGACAGATAAATCTAGAAATTCTAAAACAGGAGGCACAGGTCTTGGACTTTCTATAACTAAAAAAATTATTAATAAACATAATGGTGATATAAAAATTATAGATAGTGATTGTGGTACTAACTTTGAAATAAATATTCCTCTGTCACATTAGGGAGTATCATTTAAGTTTATTTTAATGTAAAAGATAAATTAATTTAATTGACATCTATTATAATGTTACTAAAGAAAATTTAGAAAGGGATGAGGTAGGATTTTTGTAGACGAAGTGAAGTTTAAAGAAGTAAAAATACGAACTGTTATACTAATATATTTTATTACAATTTTAATTATGTCAGCAATTATATTTTTTATAATGGCTAAATTTGGACCTAATATAAGTCAAATGACGTTATTAATTTTAAACTTAGTTATGGATTTAATGATTATGATAATGCTTGTATTTACTTTTAAACCAACAATACGAGGAATAAAAGTATTATTAAGAGATGTAATAAATAAAGCAGATAAAAAAGAAATTATATATGTTGTAATATTTAAATTATTAGTTGCACTAGGTGGTGGAAAGATGTTGATTGATTTTTTACACCTTATAGATGAAAACTTCATAAATAGTTTTATGGCTGATATGATAATAAAAGTAGATGGACCAATACAATATGCAATAAGTGTAGTTATATTATGTTTGTTATGCCCTATTATAGAAGAACTTATTTTTAGAAATATAATATTTAAGAGGATATCAAAAAAGTTTAATGCTTATATAGGAGTAATAATATCATCTATAGTTTTTGCAACAATAAATATAGGAAATGGAATTGCTGGAGCATTTTTATTTGGTATAGCAAACTGCATTATATACACTAAATATAAGAATATATTTATGCCTGTATTAGTTAATTTTTCGTATAATTTATTGTTAGTTATTTTGGTGATTCCTTTCTTTGGTAATAATGCGAACTATATTCTCTTTAGTACAAGGAATGCAGGTATAAGTCTTTTGGTGGCATTTTTAATGTTTGCTACAGGGATATTTTTATTTATTAAATTTTTTATTAAAAATAAGAAATACATGAATGAATATAATATTGAATTGAGAAATAATTTAGAAATGAATACTATATAAAAAGCCTATAAATAAGCCATTTATTTGCATAAAGGATAAATAGGTTTATAATATTTATATGGAAACTTATCGCAAAGTTACTATTAATGATATATAATAGTAACTTTGTTTGATTTAAATTATAAAATACATAATTAACAGGATAAGTTCTTACAGTTTTGAAAAAATATAATTAATAGCATTAGAGAGTTGTGGAAGTGGAGGACATATGAATTCAATTGAAGAAAGATTAGCTAAAGAATTAGAGATAAAATTAAGTCAAGTACAGAATGTAATAGGTCTTTTAGATGATGGTAATACAGTACCTTTCATATCAAGATATAGAAAGGAAGCAACAGGAGGACTTTCTGATGAAATATTAAGAAAATTAGCAGAAAGGCTTACTTATTTAAGATCACTTGATGAAAGAAAAGCTGATGTTAAAAGACTTATAGAAGAACAAGATAAATTTACTGAAGAAATAGGAATAGCTTTAGATAAAGCTACAACTTTAACAGAAGTAGAAGATATATACAGACCATATAAGCCTAAGAAGAGAACAAAGTCTACAATTGCTCAGGCTAAGGGGTTAAAGCCTTTAGCTGAATTAATAATGGAAGGTAAGTTTAAAGACGATTTAGATAGAGAAGCAGCTAAGTATATAAGTGAAGAAAAAGGAGTGGAAACTTCTGATGAAGCTATACAAGGTGCTTTAGATATTATAGCAGAAGCTATTTCTGATGAAGCTAAATATAGAAAGTACATAAGGGAATTAGTCGTAAGAGAAGGTAATATAGAATCTAAAGGAAGTAGTGAAGAACCAACGCCATATGAAATGTATTATGAGTATAGTGAATCAGTAAATAAAATACCTCCTCATAGAATATTAGCTATAAATAGAGGAGAAAAAGAAAAAATTCTTAGTGTTAAGATTACTTGCAATGAAGAAAAAATATTAAAGTATTTAGAAAAACATGTTCTTAAAGGAAATGAAGTATTGGATGAAAAACTAAAATTAGCTATAAAAGATTCATTGAAGAGACTTATATATCCATCAATTGAAAGAGAAATAAGAAATGAATTAACTGATATTGGTGAAGAGGGAGCTATAAAGATATTTAAGGAGAATTTAAAGGCGCTTCTTTTACAGGCTCCTATAAAGGGAAAAGTAGTAATGGGATTCGACCCTGGATTTAGAACAGGATGTAAAGTTGCTATATTAGATGCAACAGGAAAATTCCTTGAAAATACAGCGGTTTATCCTACTTTACCTAAAAAGGATATAGAGGGAACAAAGAAAACATTAAAAGCTCTTATTAAGAAGTATGATGTAGATGTAATTTCTCTTGGTAATGGTACTGCCTCAAGAGAATCGGAAGAAGTAATTGCAGAAATGCTAAAAGAAATAAAAGAAGAAACAGGTAAGGAATTATCTTATGTAATAGTATCTGAAGCTGGAGCATCAGTTTATTCTGCATCAGAACTTGGAACAAAAGAATATCCAGATTTAGACGTTACAGTAAGAGGTGCTATTTCAATAGGAAGAAGACTTCAGGATCCACTTGCAGAATTAGTTAAAATAGATCCGAAGGCAATAGGTGTAGGTCAATATCAACATGATGTAACACCTAAGAAATTAGAAGAATCATTAGCAGGTGTTGTTGAAGATTCAGTTAATACTGTGGGTGTAGATTTAAATATTGCTACTCCTTCATTACTTACTCATATTTCAGGAATAAATGCATCTATAGCAAAGAATATAGTTGATTATAGAGATGAAAATGGAGGATTTACTTCAAGAAAAGAACTTTTAAAAGTAAAGAGACTTGGTCAGAAAGCGTATGAACAATGTGCTGGGTTCCTAAGAGTTGCTGAAAGTAAAGAACCACTTGATAATACATCTGTTCATCCTGAATCATACGATGCAGCTAAAAAACTTATAGAAGTATTAGGATATAATAAAGAAGATCTTAAGAATAAGAAGCTTGATGATATTGATGAAAGAGCAGAAGCTAAAGGTCTTAACGTTTTAAGTAAGGAGCTTGAAATTGGGGAACTTACATTAAGGGATATTATAAAGGAACTTAAGAAGCCAGGAAGAGATCCAAGAGAAGAAATGCCTAAACCAATTCTTAAAACTGGAATAATAGAAATGAAAGATTTAAAACCAGGAATGGTTCTTAGTGGTACAGTAAGAAATGTTTCTGATTTTGGAGCGTTCGTAGATATTGGAGTTCACCAAGATGGGCTTGTGCATAAGAGTCAGATGGCAAATAGATTTGTAAAACATCCTCTAGATATAGTAAAGGTTGGAGATATAGTAAAGGTAGCAATCTTAGAAGTTGATGAAAAGAGAAAGAGAATTTCATTAACTATGAAGGATGTAGATAAATTAGAAAAAGAAAATTAATTAATACTCTAGAATAAAACTCTTTCCAGTAGTACTGGAGAGAGTTTTTATGTAAGATATATAACACTACTTGCTTAGGTAAAATTGAAATCACTAAAGAATTTATGATAAAGTAAAGAATAGTGTGTGTTTATATCTGAGTATATGCACATAAAAAATAATTTGAGAGAAGGAAATCAAAATTGGATACGAAAAAGTTTTATACCAATAGAAGAAACATAGTTTTCTTTGCGACTTTATGCTGTATATTGTGGGGAAGTGCATATCCAGCTATTAAATGTGGATATGAAATGTTTGATATTGCAGCAAATGATATTCCATCAAAGTTTATATTTGCAGGATATAGATTTACACTTGCAGGAATTATAGTTTTGATAACATGTGTATTTTCAAGAAAAAGACTATTTAATTTTTCAGTAAGACAGATAGGGCAGGTTACAATACTTGGGCTTACACAGACAACATTACAATATATGTTCTTTTATATAGGATTAGCATATACAACAGGAATAAGAGGTTCTATTATTAATGGAACAGGTGCATTTTTTAGTATAATATTAGCTCATTTTATTTATAAAAATGATAGGTTAAATTTCAACAAAGTTTTAGGATGCATAATTGGATTTTTAGGGGTTATAGTTGTAAATTTAAATGGACAGTCATTTTTTGATACTTCATTTTCATTAAAGGGTGAAGGTTCAGTAATGCTTGCGGCATTTATGCTTTCAGCATCTTCAATTTATGGTAAAAGAATTACTCAAAATCAAGATGCTTCAATAGTTACTGGATATCAGCTACTTATTGGTGGAATAATACTAACTGTACTTGGATTTGTATTTGGAGGGCGCTTAAATGGATTTAATCTAAAATCTACAAGTCTTTTAATATATATGGCATTAATATCTTCAGTAGCATTTGTTTTATGGAGTGAATTATTAAAGTATAATAAAGTGGGAATTATATCAGTATTTAATTTCTCAATCCCTATATTTGGCTCATTGCTATCTGCTATATTTTTAGGAGAAAATATATTTAATATAAAGATATTAATTGGATTAGTATTTGTATGTATTGGAATATACTTAGTATATAAAGTTAAGGATACAGAAAAAGAAAATAAGTAATTTAATATAATACTAATACTAAATAAATATAAGAGGGACTATGCATAATGGCAAATTTAATTACTGTTTAGCTAAAGTCCCTTTTTATTGTTTAGTATATTTTTTTATAAAGTTCTTTAGGTTTAACTCCATAATTATTTTTACACTGAATTTTCCAGCCGTGGTTTGCAATTAAAATGAATAAGCGTTTAGGAAATTTAAGTGTAGCAAGTATAATATCATTAGAAATAGAAATATTATCTTCAATAGAATTTTTAATTTGCATTAGTGCATCATAGGCAGGTTTTTTAGGACCTTTCTGCCATGGGGCTGATTTCATTCCAACTAACATTTCACCGCTACCAATTCCAACTCCAATCTTCCAATTTAAATTATTTGAAATTGCAAAGTTCTTCAATATATTTACAGCTAATATATTTTGATGTCCATCATTAAATCCAGAATTAATAATACCGTATAAATTAATATTTAAATTGTCTTGGGTAGATAAGAAATCACCAAACTGCCATAAAAATTCAAGGGTAGTACTTGGAAATGAATCTGCATAAAGTGGAGATGTAATAAGAATATTCTCATAAGTTATTATTTCATCAAATAATGAAGTGTCTTTAAGTATATCTGCTACATAAAAAGTTTTTGATTTGACTTCTTTACTAAATAAAGCTAAAAGTTCATCTGTTATATATTTTGAATTACTAGATTTCCGTCTAGGACTTCCATTAATAATACACATATTTATCATGAATCTGTCCTCCTAAATTATAGTTTTTACTATATTCTCAATTTCAGTGATGTCTTTTGCTATAAAGGAGTTATATTTTGGGGCACCAAAGTTAAGCGCATTAGCTTTTACTAAAGATTTAAAGTTTTTTTCTTCTTCAGAAGTTATGGATTGTGAATAACCAATAAAAATAAGTTCTGGGACATGTTCATATCGAATTGAGTGATGAATTTCTCCATTATATATCCTGAAGAAGGGTAGAAGAAAACCTATAGATCTTTCAATTACTCTTTTTATATAAGGACTATATGATCCGTATCTTAATTCTGTAATAACAACCATTTTATCCGCTTGTTTAATATATTTTGGTGATTCAGTATAATAGTCGTTAATTATGCATCTACCAGGAGTCTTTAACCAGCATTTAAAACAGCCTAAGCATGGATGAATATCATCTATATCCTTAGAAAAAACTTTTGAATCTTTAGGTATCAAGCTTTCTATCTGTATTTTATTCTCGTTACTTAAGTCATGAATTAACAGCATATGTTACCGTTACTGAAAACTTATAAAAATCTATAAAAAATTATAAAATCTTATGTTTCATTCCTTTTTCAATGTATCTGCTT
>NZ_JABAGC010000100.1 GCF_012843905.1 Clostridium sp. SM-530-WT-3G
ATCTGCATATCTGCAAAATTTGTGTCCTCTTTTCTCAAGTTCTTTATCTAATTCATCTAGCATTATATTTGCTAGTAATGGACTTAACGGACCGCCTTGCGGAGTTCCTTCTTCGTTAGTAATACAAATACCATTAATAAGTACACCACTTTTAAGATATTTTCTTATTAACGTCAATAATCTTCTGTCCTTTATTTTCTTTTCCAATTTACTCATGAGAATATCATGATTAACTTTATCAAAGAATTTTTCTAAATCCATATCTACAACCCATCTATTTCCTTGATTTATGTATTCTTTTGATTTCCTTATAGCATCTTTTGCTCCCCTGTGAGGGCGGAATCCGAAGCTATTATTAGAAAATGATGGTTCATAAATTCTTGATAATACCTGAGCAATTGCTTGTTGAATTAATCTATCTTGTACAGTTGGAATTCCTAATAATCTAACTCCACCATCTGGTTTCGGAATTTCTACTCTTCTAACTGGTGATGGATTATATCTTGTTTCTAGCAGTTTAGCCTTAATTGTATTCCAGTGTTTTTGGATATGCTCTCGAAGTTCATCGATTTTCATTCCATCAACACCATGACTACCTTTATTGCTAATTACTCTTTTGAGAGCTGAAAGCATATTTTTCCTTTCAAGAACTTCTTCGAGTAATCTACTAGTATCA
>NZ_JABAGC010000101.1 GCF_012843905.1 Clostridium sp. SM-530-WT-3G
CAGTTGCAGTAGTTATGGATTTAGCACAATATTATCATAAATTTGCTGAAGAAACCTTTCCGAATGCTATTCGCATAGCTGATAGGTTTCATGTTAATAGATATGCATTAGATGCACTTCAGGATGTTAGACGTAGAGTAAGCTTAGGATTGTCTTCACAAAATCGTGTGTTTTTGAAATGTAATAAAAATTTGCTAAGCAAAAGAAATGACCAATTAGATGAAAAAGAGAGTATCATTCTTAAAAAATTACTCAATTTATCATCAGAGCTTGAAGAAGTATATTGTTGGAAAGAAGATTTGATTGAATGGTACGATTGCTGTATAAACGTTGATCAAGCGACCATTGTCTTTGACAGATGGATTTGTTCAGGTAAATCATTAAATATACCAGAAGTAGATGTTGCACTTAAAACCTTTGAAAATTGGAAGCAAGAAATTATAAATTATCATATATATAGATTTACTAATGCTCCAGTTGAAGGTAGAAATAATAAAATTAAGGCGATTCAAAGAAGATACTATTTCACAAGGAATAGAGAGTATTATGAAGCAAGAATTTTTTTAGAATGTAATAAACGTGCCTTGACAGCTTAATGCTGTCAAGAACACATTTTGGTGTTGAGCC
>NZ_JABAGC010000102.1 GCF_012843905.1 Clostridium sp. SM-530-WT-3G
TTGCATATAATCTTTTATTATTTTTGCAAGTATAATAATCACCATCATAGTTATAGTTCATGTTTTCTATTCTACTTATATCATTTCTATATTTTCGAGTTTTAGATATTTCATAATTAGCAGGCTTGATAAATGCTATCTGATTATTATTTTCTATGTATGAGTAATTTTCCTCACTTTCGTATCCGGCATCAGCAACGATTTTTAAATATTTAAAATTTAAATGCTTTTCCATGCTTTCTAGAAAAGGAATTAATGTTGTGGTATCAGTGGGTTGTGGTCCTATTGTTAACCATGTTATGTATTCAGAATCAACACCATGTTGTAAATTATATGCCGGTTTAAGTTGTCCATTTTTCATTGCATCTTCTTTCATCCTCATGAAAGTAGCGTCAGTATCTGTTTTTGAATAACTATTACGATTACCACATAAGTGTATTTTATTAGTGTATTCTTTAAATTTTTTATGATAATCCTCAAGGGTTTCTATCGAACGCTGCAAAGCAGTTTTTCTTTTTCCCTTTCCATGAACAAATCCAATTCCTTCAGTTTTTTTTATTGAATATAGCTTCTTCCTTAATTTCTTAACATGCTTCATTTCAACACTATTATTATGGA
>NZ_JABAGC010000103.1 GCF_012843905.1 Clostridium sp. SM-530-WT-3G
ACTAGGCAAACCGCTCACGCATTAGCGGAAGTACATGGCATAAAAATATCACATACTATGGTTGCTAATTACGCATTAACAGCAGCTTCAGTAATTAAGCCATTTATAGATACCTTTGATTATAAACCTTCTAAAATTCTTGCTGCTGATGAAACCTACATAAAAGTAAAAGGCATCAAGCATTACGTTTGGATTGTCATGGATGCTTGCAAAAAGTCCATTTTAGGCTATCAAGTATCTGATACTCGAGCAGTTGGCCCTTGCATATTAGCAATGAGAATGGCTTTTGAAAAGTTCAAAACTTTTCCTAACAATGCATTAAAATTCATTGCAGATGGATATTCAGCTTATCCTTTAGCTAAGCAACAATTTGAGTTAGAAGAAAATAAACAATTTTATTTAACTCAAGTTATTGGTCTTACTAATGACGATCCAGTTTCTGAAGAATATCGTTGGGTTAAACAAGTTGTAGAACGATTAAATAGAACCTATAAGACATCTTATCGCGTAACCTGCGGGTACGGAAGTGATAATGGTGCATTATATGGTTTTTCTCTCTGGGTTGCTTATTACAACTTTTT
>NZ_JABAGC010000104.1 GCF_012843905.1 Clostridium sp. SM-530-WT-3G
TCTTATATAAAGTTTCAACCATTTTTCGTCTGTATGTAATTCTACAGCTTTCATGAGTAATTCATGGTTAATATTATCAAATAGTCCCTTTATGTCTAGTTCTATGACATAATCATATCTCCAACATCTTTCTCGTACTTTTCCAACTGCATCTATAGCCGATTTATTGGGTCTATATCCATAAGAGTCCTTATGAAATATTGGCTCTACTTTTGGTTCTAGATACATTCTTGCTGTCATTTGTGCAATTCTGTCTGATATAGTTGGTATCCCTAAGGTTCTGGTTCCACCATTCTTTTTCGGTATTTCTACTGCCAATACTGGTGATGGAAAATAACTTCCTGAACTCATTCTGTTCCATATCTTATATAAGTTATCTTTTAAATTTTCTTCAAACTTTGCAAAATCTATTCCATCTATACCAGCACTTCCTTTATTTTGCCTTACTCTTTTGTATGCTTCTAAAACTACTTTCTTAGATATATTGTATTGTTTGCTTTCCTTCATATAATCCTCCTAGTTTTCCAGTTGTTATTTGATGTCAAGCTGAAATGATGATACCCCTTTGCTCCATGA
>NZ_JABAGC010000105.1 GCF_012843905.1 Clostridium sp. SM-530-WT-3G
CTTAATGTTATTTTTTCAAGTTTAACAGTTTTATCTGTAAACTGAATTTTATCAGTATCCATATAAAAACTTGGTTTGGATTTTCTTTTGCTTTTAAATTTAGGAAAAGATGATTGACCTTTAAAAAATCTCTTATAAGCTAAACAAGCGTCTTTTATTGCCTGTTTAGTTATATTATTAGAATAATCATTAAGCCATTTATATTCTTCTGTAGATTTTAATTTAGTAAATTCTTTTCTTAAATCATAATCAGATAGAAAAGTACCACCATTTTTATAATTCTCTTGTTCTCGACCTAATGCCCAGTTATAAGCAAAGCGGGCTACGCCTGCCGATTGAAATAGTTTAGACTTTTGCTTATTATTTGGAATCAGCATTATCTTTAATGTCTTTATCATCTTCAATCAACTCCTTAATCATTTTTTTAGCTTTATTAGCTCTCTTGCCTTGAAGTCTACAACTAAAAACAGTTACTATCTGAACTAAATCTTCAACTAATTCTTGTTGTTCTGTTTTTTCAGTATTATCTATTATTTCAATAGTAGTACCAAACTTATTGCAAAGATTC
>NZ_JABAGC010000106.1 GCF_012843905.1 Clostridium sp. SM-530-WT-3G
TATTTCTGTTGTTTACCGCTCCTTGCGACGTGTTTTATCTTATCACTATATAAGATTTCATATTTATTATTTTTTCTCTTTTAGACAATTTATTTTCTATATAATCTAATATACTACAAAATACTCTACTTTTCTCATTGCGATACACCCCGTTAAGTATATTCTATTTTTATTAAATAAATAATACTTTAATTGATATATTTTCAATTTTCATACACAAATTATATGTACTTAAAAACATATTAAGCATTTTATTTTATATTTTTTATACAAAGAAGATCCTGAAAATATACTTCTATTTTTAAATATTCTGCTTCGCTGGCGGTAGCCATTTATAAATATATTTTTATTCCTTATTTAAAATTTTATCATTTAAGAAAATAAACTTCTACAATTATATTGTTCTTAATTTTCATAAATATATTCATTTTTAATAATCCATATTCTATGATAATAATTAATATATTATATTGTTGATAAAAATATTGTATATTTGCTGTAGATAACTTTCAAA
>NZ_JABAGC010000107.1 GCF_012843905.1 Clostridium sp. SM-530-WT-3G
TTTTCAAGAGCGCGGCTTGAATATATTCCTTCCATATATCCATAGACTATAATTGCAAACATGGTTTCAGGTAAGAGCGCTGGATTTCTACCAATAGTAGAGTAAGTTTTGTTTAATTCTGTATAATCTAATCCCTCCATAACATCATAAAGCATTCTTACTGAATCATCATCAAGTATAATATTTTCGAAACTTATTGGGAAACCTATCTGATGGATAGGTATAATATTGTTTTTTTTCATATTAATATTATGCGCAAAAAAGAGAATTCAAATTTATGAATTCTCTTTTTTTATCGGCTAGTATCAAACTTGTTTTGATACAGCCCCGTAAAATCTCTCAAAATTGAACAGAATCATAATTACTTTCCAGTAACCATTGAGCAAGTTTTATATATATTGTGGATGTATACATCCGTACTAGATAAGCGCCATGCTTACTAGATTTCTCCATAGAAAGGAGGTGATCCAGCCGCAGGTTCTCCTACGGCTACCTTGTTACGACTTC
>NZ_JABAGC010000011.1 GCF_012843905.1 Clostridium sp. SM-530-WT-3G
CACATTCGTTCGCTGAGTAAGCGATTCACACCAAATCACAGATTTGGGTTCACTGCTTAGGAAACTCGACTCACATTCGTTCGCTGAGTAAGCGATTCACACCAAATCACAGATTTGGGTTCACTGCTTATAGTTTATTTATAAACCTCTTTTTATACTTCATTTGGGCAGCTTTACTTACATTACTTAAAACCATGTAATTGACAGCTCCACCTAAAGTTCCAACTAAAGGTATACCTTGAATGAACTTTGAAACAAGCAAAGTGTTAACAAGATTTTTTGAAGTTTCTTTTATCATATTATCAAGATTTAAATCTACATCACTTTCTTCATTATTATCAATTAATTTTGCTATTTTGTCGCATGCTTCAGAATACTTCTTTTTATTTTCTGGCTTGCTTATTCCAAAACATATTGTGTTTAATATAAATACTTTTTCTTTATCATTATCATAATCAAATCCATACTTAAGGGAAATTTCATAAATCATTCTAAGCATTACAGAAATAAATACAGGAATATCAGGCATTCCCACTCCAATAAACCCAAGTGCTGAACCTTCAACTGCTGTTATACCCTGGCTTATATTCTTTCCTTGATTTACTCCTTTATCTATTATCTTTAAATTCTTACTGCTCAACTCTTTTGATAGCCTATATTGATTTACATCTGCCTCAAGCTTTATTTCATTTACATTGTAACTTTTCTCAATTATAACTGTCCCCTTTTCAAATATATAATAAAATCCTTTTTCAAATGTTTTATTGATTGTTGCTGCAAGCTTGTCTGGGATTTTTTCTTCTACTTTGTTTTTTAGAGGATTAAGTTTTTTCTTTATGAATAAGATTTCTTTTTTTCTTATAAAATTATTTTCTTTCTTGGCTAGATTTTGTTTCTCTTTTAAGATTACTTTTTCTTCCTGCCTAGTCTTCTTCAAGATTTACCTCCTAATATATCGTACTCATATAAATATATTCTTTTTCATTATTAATAATTATATGATTGATATATTAATATAAAAACAAAGAGAAAAAGCACCCATCCGACCAAGAATAGTGCTTATCTCTTCAAATCTTTATTAAAAATTTTACTATCTTTTAAATGTTACTTCTTTTTCTTCATCCATATTTACATATGACTTACTTGGTGTAGTCTTAGCAATTATTCTTCCTTCTCTTATAGAATATAAAACCTCTGCTCTTCTTCTAACGGCATCATAACCACTTTCAGCATTTAATAAAATTAAATTACCTGGCTTACCTATTTCTATTCCATATTTGTCTTCTATATTTAAAGTTCTTGCACTATTTGTTGATATAAACTTTAATGATTCATTTATATCATCATAACCCATCATTTGGCATACATGTAATCCAAAATGAACTACTTCCAACATATTTCCAGTTCCCATTGGGTACCATGGATCAAATATATCATCATGTCCAAAGCTCACATTAATACCAGCTTCATTAAGTTCTTTAACTCTTGTAATCCCTCTTCTTTTAGGATAAGTGTCAAATCTTCCTTGTAGATGAGTATTAACTAAAGGATTAGAAACAAAGTTTATTCCTGACATTTTTAATAATCTAAATAGTTTATATGTATATGCATCATTATATGATCCCATTGCTGTTGTATGACTTGCTGTCACCTTATTTTTAAGACCTGTTTCTAAGGCTCTTGTAGCAACTACTTCTAAGAATCTTGATTGCTCATCATCTATTTCATCACAATGAACATCTACTAATACATTATATTTTTTCGCTAATTCAAATATTTTGTTAATTGATTCTACTCCATATTCTCTAGTGAATTCAAAGTGAGGTATAGCACCTATTACATCAGCTCCTAATTTTATAGCTTCTTCTATTAACTCTAATCCATTTGGATAAGAAAGAATTCCTTCTTGTGGGAATGCTACTATTTGTAATGTAACGTAATCCTTAACCTCTTCTCTTACTTCAACCATTGCTTTTAATGCAATTAAACTAGCATCAGTAACATCTACATGTGTTCTTATAAATTGAATACCATTAGCTACTTGCCATTCTATAGCCTTTTTAGCTCTAGTCTTAACATCTTCCTTAGTTAAAAACTCTTTTCTTTGAGACCATCTTTCAATTCCTTCAAAAAGAGTTCCACTTTTATTCCATTCTGGTTCTCCTGCTGTTAAAGTAGTATCTAAATGAATATGTGGTTCTATAAATGGAGCAGAAGCTAACGCTCCATTTCCTTCTATAATCTCTTCATTATTTTCTGCCTCTAAATTTTCTCCTATCTCTGAAAACTTCCCATCTACTATTTTTATACAAAATAATCCTTCTTTATCTAAAAATCTTACATTTTTAATTAACATACTGCATCTCCTTATCTTTTAATTATTTTTGTTCCTATTAAATAAACTAGCATTGTTGTTAATATTGCATTTAAAGCTATAACTCCAACTGATACAACATTTGCTACAATAAATCCTGCTAAGAAAGCTACAATTGCTATCCAGTTTACTTTTTCAAATTTTGTATTTTCAATATTATCATATTTTCTTTTCTTTACGAATAAATAATCGGCTATTATAATTCCACCTACAGGAGGTAACATTGAATTTAAGAAAGTTAAGAATGTTACAAAATTATTGTTTAACCATATTGCTCCTACTGTTCCTATAAGTCCTCCTATGATTACCATTTGCTTCTTAGGTAATTTTGTTATGTTTGAAAGTCCAAGCCCTGCTGTATATATTGCATTATCATTAGTTGTCCAAATATTTAATCCTAAAACTAAAATTGCTGGTATTACTAAACCTTGTGAAAACATTACGTCTGCTATATCGGAATTTCCTGTAACCATTGCTCCAACTGCTCCAAATAAGAACATTAAAGTGTTTCCTATAAAGAAAGCAATTACTGTTGAAGATACTGCTATTTTTTTATTCTTAGAAAACCTAGCAAAATCTGGTGTTGCTGTTCCTCCACTTATAAATGATCCTACACATAATGTTACTGCTGTTACCATTGCCATCTTACTTGTTGGATCTATATTCATTAATGCTTGAACTCCCCCTATAGAGTTAGTTGCCATCATTGCTGATGTACTACCAAGTACTGCTATTGCTGGTACTGCTATTGCACTTAAAATCGTTAAAGACTTCATTCCAAAATAAGCTGTCACTGTCATTAATATTCCTGTTATTGCTACTAATAAGTATAAGTTTATATTAAATCTATTTGCTATTGGTATTGCAAACATTGCTATTCCAACACCAAACCATCCTATTTGTGTAATACTAATTATAAATGATGCAAGATATGAACCTTTTTCCCCAAATGAATATCTTGCAAGTAAGTGCATTGAAAGTCCAGTATCTGCACCTATATATGCTAATGCTCCTGTATAACAAGCTAAAATCAAGTTACCTATTGCTACAGCTATAAAAAACTCTTTTAAAGATAAGCCTGTCCCTAAATTTCCTCCAGTCAACATGCTTGCTGAGAAAAATGTAAATCCAAGCATAACTACAAACATTGAAAGGAATCCTTTCTTATCCTTTTTATGTACATGTCCTAATGCATAATCATGATCTTGATTATCTACATTAACTTCATTTACTACTCCAACTATCATTTCTTCCATTGTTATTATCCTCCTAAATTTTTATTTAGGAAAACTAGTACTTATACTTCTTATAAAAAAAACGACCATTCTTTTTAAGAAGGTCGTTAAACTCTATAATTAGATATAAAAATTAAAGGTTCTAAATATAATTATTATATTTAAATTTAAAACTCTATCTAATTTATCTTATGTGCCACTTATCTCCGACCTTGTTAGTCTCTCTGGACTAAATTTAAAGGACTAGTTTTCTTTAATGTATTATAATATGCTCTCCCCAATTATGTCAATGTTTCCTATTAAATATTTTATTATGAGTTATTACTTACCTGTTCATATTATCTAGACTAATAGTTTTTACTAATACAAATATATAATTAATTTTTATACAAAAAATACGGAGTTATAATTAAAATCCTTAAATTAATAACTCCGTTGTTATAAATAAAAATTTATTTTTAAATCTTTCGCAACATGTTGCGAAAATAATTTATATAATATTTCTATATTTACATTATTAAAATATAATTCCTACATAAATTACACTATGTCATTCATCCATTGGAATAATTCATCTAAATCATAGTCTCCACTATGACCTTGATTCCATGAAACAGCAAAGTCAACATCTGCTCCAGCACCTTGTAGTTCATTTGTTAATATTACTGGCGTAGATATTGCTACATCATTATCTTTTAATCCCTGTCTTATACGCCAATAATTAGCCATATCTGATCCATCAACTCCAATATAGTTCATTGGATTCATCATCTTAATTACTTGAGAATCTGCTATAGTTCCAGTTCCTGATGTATCATTTGTCATACTGAATTCTGTAAAATGTTGATTGTCAGTATTTTCTGATCCAAACAAGCTGTTTTCAGCAGTTGCATTTCCATTTGATAAATCTACTTTATCAAATGCTGGTGCTGCCTTTGCTCTTGAAATGTAATTAATATATCCATTAAAATCAATATCAGTTACAGCTCCATCTTGTATTGTTGCCCATGTTATATCCGATACATCTTTTCCTGAGTCTATTGCAGACTGTACTGATTTAATAATATAAGATTTAACATAATCCTTAAATGGACCATTTCCACTATCATCAAGAGTTAATGGATTTCCCTCTTGATCTAATAAATTCAAACCATTAATATATGCAGGGAATGCAGCCTTTAATTCGTCTGAATACTTCATCTGATCTGCTGTTTGAGTTAATGATGTATTATTTGTTGTATAATTATTTATTCCATTAAATAACCATTCATATCCCATATCTGCATTATCAAGATTTGTTGTTGGTCCGTAACATGAAGCTGCATAAACAGCATCTGAAGCGCTTGCTGCTCCAAGTTGTTGTAAGTATGGTTTATAATCTTCATTATTTCCTGTAGCTCCAAGTAAAGAAGACATTGCCCCGCCTGCACCTGTTCCATTTGAAATTATTTTATCTGCTGTTCCTGGCATAGCATCATCATTATAATGAAGATAGCTTACTGCTGCCTTTAAATCTACAATTGCAGCTGGAGCTTTACCATAATAAGTTCCATCTGAATTTTCATTAGTACGACCTCTTGCACCTGGTGATGCTACAACATATCCTTGTTGTATAGCCATAAGAAGTGAATTAGGTGTTCCTTCACTTTGTGAGTTAGAAGATAGAGTTTCTGGTTCTGCTGGCATATATCCATCTACATTGTTAGGTAAAAATATAGGTGCTGTATCGGCTGTAAAATCGCCTATTGATTCTCCATTAAAATATGCTTCTGGAATATATATGTTCATGCACTGATACTTTGTATCTACTGGTTGTGCTACATATACAACATTTTCATAAGCACGAAAAGTCACATCTTGACCATTTACATTTATAGTTTCTGTTTTATAATTATCCTTATCAAAATTTAAAACTGGATCAGTAATATTTTCTGTTACTTCTATATCAACTGTACTACTATTTGATGTATTGGAACTATTAGAACATCCTGCAAGTGATGATACTACAAATGTAGCTGCAAGAAGTACTACTATCATTTTTGATTTCATTTATACTTCATCCTTTCGTTTCCCTATAAATACAATCTATTTAAAATAAAAATTCAACCTATATCCACTAAAAATTTTAACAAGAATATTTTAAAAAATTATGAAATAACTATGTCTTAAAAGTTAAAACATTAAATAACACTTAACAGGAGACAATATTTTTATATTTATACAAATTACACCTTTAATTTCTATGTAAAGTAAATTCAAATCTTGTAAATTCAGGCGTTACTTCATCAACATAAATATCCTCTCCAAGATTTCTAAGTATTTCTCTTGCAAGTGAAAGACCAAGCCCTGAACCTTTCTCATTACGCGATTTATCTCCTTTATAAAATCTATCAAATATAAATGCTACATCTTCATCCGCTATAGGTTTTCCATTATTTTCAACGCTAACCTTTATTATTTTATTATTCCAAGAGGCATCTATCTTTACATATCCATTTTTCTTTGTAAACTTAAATGCATTATCTATTAGTATAAATAGTATCTGCATAATTCGATCTTTGTTACTATAAAAATCAGGAATACTCAATGCTTTTTCTGTAATCATGAACTTTATATCAGTATCTTCTGAAAATACTTCAAAATATTCGTTTATTTCATTCATAATTTCTTTACCATTAACATATTCTTTTGCAATAGCCATTTCTCCAGACTGAAGTCTTGAAAGTTCAAGCATATCATTTATAAGTTTCTGCAATCTTTTTGTTTCTCTCAATATTATTAAATAATATCTTTTCTTTTTATCCTCTTCTAATTCAAATTCATCACATAATGTTTCTGAAATTGCTCTTATTGATGATATTGGTGCTCTTAATTCATGAGATACGTTTGCTATATAATCACGTCTTGTCTGTTCCAAACGTTTTATGCTCTTGTCATTTTCAAGGAGCTTTAAAGCAAGATTATTCATTGAATTTGAAAGAACTCTTATTTCTCCAAATCCCTCTTCCTTTGTTCTTGCATGAAAATTTCCTTCAGCCATAGAATCAGATACTTCAGCTATTTCTAAAAGAGTTTTTATATACTTTCTTGAAAAGAAATAAATAAGTCCAACTATTATAGAAGCAGACACAAAACTCACAAAAAATAATATCATATAAAACCCTTTAATTATAATATCAAAATTACTGGCAGACTTTAATGCAAAAATAGCTCCAACAATTTTTCCATTATCTTTTATTGGCATTCCAATTATTATTAATTCTTCCGGAATATTCTTAAGGCTTTTGATTTTTTGAACTGTCCTCCCCTTCAAAATACAGCTAATATATGGATTTAAATCCTTTTTAATTTCTTTATCTAAATCTGAAAAAAGTTCATATTCTTTTATATTGTTTATGATTATTTCATTTTCTTGTAAATCATATGCTTTTAATATAACATCATGATTATTATTAATATCAATTTTATTTTCATTTATTTCATCTACTATGTTTTCCATTATTAGTGTGAATTCCTTAACTGTTCCCATCAAAAACCACTTCTTTATTATAAAGAAACCTAAAACCTGTCCTACGGAAAAACCAATAAATAATACCAAGCTTATTATTAAAAGAAATCTCTTTAATAAACTCTGCTTCACTTTGTCACCTCAAATTTATACCCTATTCCATATACAGTCCTTATTGCCCACTTTTCATTATGCTCAGGTAATTTTTTTCTAATACGCTTTATTTGAGTATCTACTACTCTAGTATCTCCCAAATAATCATATCCCCATATTTTATCTAAAATTTCCTCTCTACTTAATACACGTCCTTCATTTTTAACAAGAAGATATAATATCTCGCATTCTTTTGGTGTCATTTCGACATTAATGTCATTTATAGTAACTTCATACTTATCAAGGTCAACTTTAAAATCTTTAGAAATCACTAACTTCCTGCTACTCTTGCTAGGGTACTCTCCTTTATTACCGACTCTTCTAAAGATAGCTCTTACTCTAGCTACAACTTCTCTAGGTGAAAAAGGCTTTACAATATAGTCATCAGCACCGATTTCAAGTCCAATAATACGATCAATTTCCTCACCTTTTGCAGTAAGCATTATTATTGGAACATCACTGGTTTTACGTATTTCCCTGCACACCTCTGTTCCAAACATTTTTGGCATCATTAAATCAAGAATAATAAGATCAGGATTTTCACTATAGAATTTTTCTAATGTTTCTAATCCATCATATGCAGAAATATATTTCATTCCATCATTCTCTAAATATGTACCTATTGTTTCATGTATTGCTTCATTATCATCACAAATTAATATCTTTTGTATTGTATCCATAGCTCCTCCAATAATTTTTGCCGATACTATTATAATATTATCACCTTATTTATTATCTCAAAAAGCTGCAGAAAGTATTTCTGCAGCTTCATAAAAATTAAATATAAAATTATACTTACTAACCAACATAATCTATCAGTTCTGTTTATAAAAGTAAACTTATATATTAAAAAATCACTTTATTACTCAACTATATTATATTCCAAAAATGTGGCATAAATATGTCTTTTTTATATTTTTTAATTGTATTATTGTTTTAATTTATAAATTCATTCATTATTTCTACATGTGTTTCCATGATTTCCTTATTTCTTTTAAAGCTTTCTTTGAGCCTCTTTCAATATCTCTTTCAAGTTTTCTTTCCTTAAAACTTATAAATATCTGATTTAAGTCATATCCTTCTGGATAAAGCTCACAAGCTTTAAGTTGAAGCTTTACTCTTCTATAATTAACCTCTATAAACTCTTTATTATAAAAAATTATTATATTATTATACATCCTTTTTTATATAAATCTTCAAGTGCTGCAATTGCTAGTGCTGCTCCTTCATTAGGTTCTGTTCCACTTCCTATTTCATCAAAAAGAAGCAATGTTGATTTATTACTTTCCTTTATAATATGAGCAAGATTTTTTACATGCGATGAAAATGTACTTAATGCATTTTCTATACTTTGATTGTCTCCTATATCTACAAAAATTTTATTAAATATAGATACTTCAGTATCTCTTTTTGCTTTTATATGAAAACCAAGCATTGTTTGTAGTGTAAGCATCCCAACAGTCTTTAAGACAACTGTCTTCCCTCCTGCATTTGGACCTGTAATTATTAATGACCTATAATTACTTCCTATTTCAAAATCTAATGGCACTGGATTTTTAATAAGAGGATTACATCCTTTCACTATTTTTATATATCCATAATCATTAATTTTAGGCTGAATACCTTGTATATCATTACTATACTTAGCCTTTGCCCATATCATATCAAGTTCAGATATAACATCTATATTCATTTTAAGATCTTTAATTCGTTCATAAATCATTTCTAAGAACTTCTCTAGCTTTTCTTTTATTTTTCCTTCACACATATCAATACGCTTTCTTATTTTCTTAAGCTCTTTTGATGCATTTGAATCTACCCTGTTTCCTGTAATAGAAATGTTAATTTCCTCTTCTATATACTCAAGCTCAGTAATATTATCACTATACAAGCTTAAAGTTGGTGCATATCCTTCTTTATCTTTCATAAAGTTTTTAACTTTTCTGCATCCTCTCAAAAAATCTGATATCATTATAAGATTTTCTGGTTCTAATGATGCTCCCTTTTCCATTTTTTCTATAAGAGAAAGTATATTAAATACTCCATCTAAAGGTATATGATATGATGCATCTAAAAGAGCTCTTCCTTCTGATGTCTCATCAAGCCTTCTTTTCACGACTTTTATATTTGTACTTGGTTCAAGCTTATCTATTAATGCTTTTCCTAGGCCACTTATACAATATCCTTTTACAATTTCTTTTATATCATAATAATTTAATTTTTCTAATGTTGTATTATCCATTTTATACTCTCCTTGGCTTTATTCAAGTCAACGAAACATTAAGACAGACTTCATTTTCAGTTATCAGTTAACAAGTAACAGTTAACAGTTTAAGCTATTATTTATTTCTAAAATAAAAAGCCATGGATACTCCACAGCTTAATTACAATTTATCTATGTTAGCTAAAAATAATATAATTCCAAAAGCATATAAATCGCTTATACTTTATTAATTCAAAAATCATATTTCAATTATTTTAGCTTCCTGTTTAAGGTAATTTGTGTTTCGTGGACTCGTATCATAATATCAATAATTAATTCCATCAAAATAAAAGCTATTAAGCCCTATTTTTTTAGGAATTATATAATTTTCTTATTGTGATACTAGACACTCACAAACTTCCCTCACTTTCATTTTGAAATCTATCTTCATTTCCATTATATGTTTGTAGTTTTAATTAGTCAACAATAAATTATTCTTTTATTTCACAAAGTAAAATCTTCTACAATATCTTTTATAGCAGGGCTATCTATCAATTTTCCCATATAGTCAAATCTTGAACTATGGCAAGGACAATCCCAGGTTAATTCATCATCATTCCAATGAAGCTCACATCCTAAGTGAGAGCATTTTGTTGAAACAAAACACGCATTTCCTTGCTTATCTTTATATACTCCTATTTTTTCTCCTTCATATTCAATAATTCCAGCATGACCTTTCTTAATATGCTCAAGGTTACTACTTGGTATATGTATCTTCTGTGCAATAAAATTTACAGTTGTTTCAGTCATATCCTTTGCAATATTTTTTACTGATGAAGATAAGTCAAATCTTTCTGGTGAAAATATATCAGCATAGTTGCATTCTATTCCAAGAATCATATCACAAATTATTGTTGCTGATACCATGGAACTTGTCATTCCCCACTTATTAAAGCCTGTAGCCACATAAATATTTGGCGTTTTTTCTGAATATCGTCCTATGTAAGGTATTCCATCTATGGGCATACAATCCTAAGCTGACCAGTAATATCTTTCTTCTGATTGTGGATATATTATTTTTGCAGCTTTTCTTAATTTTTCATACCCTACACCCTTTTCATTTTCACCAGTTCTTTGGCTTATGCCACCAAACAAAACAAAATTCTTATAAGCTCTAATATAATATGGTGCTGTGATGTTATCTTTGCTGTAGTATTTTTTGTATTTCCACATAGCATTTTATATTTATCAATGATAACTGGATTTCTCCCACTCTTCTTTAACAAATATCCTGTAAGAATACCTGCTATTCCTGCACCTATTATTAAAACATAAGCTTTTAGATCTCCATTTAAAGTTTCTCTCTTTTTTATCTTACAAGTATTACTCCATACAGATTCCATAAAATCACCTCAAAATTTAGTATTCCACTAAATTACCTAACTATTCTTAAAAAACCATTTTGCAGTACTAAATAAACTTATTCTATAAAAAAACATTAAAAATTTTAGAATAAATACTAATTATTGTAAATGTTTAACATGGTATATTGATACTATACAACCCTTTTTATATAATTGAAATATAATCCATTTTAAGAGGTGTTGATTTATGAATTTACGGAAAAAATTTTTTTCTTTTAACTCTTTCTAATATGTTAATTACATGTACATGCTCTACACCATTCTCAGTATTTGCAAGCACAAACACATCCGAAATTAATTTAAAAGATGCAGGGCAAAACCACAATTTAATGGAAGTGAGGCTGAATCCATGATTGACTACGAAGTACCTTATGGATTTGATACTTATAAACTTGGAGTAAATTATGGAGATTTAAAAGAGGTATCTTACTACTCAAATACTACGCAAAATAAGAAAGAGAGGAATTAATATGGAAAACTACTCAGTCCCTAGTAGATTTGATCTTAACAAACAAAATGTAAAATATGGATATATAGAAGAAGTATCATACTACTCAAAGACTACTGGTAACACTAGAAAATGTAATATTTTATTGCCAGCAAACTATTCAACAGATAAAAAATATCCTGTATTATATCTCCTACATGGTATAGGGGGAACTCATAATGAATGGCTTGGAGGAAATCCAAAAGAAATTATAGGTAATCTTGAAGCTGAAGGAAACTGCCCAGAAATGATTGTTGTTATGCCTAATGTGCGAGCTTCATATGATGATTCTTTACCAGAAGAAATCTTAAGTGTTGAAAACATAAATGCCTTTGATAATTTCATAAATGATTTAAACAATGACTTAATACCATTTATAAATTCTACTTATTCAACAAAGCAAGACAGAGAAAATACTGCTATAGCCGGACTTTCAATGGGTGGACGTGAATCTCTTTACATAGGATTTAAGGAACCTGATAAATTTGCATACATTGGCGCATTTTCTCCTGCTCCAGGATTACTTCCTGAAAAAACATTAAATTATTCTGGTCAATATACTGCAGAGCAATTTACAATTCCTAAGAATTCAAAAGTTACTCCAAAGCTTATAATGATATGTACAGGAAATAACGATACTGTTGTATATGACAATCCAAAATTATATCATGATACGTTAATAAACAATGATGTTGATCATCTTTGGTACACAATAGATGGAAATCACGACTTTACAGTATGGAAACATGGTCTATATAATTTTATAAAAAGAATATTTAAATAAGTAATACAAAATATTTCTCAACCAACTAAGCCTACTTATCAATATATATTCAAAATAATAAATTACAATTAAGATAACTTACAGCCCATAACAATATTTTAATATTATAAAATCCCCTGGAACTAAATCAATAAAAGACTTTTCCAAGGGATTTTACTATAAATCAATATTTATATTCTATAAGATATTCTGACTTATATCATTTTCTATTTTAATATCTTGTTTATCTTTCTATTCTGTTCTTCATCTATCAATCCTTTTCAGGACTTTCAATAGATGGTCAATGATATATTTTGTAATTAAATATTTTTATCAAACTTGTTTTGATAAAACCTCATTTTATTTGTTCACAATATTAATTCTTTACTTCCAAGTATCCTTTAATGCCCAAGCGCTAAATGTATCAACTTTTACTTTTCCATCTTGTGAAAATAGTTCAATATTACTTATTTCTTCTTTAGGATAAATACGACTTGTCATTGTAGCTTCTCCGTTATTTATGAATACTTCAATCGAAGATCTGTCTAAAAATATACGTAGTGAAAGCTTTGAATTTTCTTTTAAAGTCACTTTTCTTGAAGGATCTTTTTTATCCTTTCCAAAATCACCACATTCAAGAACAAGTTTTGATAATTCTCTATTATATGTTAACACTAACTTTTCTTCTCTGCTTCCATTAATTCTTACTCCAACTGATTCTGCACAAGAATCCGATAAATCAAATACAGATTCTATTTCCATCATTCTTTCTGTAGTATCTAGTTTAAAACTATTATCCTTTGATATTATTATCTCACTTGCTTCACCTTGTTTTGAATTTCTAAGTAATTCAACTTCTTCTACTGGATTCATTAGCACCTTATTATCCTTGCTCAATGTTAATTCACGTGGAAGTGTAAGTGCACCACACCAGCCATCATTTTTAGTCGGCATATCTGATTCCCACATATCCATCCAGCCTATTGCAATTCTACGTCCCTTATCATCGTCAAATGACTGAACTGCATAAAAATCATGACCTTTATCTAATTCAGTAAATGAACCATGTTTAAATTCATTTTTATCATAATCATAATCACCAACTATATAACCTGTCTGGAATAAATTCTGATAATCATCTCCACTTTTATCCATACCTTGTGGTGAGAATGTTAATACGTATTTATCACCTAACTTAAAGAAATCTGGACATTCCCACATATAACCTAGTTCACCACTACTTGTTGCAAGTGTACCAACATAATCCCATTTACGTAAATCTAATGATGTATATAATATAACTCTTCCTATGTTTTCTTTTGTAGAGTTACCTACAACCATATACCACTTACCTTTATATCTCCACACTTTTGGATCTCTAAAATGATGAATACTATCAGCTGGTGGTTCTGCTATAACTGGGTTATTGCCATACTTTTTAAATGTTATTCCATCACTGCTTACTGCAATATTCTGAGTTTCATAAAATGTATCTTTTTCCTTGTCTATATAGTTATGACCTGTATAAATTAGTGTTAATTCACCATCATTATCTACAGCACTTCCTGAAAAACATCCGCCTTTATCAAATTCATCTCCTGGAGCTAATGCAATTGGGCAGTATTCCCAATGCATAAGATCTTTACTTTTAACATGCCCCCAATGCATAGGTCCCCAGTTTTCATCATATGGATGATGCTGATAAAATACATGATACTCTCCTCTATACTGAATTAATCCATTAGGGTCATTGATCCAGTTAGCTGGAGCCATTATATGATATCCTAATCTATATCTTTCATTTAATTTTCCCTTTGCTTCTTTTAAACATTCTTCTGCTTTTACAATTCTACTATCTAACATTAATTTCCCTCCGCATATAATTTATTTTCTTCTTTTTTATTATCTAAAACTTCATTTTGTGAATTACCCAAAGTAAATATTGAGATAAATACAAAAACAAATACTATTGTACCCATTGCAATATAAGTATGGCTGAAGCCAATATTATCATAAAACTTACCTGCTATTGGCGATAATATGCTTGTCCCAACTTGAGATGCAAATTGATATCCTACTAAGTATAGTATTGATGATAAACGTGTATCAAAATTAGCTGCAAGGTATTTAAATACCGAAATAAGCATAATTGGTAATTCAAATGAATGAATAAGCTTCATAAATGATATTAATATAGGGCCACCTGCAAGACCAGATCCTATAATTCTAAATGCCATCAAAAATCCTGCAAAAATAAGACCTTTTTTAGAACCTATCTTGTTTACTATATAAGGAGCTGCAAACATCATTCCTGCTTCTAAAAATACCTGAAAAGAATTAAGATATCCAAATATCTGATTTCCTTGAGTTTTTGTTGCAAACATAGAAGAATAATATAATGGGAACTGCTGATCATATACGCCATAGAAACATGTCACTCCGATGACATATAGCATAAAAAACCAGAAAGATTTTAATCTAAATAACTCAAATACATCTTTTACTTTTAAAGATTCTGCTTTTTCCTTTTCTTCTTCTGTCATATCTATTGATACAGATTGAATTATGAAGAATAATATTATAGCAGAAACTGATGCTATCCAGAAATTAATATTAGGATTTATATTAAATAACTGTCCTGCAAAAAATGTAGCTGCTGCCCATCCTAGTGAGCCCCACATTCTAGACTTTCCATACTCAAAGTTATATTTACGTCCAATTTTCTCAATATATGATTCAATAGCACCTACACCAGCTGCAAAAGCTGCTCCTATATAAAGTCCTCCTACTACTGCCCCTATCAATACATTATATCTTAATAAAGGTCCATATACATATATAAAAAATGGTCCAACAAAAATTAGCAATATACTAATAAAACTCAATATGCTTTTCTTTAACCCTATCTTATCAGAAAAATAACCATATAAAGGCTGCATACATAAAGCAAAAATAGCATTAACTGAGAAAATAATTCCTGAATCAGCTCCACTTAATTTAAGTTCCTGCCCAAGCCATATAGAAAATAGATATGTACTTGCTGACCAAGTTACAAAGAAAAAGAAGAAATACGCACTTAACTTAATATACAATGATTTTGATTTTGACATATTTAAATCCCCCCTTAATAAAATTTATTTGCAAACATTTCCAAGTTATGAATAAATTATATGTCAATCGGTTTCATATGTCAACCGATTCCAGTAAACTTTTTCAAAAACAAAATAGATAAAACATACTTTATAATTATCCTAAAAGTATGCCTTATCTATCTTCAGTTTAAAATATGTATGTTCTTATGGATTCATTAAGTAGTTTTACCTTCTAACAACAATACTGGAAGTGCTATTTTAGCTTTTTTATTTGTATAATCTTCCTCTATTTCCTCTATCAAAACCTCAATAGACTTTCTTGCAATAAGTTCAATAGGCTGTTTTATGGTAGTTAGATTCGGCAATAGACTTCTGCTTGTCTCTGTTCCATCATACCCTACTACCTTTATATCTTCTGGTATCCTTTTTCCACGTTTTCTAGCTTCGTTAATAAATGATGCAGCAAACAAATCATTAGTTGCAAATACTCCATCTACATCTGGATGCTCATCCAAAATTTTATTTGCAATCTCAATCTGATTTCCTCCATCAAATGCACTCTTAATTTCATAAGTTATTGGAGTCATCTTATTAGCCTTCATTATATCTTCATAGGCCGTCTTTCTTAACCTTGCCATAGTCCTTAAGCAGAACTCACCATCAATATTAATTATTTTAGTACATCCCTTAGATATTAATAATTCCGTTGCAATCTTACCACCATTATAATTGTCTGATCCTATTATAGGAATATTCTCAGATAAATCTGTATCTATTGATACGACTGCTAGATTATCATTTTTATAATCTAATATTCCTTGATTATGTGTTCCTACTATAATGCCATCCACCTGATTTCTCATAAGCATTTCCAAATAGTTTTTTTCCTTATCAATATTGTTCAGACTATTACAAAGCAATACTTTGTATCCTAAAGAATTGCATATTGTTTCTATGTAAAAAGTAAGTTCTCCAAAAAATGGATTACTTGTTGTTGGCAGTATTATTCCGATTAGATTCGTTCTTTTATTATATAATGAACGTGCAACATCATTAGGATAATAATTTAGTTCCTTCATTGCCTTATTAACTTTTTCCTTTGTCTCAGCACTTATGTATCCTCTATCATTAAGTACTCTAGATACCGTAGTTGGTGATACCCCTGCCAGTTTTGCTACATCTTGAATCTTAGGCTTCATATTATTTTCCCCTTTTTATTATTTACGTTCTCATAAATTATGTATCTTAAATTTATAGTTATTCTTATAATAGTTCCAAAAGAATATTTCTATATAAATTATATCATACATGTTAATTTTTTCTATAGATATATACCTATATTAAGCTTAATCTCTAGTATCATAAAAAATAACAAGGTAGACTTCATTCAAAATAATGAATTCTACCTTGCAAATCCAATTAAGTTTTTAACTATTCTTCAAAAATAATTTTGCTGTTTTATAATTAATAAAACATAACTATCTAAGTCCATTTATATTTATAACTACATATTCACTCTTACATCCAGTTCGGAATCCAAATCCCCATTCTGATATCCCAGAGCTTACTATAAACGAAGTATTTTTTCTTTGTTCAAATCCATATACCCTGTCATTTCTGCTAACCAATTTATTTATGTATGCAAGTGGGTAAAGCTGCCCCCCATGAGTATGCCCTGATAAAAGCATATCGATTCCATTTTCTTCTGCTTCCTTATACTCTATTGGCTGATGGTCCAAAAGTAACATAAACTTTGTTTTATCTACTTCTCTTATAAGTTCATCAGTACTCATTCTGTCATGTACTGTAGCATCCTGTCTTCCACATATATAAAACTTATTATCAACCAATACACTTTCATCTTGAAGGACATTTATATTATTTTCTTTAAGTGCATTAATTAATTGTTCATCAGTATAGTATCTATTTCCACCAAAAAAATCTAAGTCATGATTTCCAAATACGAAATAAACTCCATATTTTGATTTTGCCTTACCTAGTGATTTACAGCCATCGACCATATCTTCATATGTAGTGCTTCCATCTACAAAATCTCCTGTAAATACTATAACATCAGGATTTAAATCTGAAATTTCATCAATGTATTTTTCAAACTCTTTTCCATTGAATGTTGTTCCTATATGTGAATCTGTAATCTGTACAACCTTAAAACTATCTCCATCAGCCAATTTGTCACTTGTTACAGTATACTCTGTACTAACTACATCATGAGCCACATTCCATCCATAAACAAAATAGCCTGTAGTCAAAACTATAGCTAAAACACCTGCAATATAACCTTCTTTATTAATTTTTAATACTTTCCTAACAATCTTGCAAATCACTTGACATATAAAGAACAGAAATGCTAGATGAATTAATATTACTACAGGATACATCAAATACCACAGTCCAATTATTATTGAAACTATAATTGGAACGCTAGCTGCAATCCATGATAATGCTTTATTTTTCTTCTCTAATTTTTTTATAAACGAAAACTTATGAAAACAAAAAGTAACATACACACATAATAATATTAAGATTATTAATGGTATAATTAAAAACTTTAACATACTCCACCTCCATCCTTAGAAACAATAATCAACTTTACAAGTAATAATATACCATAATTTGCAATATTTTTGATTAAAATAACATAAATATATTATAGACAAACTATTAAATATATAATCATAAAATAAAAGCAGGTTTAAAGTATATAAAAATACTCTAAACCTGCTTTCTATGCTGATTTACAAATTAGTTAACTAAGAATTAATAACATCCTCTTTCCAGTCTATATTCTCATCAACAATAACCATTTCATATCTTTTTCTTACAACTTTTTTAGCTATGAATCCACTTGAAAATACTAAGAATGTTACAGCCCATCCTGCAACAACATTGGCCCAAAGAGGATATCCTGAATCTGCTCCATATACTCCTCCGCCTGCAAATAAACTATATAAATTCCATATACAGAATAATATAAGTGCTATTGGAGCGATAAATTTAATTGAACCAATAAACCACCATGAAGGAATTTTATAGGATACAGTATTTCTATTTATTTCACTTAAAACCTTACCTGGCTTAAATACCCATCCTACAACAATACATTCTAAAGCACCGATTATAATCATATTATATTGATTTGTCCAGTTGTCTAATATATCAAGCCATGCTAATCCTGAATTAGTTATAAATATTATTGAAAATAGTGCTGAAATTATACATATTCTCTTTGTAGTCTTTCTCCTATTAATCTTAAATCTATCTGCTACAGCTGTTGAAACACCTTCTACTATAGAAAATGCTGAGTCAACTGCAAGGGATGCAAGACATAAATAGAATATCATTCCAAATAAAGCATTTACCCATCCAGTACTTGTTAAATTAGCTATTGCCTGTGGAAATATTATAAATGCTGTAGCTATTCCAGATGCAGACATATCATTTATAGTCATACCAACACCATACATAGTAGTAAACATAACAATTCCTGATAAAACACTTACTCCAAAATCCGCCAATGCTATTATTGTTGCATCTTTCGCCACATTAGCTTCTTCTTTAAGATAAGAACCATATGCAAACATTATTGCCATCATTATAGAAAGACTGTAAAACACCTGTCCAATTGCATCAATAATTAAATTTGACCACAAACCATTATCACTTATCACTGAAAAATCTGGAATAAATAATTTAAGTAATCCATTAGTTCCTCCAGGCATTGATATACCTTTTACAGCCATAATAATTAAAAAAATAAGTGGAAGTGTAAGTCCTGTATATTTAACTACTTTTCCAACACTTACAGTCCCTCTTCTTATACATGCATAAATAAGAATCCATGCAACTGCAAGGCATATAGCCATAACTAAAGGAATTCCTGCTCCTTGAATAGTCCATGAAGTCTTAGTAATTTCTCCAAATAAGGAACTTGCCGCTTTTGGATTTCCAACCATTCCTGCAAATTTAAAACTAAATACAGCCATTGCTATTACCCATGCAAATACAACCGCATAATATATCTGTATAGCAAATGCATTAGTAGTAGCTGCCCACCCAACAAATTCTGCTTTTTTATTTATACTTCTAAATGCACCTGGTGCTCCTTGACGTGTTTTTCTTCCTATTGCAATTTCCATTGATAGCATTGGAATTCCTAAAATAAACATAGCAATTCCATAAGTCAATAAAAATGCTCCTCCTCCATATTTAGCTGCAAGACCTGGAAAACGCCATGCATTACCAAGACCAACTGCTGAACCTATTGCTGCTAGAATAAATGTAATTCTTGAAGACCATACTTCTCTTTTTTCCATACAATCACCCTATTTCTTATAAATTTTCACCTTATAAGTTCTACCATATAAAAATTGATTAACATTAATAATGTATACAATCTTTATTTATTAATTATACCTATTTTCCAATTTTTTGTAAAGATTTTATAACATATTACAAATGTTTTTATTGTTTTTTTATTAATTTAATATAAATAAATAGATTTTATTGCTTTTTTATTATTTAACGATTTGTTTATTTTTAATATATTACTGATTAGTATGATTTCTCTTAAATCATATTATAACTACGACAAAAGACAGAGTAATAATGTTTAATACTCTGCCCTTAAATTACTTCTATTAAATTTCACTTTTAGCTTTTTATAGTTTACTTAAATACTTTTTTAACTAAATTTAATTGTTTTTCTGTATATTCTGGATACATCATTGAACCACCAAAACCTAAGCTTGAAGGCTTCTTTAATACAGATCTTCTATGTGAAAAAGTCGTAAATGTATCTTTTCCATGATAACTTCCCATTCCAGAATTTCCAACGCCTCCAAATGGTATATTACTATTTGCAAGGTGTGTAATAGTATCATTTATGCAGACACCACCTGAACTAATTTCACTCAATACTTTTTGCTCCACATCCTTTTTTGTTGTAAATAAATACAATGCTAAAGGCTTTGATAATTTCTTTATTATTTTTATTGCATCATCTAAATTTTCATAGCACAAAACCGGAAGAACTGGCCCGAATATTTCTTCACTCATAGTTGCTGCATCTAAAGATGAAACTTCAATTATAGTAGGTTCTATATACCTCTTTTCCTCATTAAAGCTTCCCCCAAACACAATTCCTTCTTTGTCTTTTTCAATAAGTCCTTTTATTCTATTAAAATGCCTATCATTTATTATTCTTCCAAAGGAATTACTTTCTTCTATATTTTTTCCAAAGAATTCATGAATTGCATTTTTCATTTCATTAATAAGCTGGTCTTTTACATTTTTCTTTACCATTAAATAATCTGGTGCAACACATGTTTGACCTGCATTTAATGTCTTACCCCATATTATCCTTTTGGCTGCTTCCTTTATATTTGCACTATCATCTACTATAACTGGACTCTTTCCTCCAAGTTCAAGAGTAACTGGTGTAAGGTTTTTAGCAGCCGCCTCCATTACTATTCTCCCAACAGCTGGACTTCCAGTGAAAAAAATATAATCAAATTTATTATTTAATAGAGCTGTATTTGTTTCAATTCCACCTTCAACACATGCTACATACTCCTCTTCAAAAATCTCATCAATCATTTCTTTCATCACTTTTGAAACATTAGGTGCTATTTCAGATGGTTTAAGAACAACAGTATTTCCAGCTGCTATTGCACCTACAAGTGGCTCAAGTAAAAGTTCAACTGGATAATTATATGGTGATATTACTAAAACTGCACCATATGGCTCATTTATTATAAAGCTTCTAGACGGCATTAAGTAAAATGGTGTCTTTCTTCTCTCTGGTTTTGCCCATTTTTTTAAGTTTTTAATCATATGAGTTATAGTATTATATACAAGCCCTACTTCTGTCATATATGCTTCATTTTTATTCTTACCTAAATCTGAGTAAAGGGCTTGATTTATCTTATCTTCGTATTTCTTAACACCTTCTTTTAATTTCTTAAGCTGTTTTATTCTAAAATCTATATTTTTAGTAACTTGACTATCAAAATACTTATTTTGCTTATCTAAAATAGTTTTTATATCTTCTACAGTTAATTCTTCATTTTCCATAATAATTCTCCTTAGAATATAATTATTCTTTTAAAAAGAATACCACTCTATAAAAGTATAAACAACTAAATTATTTAATAAACATTTTTAATTTGCTGTTGAAACTATTGCTTTTGTTTTCCATACTCCACTTGCATAACGTAAAATACATACGATTGCTGTAACTGTCCATGTAGCTCCTGATGTAATCCATATTCCCCATAAGCCAATAAATGCAATCTTAGTAAAGATATTAGAAAATATTATTCTGCATAACACTTCAGTTATTCCATTTATCATAGAGAATTTTGCATCACCAGCTCCATTTAATAATGCTCTTGGTATGAATATCATTCCTAATGGAAAATAGCATATACTTGTAATTCTTAATGCTTTAGCCCCCATTTCAATAACATTAGCTTCATTTACAAATATTCTTATTATTGATTCTCCAAATATATATGCAATTGGAAGCATTAATAAACTAAATGATAAAATCATAATTGTAGAACTGTATAAACCTTTTTTCACCCGTTCAATCTTACCTGCTCCCATGTTCTGACCTGTAAAAGTAGTTACTGCCATAGACAACGAGCCATATGGCTGCATTACTATCTGCTCAATTCTAGATGTTACAGTAAATGCTGCTACTACTGTTGCCCCAAAACTATTTACTACACTTTGAAGAACTAAACACGAAATAGCAATAAGTGAGCTTTGAAACGCTATAGGAGTTCCTATCTTTAATGAATTCATTATAATCTCTCTGTCAGGCTTCATCTCTTCTCTAGAAATCTTAAAATATGATATATTTCGTACTGCATAAATAGTGCTTGTTACTGCTGAAATTGTCTGTGCAATAATTGTAGCAAATGCTACCCCCAATACACCTGCATCAAGATAAATTACAAAAATAAGATCTAATACTATGTTTAATATACATGAAATGATTAGAAATATAAGTGGAGTCTTTGAATCTCCAAGTGATCTTAAAATCGAAGATACCCCATTATAAGCTGCTATTACTATCATTCCAGCACAGGTTGTCCTAAGATACAGTGTAGAATCATATATTATTTCTTCTGGTGTAGATAATAATTCTAAAATTTCAGGTGCAAAAATTATGCCTATTACACTAACTACTATACATACAGCACCTAGTACATAAATTGAATTTACAATTGTATCTTTTACTTTACTACTATTTCCTGATCCAAAATACTGAGCTACTATTATACCGATACCGCCTGAAATACCTCCACTTAATGAAAAAAATAAGAAGTTTAAAGAACCACATGCTCCAACTGCTGCAAGCGCATTAGCACCAACATAATTTCCAACTACTATTGAATCCACAAGGTTATAAAATTGTTGAAACAGATTTCCAAACAGTAAAGGAAGTGCAAATTTTATAATATGTTTAGTACTACTTCCTACTGTCATATCAGTAATTCTACTTTCTCCCATAAAACCACCTCCGTCAGCTATATGTACTTAATTCCATTAATAAGTTATATTAAAAGAATGCTTTTTCATACATTAACTTCTTCTCAATTTTTCTTCCATTACATTATATAAATGTAAAAATAAAAAAACTAACCACTATTTGTCAAATACTTCTCATTTCTTGCTATTTGACACTTATACCCTTTTTTTTTAATATTAGAGTATAAGATTATATTTAATGAAACTGATAAGAAAGGATAATTGTCTATTTGACTCAAGGTATACTTTATGAAAGATGCATCTAATTTTGAAAACCTACTTTTTCACGGTAATATAAATGTTATAGAAAAGTTCGCTACTACTTTTCATATGCATTGGCATAATTATATTGAAATTATATGTCTTCCATTTGAATCTAATAAAGCACTAGAAAATCAAATAGAATCTAACAAAAAAAATTCTTCTTATTTATGTGTAACAATAAATAATACAACTTATCATTTAAAAAGTGGAGATATACTTATAGTATGGCCTGGGGAACTTCATGAAATTGTTAAGGGAAATGGAAATGATATTCTTGGCATTCAGTTTAGCCCATCTGTACTAAATGAACGTCCTGAATTTTCTTCACACTACAACAACTTTAGAAAACACCATCACATTGGTGTTAGTTCATTTAAAAATATCACTGAAGAAATGTACTCATACCTTTATGAAATAACAAAATATAATAAATTAGATGATTATTATAAAGGTATAAATATAATAATATCTCTTTATCAATGTTTTTTAGCTTTTGCTAGATATATTCATATTATAGATTCAAAAGATTCTAAAAATACTCCTCCTATAAACACTGAAACAATAAACAAAATTAATTCTACATGTAACTATATAAATAATAACTGTAGCAAAAATCTTACTCTAAATCACGTTGCTTCTTTTGCTGGATTCAGTCCATATTATTTTTCCAGAACATTCAAACAAGTAACTTCATGCTCTTTTGTTGAATATGTAACTAATCAGCGAATAAGACTAGCTCAGCAATTATTATCTGATTCATCTCATACAATAACTGAAATTGCATACTTAGTTGGTTTTAAAAGCATAGCTACATTTAACAGAGTATTTAAAAATCACAAGGGATATTCACCTAGAGAATTCAGAACATTCTACTTACAAGAATAGAAATAAACCATACAGAACCTTTAATTATTCTGCATGGCTTATGAAGGCATACTATTTATCTACTCATTAACTATTACTTGATTTTACACATGTCTCAACAAATTTATTAAATAACTTCATTTGGTCTTCAAATGCTTCAGGGTGCCATTGAATTCCTATCATATAAAAATCACCTTGATATTCGATAGCTTCAGGTATGCCATCTTCACAACATCTAGCTGTTATTTTGAGATTTTCACCAAGATGCTTTATGCACTGTTCATGAAAAGAATTTACCAGAATCTTATCTGAATTATAAATCTTCTTCAAATCGGAATCCTTGTCAAAACATACTTCATGCTCCATATCATATATTTTCTGCCCTTTTCCCTTATGACATACATTTGTATTGATTTCATTATCTATCTTCTGAATAAGGCTTCCATTCTGCATGACATTTATAAGCTGGCATCCTCTGCATATTCCAAGCATTGGCTTTTTATTTCTTTTGGCAGTTATAAATAAATCTTTTTCAAATTTATCACGAATATTATCCTCTTCATTCTGCTCTTCTACTGAATCTTCACCATACCATGATGAATTTATATTGCTCCCTCCGGTGAATACAATTCCATCTACATGGTACACAATCTTATCTAGTTCTTCTAAACCATATTTCTGAAGTACAGGCAAAATTAAAGGAATACCACCTGCTTTTTCAATCTTATCAATATACTCATATCCTACTTGTGAAAAACTTCTAAATACATCTTTTTTAATATATGACGTAATTCCTATAACAGGTTTCATAGAAGTTCACTTTCCTTTCTTTTTTAGCATTTGTATTATTTAAATAAACATCTAAATCTCTTTAGGCTACTATTAAAGACTTAATTTACTATTTGAAGTATATATTTTTTATTATTCTATATTCGTGTTTTATAATATGTTCTTATATCTTAAATATTTACCATATTATTATATATAAAGTAAATTTCCGTTAAATCTTATGTAAAAAAATTAAAAGGTTTTCACTTTTTTAAAATTATAGTATGACAAGTAGCCAATAATAGTTTATACTATAAATGTAAACATTTTTATAACAAAAGAAAGAGGCGATTATATGAACGATTATTCTTCAGACTTACTAAAATCTTACAAAGAGGCAGAAAAAAGAGTGCAAATTTATGATGAAGTAATAAAAGACCATAAAGCATTATTAAAGAAATATGATAAAAATTCAAAAGAATATAAAGAAATCAAAGAAATGATCGACTTTGTTAAAGGTTTAGATGATTATAAAAAAGTTAATAAAAACGCATTATATTGCTTAATTGGTATGGTTAATTTTAGTCGTTAATATTAATTATATAAAAGTAATTATTTTCACTAATAAAAATAGTAGTATTCACTATTAGTTGAATACTACTATTTTTAATTACTGTCAATAAATATTATATTTCTAATTACTTTATTAAATAATATAAACTTATTACATTTCAGTTTTAATAATTACACTAATCCTTTTATTTTTTTAACTTTATTAACATTTATTAATATTTGCATATAATCAATAATTGCAATCTTACTACTTAATGAATAATTAGATTTAGGATTGTTGATAAATTCTCCAATCTTATCATATTCTATATTATTTTTATCATGAACTAATCTATCTATCTTAGCTTTTTCATGATCATCAAGTTTTATATTTATATTATCTTCTTTTATTAAATTATATAAATCAGATATATCATTTGAGATTACACGTTGTTCATTAAGATACTTATTAAGTTTTTTATCTTCAATACTTTGGTTAGATAACAATCTCTCTTCAATCATATTAGCTCTAAGTACTTCATTTCTCATGGCCTCATCAGCAATTTTATTTTTATCTATTAAATTTTTAATAATGTTAATCTGGCTAACGATTGTATCATTGTATAACTTAATAAGGTATTTCTTTGCATTTTCAGCTCTATATGGAAATACAAATCTAGTAATTAAAAGAGCAATTATAGTACCTAATACTACAAATGTAATTCTATCAGTAGTAATAACAACAGCCCCTCCATTTAATGCTGCACCACCGACAGCTGATATTGTAGTGTTAATTGTTCTATACTTGTATTCTGGGAAGAAACTAAAAATATAACCCATTCCTAACATGAATAAAGTTCTATCTGTAGAATTTTTTATAAAGTAGAATCCAATAGATACTATTATAACACCTACAAGAGTTGCCATTAATCTATCTCTAGTTTTTGATTGAGACTTTTCATAGAAAGGTTGAATTAATGAATTTACTGTATATACAATCCATCTTCCTTGTTCAAGATTAAAATAAGTAGCTATAAAACCACTAATAGTAATTCCAAGTGCTAACTTAATAGCATATGAAAATTTTAAAGAATTAGAATTAAAATTTTCCTTATATATGGTCTTTAATTTAAAATTAGAAGGAATTTCTTCTAATTTACTTATTAAATTATACTTCTTCTTATCTAGATTCTTTAATTCATCTAGTGATTTCTTTATAGTTAATAATGAATTTAAAATCCTTAATTTGAATACGTCAATTTTTTTATTTTCATTATATTTATGGAAAATCCCATTAAACAATTCATCAATCTTAGTTAGATTTTCATCTTTATCAAGACACATTTTAATTGTATTTATTGCTGATTCAAAATCTTTTTTAAAATCATCATCTTGTAATATAAGTAATGAATCTTTTTCCTTAACTAATTCATTTATTACATTATTTATTTTTTCTAACTCAAATGATATATTAAGCTTAATTCTACTTTCATCTGTAAGATAAAATCCTTGTTCACGTCTATTATATACCATCCTTCTGAAATTTTGCATTCCCGCTTTAATCTGCTTTTCCAATTCTTCTATAGATTGATTTTTTTCAATAGCGTCTAACTTCTTAATTATATCTAAACAAATATTTGATAATACCGAATTTCCTTGTTTATATATCTTATTTTTATTAAATAATACTTGACTTAGCACAATCATAATTGCACCTACAGTTAACGCTAATAATCTCATTGGCAATTTATCTATAGTCACAGGGGCACCTAGCATAAATACATACTGAAGATTAAATGGTACAAAACTTGGTGTGCTTAAATTATAAGATAGTGTATATCCCATAAAAAATACAAATATAAAATTAAGTGGCACTCCAATTATTGCATTTTGGCCAGCTACAAATGTAACAAGTCCCATTGCTATGTTAAAACAAATCAACTTTATTGCTGTTTTAAATGGATTTAGGGAAAAATCCTTTTGTAAAAACATTAACACTGCTGTTATTGTTGATACTCCAACCAATAAATTATCAGAGCCAAATATAGCACTAAAGCCTACTATAAAACATAGCATAAATATAAATATTAGTGCATTCCCTATTATTTTTTGTTTCATTTAGTCACATCCTTAAAAGTCATAAATAATACTATTTACTCATTAATTTTAAAGATAAATATATTATATATTTATCTTTGTTCAAAAAAGAGTCCGAATACATTCTGTTCTAAATTATCCCCTTTGTCAATTTCATAAAAATTGTTAAAATTTTATATTTTAAATTAATAATTCTTTTTTTTTTCATTTAAATTTAATTCAATATCTTATGTTAATAAAGTCTAAATTATTAGGTAAAAAATTTATTATTAACAATATAAACATAAAACCACGGAAAATTCTTAATACGAACTTTATTACCAAATATATTTACAAATCCATTACCATTTTTACCTTTAAAACCAAAAATAACCTCATACTTTATTTAAGGTATAAGGTTATTTTTCACTAACTAACTCAAGTCAATTCACAATATATTTTTAATTTGTTCTTATATATCTAAATCATATTATAATTAATACTTTTATTTTCTCCTGTTTCCATATTTTTAACAGAAATTATATTATTCTTTACTTCATCCTCACCAATTATAATTACGTTTTGCACTCCTATTTTATTTGCATAATTCATTTTTTTCTTTAATTTATTAATACTCTTCATTACTACAAAAAGCTAAACTTTTATATTCAATTTAGTTTTTTAACTCCTCTAATCTCTTTTATATTATAAAGACAGCAGCTTCAAGCATAGTTTGCTCAAAACTGCTGTCTTTTAATTATTTACTCTTAATTCCTTTAATATTCCATCTAACAAACATTACAAGAATCAAATTAATTAATGCAATCACACCTAATAATATTCCAACAGGAATTCCAAATTCTATTAATCCACCAAAAAGAATTTGTCCTGGTGCAACACTTATAGTAGCTACTGCTGTTGAAAATGCTGATACACTTCCAAGCATGTTTTCAGGAATCTGTTTTTGAATAAATGTTAAAGTAAGTACATTGGATAATGATAAGGAAAGCATAATAAGCATTCCACAAAACGCAAAAATTCCTGCTGAAGTATAATTCCCTATTTTAACAAATCCAAGTACGGACATAAATATAACTCCAAATATCATTGGAATGTATGTATAATGTACTTTTCTTATAGAGAACATCTTTGGCTTTACGCTTATCCAGAAACCTCCAAGTATCATACCAAGAACAGATATACCTTCTACTAATCCATAAACATGAGATGGCAATCCAAGGAATATATTAATGAAATATGGAGCAATTATTGATAGTATTGGTACTAAAAATATATTGCATAATGCATATGAAATTATTATTCCTAAAATTACTCTATTCTCTTTCTTTAAATACACTAGTGTATTCTTCATATCTTTAAATGAATTTTTAATAAAACTTACAAGCTCTAGCTTACTCTTAGTTTCATATTCTTTATCATTACATACTATATCTGGTATATCTAAGAACATTTCCATTATTGCTGCAACAAAGAAACTTACTGCATTTATTATTACAATAATCTTTATTCCTAATAATCCATATAGTATTCCTGCAATTATTGGTCCTGCAAAATTTACTATAGAACCTACCTGATTAATTATTCCATTAGCTGATGTAAGATTCTCTTCATCAACTATCTGCGGGATTGATGCAGTTACTGCTGGTCCGTACAAAGTATAGCATATTGATAATATAAACATGACTGCTCCTACTATTAATTCACTATCACATCCATTTACCAAAATTAATGCATATGCTCCAATAAGTATAGAACAAAATAAATCAAGATAAACCATTATCTTTTTTCTATTTATTCTATCAGAAAGACGACCCGCTATTGGTGCAAATATTACATATGGAATTGTTGATATTGCAAGAATATTAGCAAAAGCTGATGTGCTTCCTGTAAAGGCAAGAACATACAAAGACATACTAAATCTCTGAATAGCATTTCCAAAAAGAGAAATAATCTGCCCTAGAGCAATTATTATAAAATTCTTATTCCTCATATAGCCTCCTTAATTGACAGTTTATAAAGGAAACTCGACTCACATTCGTTTGCTGAGTAAGTGACTCACACCAAATGTAAAATTTGGGTTCCCTACTTAAAACTCGACTCACATTCGTTCGCTGAGTACTCACAGAGTAAGTTCTACTACCCCAAAGCAAGTTTCTCAATGAGAAAGTTCTACTATCCAAATATAAAATTTGGAGTATCACTTTGGAACTTTACTTAACAAGGTCATATTCCATACATATTGGATAAGTTCCATCTTCGCTAGTTACAAGCTTAGCGTCTATTCCATATATCTCTTTTAAGTTTTCCTTATTTATAACATCTACAGGTCTTCCTTGACATATAAGCTTTCCTTTTTTAAGTCCTACTATATTATCTGCAAATCTGCATGCATTATTAAGTTCGTGTAGAACTATAACTACTGTTATATTCTTTTCTCTATTTAGTTTTTGAAGAATTTCAAGTACTTCAAGCTGATATGACATATCCAAGTATGTAGTAGGTTCATCAAGCATAATTATTTCAGTTTCCTGTGCAAGAGTCATTGCAATCCATGCTCTTTGTCTTTGACCTCCAGACAAATTTTCTATCTGTCTGTCGCTAAATTCACTAAGACCTGTTTCTTTTATTGCCCATTCAATAACTTCTTTATCGTGACTTGTAAGACCTCCTATCATCTTCTGATGTGGAAATCTTCCATAAGCTACAAGCTGTCTTACTGTAAGACCTGCTGGTGCTACTGGCCCTTGTGGAAGAAAGGCAGCCTCTTTAGCTATATCCTTTTCTTTCACACTCTTAATATTCTTATTATTTATAAAAATATCACCTGCTGAAGGTTTATTTATTCTTGAAATTGTCTTTAGGAGTGTTGACTTTCCGCATCCATTTGCTCCTATTATTATAGTTATCTTTCCCTTTGGAATATGTAAATTCATATTTTCAATTATTATATTATCTTCATATGCTACTTTTAAGTTTTTTACACTTATAGCTTCCATAGTTATTTCTCCTTCATCATTAAATAAATAAAATATGGTACTCCAAATATTGATACTGTTATTCCCACTGGAATTTCGATTGGAGAAAATAAATTTCTTGAAACTGCATCTGCAATTAAAATTATTATGACACTTATCATAGCAGATATAGTTATAAATTTCTTATGATAAGGGCCTACCATCCTTCTAGCAATATGAGGAGATATAAGTCCTAAAAATCCTATATTTCCTGCAAATGCTGTTGCAGTTCCTGCTAAAATAACTGCAAAACTTAATAACTTCTTTCTTTCTTTTTCTATATTTAAACCTAATGATATTGCGAGTTCATCCGAAAGATTTAACACATCAAGTTTTTTATGATTAATAAGTACTAGTATAAAAAATAATAATACTATTGGGATTATAACTTTAGCATAACTCATTCCTGCTCCCCAAAGGCTTCCTGATGTCCATACAAGTACTCTATTATAATCTCCTACTCCACCTCTAAAAGTAAAGAATGTAATGAAAGCATTAAGTCCTGCATTAAGCCCAATTCCTATAAGAAGCAGTCTATTAGGTCTTATTTGTCCTCTGCTTGACATCATATATATTATAAATGATGTTATACCTGCTCCCACTATTGCCATAAACGGCAACACAAATATAGATAACTGTCCTAATTGACTATAATATGCTCCTGTAGAATACGTTATAAATAATACAGCTGCAACTGCTGCCCCTGCATTAATACCTATTATTCCTGTATCTGCAAGATCATTTTTAGTTATTGTCTGCAATATTGCTCCTGCTGTAGATAAGGCAATTCCTACAAATGCTCCTACTAATAATCTTGGTAATCTTATAGTAAAGATTGCAGTATTTTGAAGTCTTGTTCCATTACCCAAAAGTGTTTTTACTACATCTAATGGTGAAATTTCATAGGTTCCCCAGCAAAGTGTAACTCCAAAGGAGATAATAAGTAAAATTGATAAAATTATAAGTGTTATACCAAATCTATCTTTCTTCATTATCCTCTCTCCTTTCTAGCTGCTGCAATGAAGAATGGTATACCTATAAGCACTGTGAATACTCCTATTGGAGTTTCATATGGATCAAAAATCATTCTTGCTGCAATATCTGCATAAGTTAGCAGAACTGCTCCAAGTAGAAATGAACAAGGTATATTTCTTCTGTAATCTTCACCTAAAATTTTTCTAACAACCTGTGGTACTATAAGTCCTACAAATGCTATATTTTTACCAACAGCTACTGCTGCTGCACACATTGGTATAATAGCTATAAGAGTAATAAATCTTATTTTTTGTGGATTTTGTCCAAGTCCTATAGCCACATCATCTCCAAGATTTAATATATTTATCTTTGGTGATAATAATATCCCTACAACAAGTCCTATTATTCCTACAAATAATACAAGATAAACATCTGACCATCCTGCATTTCTAAATCCTCCAGATACCCAGAATCCTATCATCTGAGATTGGTTTGATAATAATCCAATTATTGTTGTAATTGAGATAAAAAATGTACTCATAGCTGTACCACCTAAGAGTATCTTTGTAATAGAATTATTATTTGCTTTGTTAGAAATAAACATTAATACTATAATTCCAGTTGCAAGTGCTCCTATAAAAGAAGCTATCATTACATTTCGTGTTGTTACTGCAATTCCTGCAGCATAAAATATTGCTATGACTAAGGTAGCTCCCTGGCTCACTCCAAGTATTGAAGGTTCAGCTATTGGATTTCTTGTTACCCCTTGAATCATTGCACCTGTTAATCCAAGTAATCCTCCTGTAAATAATACAGCAATAACTCTTGGTATACGTACATCTCTTACAAGCATATTTTCTAAACTGCCGTCAAAATTAAAAATACTGTTTAAAATATCAGAAAAGCTAATAGGAACGGATCCTAAGCGTATAGCTAGAACCATTCCTATTACTAAAAGCAATAAACTGCAGATTACAAATATGCCTACATGTTTCTTACTTTGCTCCATTTAACATATCACCTATCTCATTTACTAATAATTGTCTTCCAATTGGGCTATATCCTTGGTTAAAGTATGGTGATGCTGGTAAAGTAACCACATGACCTGCTTGAACTGCTGGAAGGCTATTCCATATACTATTTGATTGTAATTGTGCTAAATCTTCATCTGTTGTAATTGCAAATATGTAGTTACTCTTTATTGCCGCAAGACCTTCATAAGTTACTACTGGAAGACTTATATCAGATTGCTCTGGCATTCCTTCTGGTTTTGCAAGTTTCATATCTTCATACAATATACTTCCAAATCCTGCATTATCAAATACAAAGAACTGTCCACCACTTGCTAAGAATGAAAGATATGTTGTATCATTACCATATTCTGATTTTATTTTATCGCCAGCAGCCTTAGCACTTTCTTCATAATTCTTAATCCATTCATTAGCTACATCTTCTTTATGAAATACTTTTGCAAATTCTTTAATATCTTCCTTCCAATTTAAAGCATTTAACTTAATCATAACTGTTGGAGCAATTTGGCTTAATGAATCATACATCTTTTCTTGAACTGTTGAAATAATAATAAGATCTGGATGTAAGTTCATAATCTTTTCAACATCCATTGTATCCTGCATGCTGTATCCTAATATTTCTGCACCACTAAGTGTATCTTCTAAATATGAAGGGAATTTAGTGTAGTCATAAGCATCACTATTTGCTGTTCCTACAACCTTATATCCAAGTATTGATAAAATATCACTATTACCACTTAAGTCTACTATTCTTTGAGGATTAGCTGGTATTTCAACATCCCCTCTTACATCTTTAACAGTAACTGTTTCAGTTGATGAATTAGCGCTGTCTGCATTCTTTTGTGTTCCACATCCAGCAAATATCAATACTGCCATACAAGAAACTGCTATTATTCTTAAAAATTTCTTCTTCATTTGCTTACCTCCGTAAATTTTAATATATATTTTATTTTTCTCCACTAAACTAAAAAATATTATAAGAACTTATATATTACATTGTTTATAATTTTAATCTGATTTAGTATCCACTTAAAATTGTAAATGATACTGATTATCATTTCAATATCAACATCTAATTTAATAATTTTATCATCTAATACAATAATTTTTGATATAATATATTCACTTATATTTTTACCTAAGATAATAAAAAATTCTTATAATTTACGTACGGAGGACAAATATGATTTCAAAATCACCAGAAGATTTACAAAAAAAAAATATTAGATAAATTAACCTTTTTGCCCCATAGCAATGAAAACAATATTATATATAAAAATATTGAAAAGCCAGAGCTCGGATACCTTATCAAGTATTCAAGACCTAGATATTATGATTTTATAATTGGCAACTATACTATACCATCTAACTTTTCTTTTTCTTTTCATCATTCACAAGAAATTATTAGGTTTGGTACAATGTATGTAGGTAATACATCCTTTGAAATTGAAAATAACCCTACTTTCTCGTCTACTCCTTCTTCTTTTTTCGTGATTGAAAAAGATATTAAGGGAAAACAGTATTGGAAAAAGGGACAAAATTATCAAGGTGCTGAAATTATCATCAGTAAATGTTATTTTGACGAAGTTATAAAACCATCATTTCAAAATATATTAGATTTTGATAGTTTTATAGAAAACTATACTTATCACTATCTTCCTATTGAAATAATTGCAATTATTCAAAAACTAAAAAATATGGCAGAAACACATACTCTTACTCCTATTTATTTAGAAAGTAAAATTCTAGAATCCATAGCATTACTATATAATGAGATATCTTCATCAAAGCAGAATGCTTTTACTACTCAAATAAACTATGGTCAAATAAAAATAGGAAAAGACAGACAAATCACTTTATCATTTTCAGATGCTCAGGCTCTTCAAAAAGCTAATGATATATTGACAGAAAATATATTAAATCCTCCCACTATAAAAAGCTTAAGTAAAATGGTTTTTTTAAATGAGCAAAAGCTAAAGGCTGGATTTAAAAAAAGATATAATATGACTATAAATGAATATACTACATATCTTAGAATGGCTATGGCTGAAAATCTTTTATCAACAACTGAATATAGCATTGATGAAATTGCAAAAATGGTTGGATATAATCATAGTTCAAACTTTGTAAAAATGTTTAAAAAAGCACACGGTAAAACTCCTCTTGCTTTTAGAAAGTCTAAAACATAAATATATAAGAATTTAATTTATAATATATTTAAAAAGCTATCCATTTTGTAAGTTATGAAACATATCCTATTTAAGTATAGTCAATGTATAATACATAATAATATATTCTAAGTGGTATATAGTTTTATCATTGAAACTGTATACCATACTTGGAATTTATTATTCTTACAAAATAAACAGCTTATTATTTTTATAAAAAATCTTATCTTACAATATCTTAATTAAATCTTCTTTATTAATTCTGTAGTTTCACGAATTGACTTTGTAATATCATTTAGTGTTTCATTGATACCTTCTACAGATTCAGAACTCATTTGAGAAAGTTTTCCCATTTCATGAGCAACTATAGTAAATCCTCTTCCATATTCACCAGCTCTTGCTGCTTCAATAGAAGCATTTAATGCAAGCATTTTTATACTTGATGTGTTTTTCTTAATAGATTCAACAACTCCATAAACTCCACTTACACTATCTTCTAGTTTATTTATAGATTGATGTATTTCTTCTATAACTTTATTCTTCTTTTTAAATTCAGCCTCTTCTGATTTAGCTACTGCACTTGCTATACAACCTACAATTTTTCCTTCATCATATACAGGAACTACATTCCCCTCCATAGCAATTCCAAATAATTCTTTTGGTATTTCGCTATACATAGGTTTACCAGTAGCCATAACTTTAAAAATAGCATTATTTTTATCTTCATGTTTATACCCAACTTTAATATCACCAGGTACAGAACTTGGCTGACTTACATATATAACTGTTCCGTCTAAGTCAAATACAGACATTCCCATTTCTTTAGTCACTAGGCCATTTGTAATTTTGATACTTTCAATTATTTGTTCTAATTTTTCTTGTCTCATACTATCTCCACCTTATATATTAAAATTAATCCATATAATTAAAATATCGTCCTTTATCAAACAAACTTAATAATTTAAATCTTAATATTTAAACCTTTTAATGTTTTATTTGTTATTTTTTACTATTGCAAAATATATGCTCATCTCTAAATTTATCCATAATATACTGAGAATTATTTTATATAATCTTTATAAATCATGAAAAATATAATTACTATATTTAGACGTATTCTGAATCTGTATGATAATAAATAAAAATACGTTAATCATTTAGTTGAATACTAAATTCTAACGTATTTTCATATACTTTATGAATTAACCCAAAAATTCTCAATCTGCTCAACTAACTGTTCTCTTGTAATTTCATTATTTAAGTACTTTTTAAGAGCATTTCCTAAAATATCTGAATTATTTGGAGGCAGATAACTATTCATAAGTTCTATTGTATTTCCACTATCTCTATATTTTATTATTTCTTTAACTAATGGGTCCTTTTCTGGCACTTGAATATTGTTAAATTCCGGAATTATACCACAATCCTCTGTAATGAATTTATTTCCATGTTCATCATAAACAAGATAATTTAAAAATCTCTTTGCTGCCTCTATCTGCTTATCTGATGAATTTTTATTAACTATAAAATACTTTGTTATACCAACTGCAATTCCATTATCCGAAGAATTATTACTAATTGGAACTGGTATAAATCCAAAATCAGTATTTCCCTCTCCTGCCGTAATTATATTGGGTGATGCCCAATTCCCCATGTACCAAAATCCAACTTCACCACTGCCTAACATTTCTGCACATTTATCATATGAAGGTGCAAGTGGATTATCTGAATAAATATTATATTTTTTCATAATATCGAAAGTATCTAAAAGTCCATTTAATATTTCATTATCTTTAATACTTTCTGTATTTCTTCTTAAATTTTCAAAATAAGATTTATTATCAGTTCCTTTCTTCTTCACATCAGCTCCATAACTTATTGCAAGAAAATGATCTCCAAGTGACCATTCTTCATTAGTTATTATAAGCGGACCTTTTCCTATTGCATTAATTTTCTTAAATGCTTCTTCTAAATCAGAAATAGTTCTTATTTTATCAGGATTAATTCCTGCTTCATCTATTATCTTTTTATTATAAATGAAACCAGCACCTTCTGTTGAAAAAGGGAATGCTATGACTTCCCCTTTATCATTTTTAGCAATATCAGATATTTGACCTGATATATCATTTATCCATTTTTCAGAAGATAAATCCAGAGGTATTTCACCAAACAATTCTATATCTGCTGCATCTACAAGTGTTAAAGTAGGTGCATTATCAGCTGAAGCCATTGAACTTAATTTATCTCTATAAGAATTAGCCTGATTATATTAATAGTCTTTATTCTAATATCTTCATTTTTATCTTCAAATTCTTTTATAAAACTTTCAATAGTTAATGATATTTCTGGTTTAGAATTTAAAATTGATATATTAACAACATTCCCATCTTCTGAACTTTTGCATCCCATAATAGAGAATGACGTTAACGTCGCCATAATAACTAGACTAAATATTTTCTTCATTGATTTTCTCCTCTTCTGTCTTAAACTTATCTATATTTTCTTTAAGTTCATTAACTATCTGCAAGATATTATTACCTGACATTTTTACTTTTCCAACAACATTAAATTGATCCTCTGAGGACGCTGTTACTTCTTCTGCTACAACTGCAAATCCCTTTCCACTTTCACCAGCTCTAGCAGCTTCTATAGAGGCATTTAAGGCTAGTAAACTTGTTTGTTCTGTAATATCTTGTATTGTTTCTATAATATTATCTATATTTCCTATGAAATCTCCTAATTTATTAACTTCTTCAACTGCTTGTTCAACAAGCCTGAACTGCTCTTCTGTGGATTTTTTTAGTTCCATAGTGCCATTATTTCCTTTTGCTAAAGCAATATCTGATAATTTTATTACATCATTAGTTTCCTCAACTTTTTGTGTTAACTGATTCATCCTTCCATCTAATTCTCTTACATAATTTAATACATCATCTGTTTTTTCTGCTTGAGAAACTGAACCTTCTGCTATTTCTTCCATTGCTTTAGATATATCTCTACTGTTATCTTCTGCACTAATTGACAACCCATTAAGCTTTTCTGATGCATCTTTTAAGAAATTACTTTTATCATTAATACTTATAACAAGATTTTTTAAACTTTTTGCCATACCATTCAAATTATCTCCTATATTAATTAATTCCTTAGCTCCACTCAACTGACAATTAACAGTAAGATTTCCTGATGCAACTTCTTGGGTAAATAAATCAATATCAGAAATTATTTTTCCAAAAACTTTTGAAATATATAAAACAAAAACTATAATGATTGCAACAATAATTATTACAACTGGTATAAATGTAACAAAGATACTTTTGACTCCCTTATATAAATCTGAATTAGTAATAGTTGTCATCATTCCCCATTTAAGTGAAGGAATAAAGTTATATACTGCTACTCCCTTTTCACCATTATAAGAATAATTTATACTATTAAAGTTACCCTCAAGAGCTTTTTTTACACCACTACTAAGATTACCTTTACTATCAAGTATATTTTCATTCATTATTTTATCTGGATCATTATGATAAGTAATATATCCATCACTATTGAATGTGTATACTTGTCCTTCTTTTGAGTATGTAATCTTCCCTATGCATTCGCTAATACTATTAATTTTCACTTTATTTATAATGTACCCTGTTATAGAATCAGCTAATACATTTCCTAAAAGGTCAACATAATGTTTAATATTCTTATATCTTGTGCCTGCTTATTTCTAAGCTCCCTTTGTATTCCTTCAACATCATTACTTAATACTATTTGAGAAGAAGCTATATCCTCTGCTAAAATAATATTATCATCACCCCATTTATCTATATTTTCAGTTACCATACTTGATATCTGCTTTAGTGAGGCTACTTCTCTTTTGTACACTGAAGATTTTATTATAACACCCGATATAATAGCAAAAATTAATATAGGAACTATACCTATACTTAAAAACACTATCAACAACTTTGTTTTAATACTCATCTTCTCATTAATTTTCTCTTTCTTATCCCCCATATTTTCCCTACCTATCTTATAAAATTATACTAATATGATATTTTAAATATAATTAACCATATTTTATCGTACATCCATTTATCAACTTAAGTTTTTTAATAGTTTTTATTTAATAAAACTTCCCTCTATAAACACCTTAGTATTTTATCGAATTATAAGACTTTTATTTGAATCGCAAAAAATAGCCCGAAATATATCGAAACATATTTCAAGCCACTTTTTCACTTTATAAAAATAATATTCTATTATTTTTCCATTTATTATATTTACTTCACATCCAAAGAAATCTTTTGGATTTTTTTAAATTGTTTATTTTTTTAATATATTTTTAAGTTCATCAAATACATCATTAATTATTACTTTCTTTTGTTTATGTCTCGATTCTATTGGAACATATAATTTTTTTACCACTTTAAATCTTCCATTAAAATCTATACAATAATAAACTTCCCCTTGTACACTGTCGCTGTTATTAGGGTCAATATTACTCAAAGTTCCAGTTATACCTATTCCAATTTGTGCTTTCATTATATTCCTACATACTTCAGCCATGTTTATTGCTGTTTCCTTTGAATACACTCCATAAGTATCTATAATTTCTTTTGAAACACCAACTTTTATTTTCTGCTCATTGGAATATGTAACAAATCCTCCTTCGGTTATTTGTGAAGCTCCCTCCACATCAGTTATTGCACTTATAAGTGCTCCTCCTGTACAGCTTTCCATAGTTGTTATAGTTATTTTTCTTTCTATAAGTTTTTTTACTGTTTCTGTTTTAATTATTGTAGATTTATAATTTTCATTTTTCATGATTCATGCCCTTCTTACTAATTATATTTTTACCAATATTAATCTAATACAAGTAAAATAATTTGCTTATAATACCTATATAATCAATTCTACTAGTTTTATTTAAAAAAACATTATAATAATGAAAAATTTTTTGTCTTTTATATTTACAATTTTTTCACATAATAAAAACCATCTAGTAACAGTTTCATATACTAAATGGTTCCTCACATTATTTATCAAGATTTATATGATTCATAACATACTATTTCATCAATACATTTACGGTTATTTAGATGATTATGGGCTGCTTCAGTATTTTTACTGGCATATCCAATAGCAAGAATATTAATAGGTTCAATATTAGATGGAAGATTAAATTCTCTTTTTATTATATCTGGATCAAAATAACCTATCCAAACACTACCAAGTCCCTGGTCAACTGATTCAAGCATCATATGGTCAGTAATTATGCTTGCATCTATATCATTATACTGTTTATTATCAAAAAAACGTGTCCATGATTTTGTAATATCACTACATATTATCATTGCCAAAGGTGCACCATAAATATTAGCTGCAAGTCCTATTTTTCTAAGACCCTCATCTCCTTGAACTACAATAATCTTTTGTGGCTGCATATTACATGCAGTAGGTGCTATTCTCCCTGCCTCAAGAATTTTATCCAACTTTTCCTTTTCAACTTTCTTATCTAGATAATCTCTTACAGAATATCTACTCTGAGCAAGTTCAAGAAAACCAATGTACTTATTATCCATATTTGTCATACCCTTATATAATTGCTTATATTAAAATATATGATGCATATGTTTTTATATTATAACCTTAATAAAAAATCACTAATGAATTATATTTGCATATAAATTTACATGCCTATATCCAGAATATTTTCTATATTTATTCTAAACTTCTTCTTTTACATATGCTTAAATCTACTAATTAAAATTTTAAATTTTAATATAAATAACATCACAACCTTATATACATTATTAAAAATCACTAATATATTTACAATTGGAATAAAACATAATATGTACAACACTAATATATTCTTAACTTGATTTTCTTCTGCCCATTTGTAATATACACCTATGATATTATTATATCCTGGTATTCTTTTACTCATTTCTTCCGATTCTTCTTTAAGCTCTTTTTCAATTACAGCCTTTTGTATTTTTATAAGAGCCTCTTCTTCAGGTGTTATAAAAAATGCCTCATTTGTAGATATTAAAAGTCCCGCAATTGTTTCTGAAACAGCACTTATCAACACACTATAAAGAAAAAATTTACTTAAATAATTTAAAATTAAACTCATCTTATTTTGTTCCTCTCCCTTTTCATATTATTGTAAAAAGTATGTAACTATAAATTTATCCTATTATTTATCCCCTAAAAAATATTATAACATATATACAAAACAAAACTTTGTAGTCTTTGAACTTTGAAATTTTTAAAAATCTGATTAAGCTTTTCTATATTACTTATTATATGAATTTTTCCCCTAAAATTTTACAAACAAATAGTGCACTTAAATTTAACAATATACTTATGATATCTCACGAAAATCATCTCTAATTTTTACAAGTATATTACATAATTAAAGTGCACTATTTTTATAATTTAAAGTTAATGTAATAAAAATTGATATTTTTTAGTCTTTCTTGTAAGTCTTTTTGCTATGCTTATTACTGCAGTTATTTGCCTTCTTTTCTTTTTCCTGCTGTGAGCTGCATGAGCAGTCATGTTTTTCACTCATAAACATTTCCTCCTGGACACACAAAATTTATTAAAAATATCACATAAATATTTTCTGCATGTTAGAATTTTTTATTCATTAATACAATGAACATATAAACATCTATGATTTATATCTTTTTAAATAATATTTTCTATATTTGTTCTTTTTGAAGAGCTTGGTATATCTGATCTAAGTCATATCTCATAGCTTCTATATAATCTCTGTCATCTTCCTTAGATTCTAATGTATATATTGGAACAACTTCTGCCCCTACTTCGTTTGCTAATGTTTCTGAAACCTTTGGACTTGCCAATGCTTCTGAGAATATTGTTTTTATATTATTTTCTTTACAGAAGTCCACAAGTTCTTTTAATTGTCCCGGTGTTGGCTCTCCTTCACCAAATAAATTTTCAACGCTTCTCTGTGTAAGATCAAAGTCTCTGCATAGATATCCAAAAGCTGCATGACCAGTTATAAAGTTCTTTTGTTGAAGAGCATCAAATTTAGGTTTATATTCATTATATAGATCTTCTAACTTATTTTTGAATTTTTCATAATTCTCTTCATAATAATCCTTGTTTTCGCTATCTGCTTCAACAAGTGCATTTTTTATATTTTCTGACTGTATTTCTGCATTTTTCAGACTTAACCATATATGTGGATCTACAATATTATCTTGTTTTCTAACTTCTACACCGTTACTTGAATCCACCTTTATCATTTTACTATCTTTTGTTATTTCGTTTACTTTATCAAGCCATGTTTCCATTCCTAATCCGTTATATACGAATATATCACTCTTTGTAAGATCTACAAGATCTTTTGATTTTGGATCATAATCATGTGGCTCAACATTCTCAGGAACCATACATGTAACTTCTACTTTATCTTTTGCTATTGCTTCTGTATACTCCTTTAATGGATACATGGAAACTGTTACTTTTAATTTACCCTCTTCAGTTTTCCCAGCAGACGGGCTATCACTATTAGAATTTCCAATGCCACATCCAGTAAACATTATTCCTACCATTAATGCTGTAATTCCAGCTATAATTTTCTTTTTCATCTTCTTCCTCCACATGCAAATCATTTGCATTTATAATTTCTTTTTTAATCTTAACTAAATATTCCACTTTTGTCAATAGCATATTTTTGATTCATATATAAATTAGTATTCTCCAAAGTATTAATTAAAATGTATTTAAATTCTATACACAAATAATATTTTATTAAAAATATTCATATTATTAATAAAAAAACAAATTAAGCTTATCTATGTACAATACATAAACTTAAGTAGGGAGTGAGTATATATGGATATTTGTAAATACAGAAAGCTTTATACAAATGAAATAATGTCAATACTAAATGCAAAAAAAATATGCAATCTAGGCAGTATAAATTCTGGCGTAACAGATATTACACCAATGTGGTATATATTTGAATCTGACGACCATAATAATCTATCATTTTATTTTATAAATATGAATGACGAAGCAAATTTAAAGAATTTAAAAGAAACAGACAAGGTATGTATTTCCTTTGAAAACTATATTCTTGATTTTTATATGGGAGCATACCAATCTGTAACAGCTCATGGAACTGTACACCTAGTAACTGACTTTAGTGAAAAAGAGAATATATTAAGCAAATTCAGAAAGAAATATTCCATTGAAGAATGCCAGAAAAAAACCTCTGGATTCACATATATCAAAGTTTTTATTGATGATATAAGTGGAAGGCAATATTAATAAATATCTATAATACAGGATATCATGCATTATAAACAAAAAATAATTATTGGCTTATACTCTTTTATATTCCAATAAAAATGTCAGTTATAAAACATATCTATAATATATTTTACAACTGACATAAAAATTAATTATATAGTCCTAATGATATTTTATCCTGTTATTATATTTTTAATTTTATTATTTTAGGCAATCCATTTTCCACTATGATTAAGAACATATCCATCAACCACAGTATTAAATGCCATAGCCCCATTACTGTATAAATAGTACCATGTGCCTCTATCATTAAGCCAGCCTGTTTTCATTGCCCCATTTCCATTTAAATAATACCATGTCCCTCTATCATTTAACCAACCTGTTCTCATAGTTCCATTTCCGTTTAAATAGAACCAACTGCCATAACTATAATCATAAAGCCATCCGATCCTCATAGATCCATCTGGATTTAGATAAAACCATGAATTATAATTTTCATCAAATTTCCAACCTGTACATTTATGGCCATCCTTCTCATCATAGTAATACCATTTTCCATCATTTCCTTTACTCCATCCAACTGTAAAACCTGATTAAATTACTTTATCAGACTCTTCTACTTAATCTGATCCCTCTGTATTGGTTGCTCCATCTTGTGATTCCGTAGATGTACTTTCATTTACATTACCTCTAGAAACTATAACACCATCAAATTTTGTTCCTAAGAAAGCACTATCTGCCACCACTATATTTTCACCATAGTTAAATATTTCAAGACTTTTACATCCCCTAAATGCTCCACTCTCAATTTTTGTTACACTTGATGGAAGATCAATTTCTTTTATCTTGCCACATTGAGAAAATGCTGTACTTTTAATTGTCTGTACACCCTCATCTATTTGTACATCTTCAAGGTTTATATAGTGTTCAAATGCATTCTCTGCTATATTTTTTATGCTTCCTGGAATCCTAATACTCTTTATTGATGATCCTGCAAATGCAATCCATCCCATTTCTGTAACTGTTTTAGGAATCTTAATACTTGTTATATTCTGATTATTAAAAAATGCTCTTTCAGCAATCTTTGTAACTCCATCAGGTATAACTACATCTCCCTTTGCATCCTTACCACTTAATAATACTCCATCTGAAATTACCAGTCCTTCAGATGTACCTGAATTTGTATCTTGTGTAGCCGATGATGGTTCAAACGCTTGTATTCCCAGTTCATCTACAGTACTTGGAATCTTTGCATTCTTTAACTCATAACATCCTGCAAAAGCTTGTTCTCCTATTACTTCTATTCCTTCTTCCATTGATACCTTTTTTAAATTTTGACATCTAAAAAACGAAGATTTTCCTATTCTCCTAACCTTTGAATGAATAGCCACACTTGTTATATTATCATTACAGAAAAATGCATTATCCCCTATACAATTTATATTCTCAGGAATTATAATGTCACCTTGTGCATTATCAGCACTTAATAATATTCCATTATACACTACATATCCATTTGAATTCTTATGTTGATCATCCCATGCTTTATTAAATGCATGAGCACCTATGGATTTTATCGTTGATGGAAGTTTTATATTATTAAGATTCTTATAATTTAATGAATAGGCTGCTATTTCAGTAACACCTTCAGGTATTTCAATACTCTTAGGAGTATCTGACCTAACTCCATAATCTGGCTCACTACGGCTTGTTTCTTTAACTAGATTTGCTATTTTAGTTACTTTATGTCCATTTATCTCAGATGGTATAATCATATTTTCTTTTGGATAAAATGTTCCCCAAATAGATACAGTACCATCTGCACCTAAGTAATAATCCCACTCTATCCCATTGGAATCTATTCCTTTTTTAAGGGTTCTTTCACCCTGTACTTGTATATCACCGTAATCAGCAAAACAGCTATATTCTCCAGCTATTACCCCTGTTGGTAATACTGTAAATAAACTTGTAGTTACTGCTGCACATGCAATAAGTCTTATGAATTTGTTTCTTTTAAGCATTATATTCTCTCCTTAGTCTAAATTATAATCTAACTACACCATTTAATTTATATAAAGTTATAGAAAGACTTTTATTCTTTAATATACCTTTACTGTATATATCTATATAAGAATGAAAATATCGGTACTCTATTAAAAATAAAATACACAAAAAATCTATTTAGGCATTTTAATTTTCCCAAATAGATTTTCTAAAATTCTTTCTTTAACTTAATTTATCATTCTCTGATAATTCTTCATTTGCTTCACTTTCTATATCATTACTAAATGTAACTTCATCTATAAATTCGTCTTCTCCTTCTTGTCTTGTATCATCAGCCACTATGTTTTCTTCTAATTCATCATTATTGCGATCATCTATCTGAATATCGGCTTCAACTGTTTTTACTGATGGATTAGAATTTATACTAATTTCACTATCATCAAGTACAAGTTTTCCTACTTTTTCAATTTCAACTTCTATTGCTTTTCTTAAATTTCCTCTAGCTGCATCTAATTTTATAGAATCAATTTTGTCAATTTCAATATTGTTATCATCTGATACATCATCAAATATAAGAATTCCATTTCTATTTTCTGTTATCTTTTCATTTTCATCTAAAACAGCAGTTATAACATTGTTATTATGTTCTTTGTTATATTTCTCATCTTCTCTATTAAAAAGTCTATCACGAATAACTTCATCTTCTATATCTGTTTCAATTTTTTGACTTTCAGCAAAAATATCATTACTATTATCATTAACAAAATCAATTATTTTTTCTGCTGTTTCATACCTTAAATTATTAGTACTCCCATCATATAATTTTTCATTGCTCATATATTCAACAGGTATTACAAATCCCTTTTGGGGTTTTAATATATACATATGTTCTTTTCATCTCCATAAAAGTTATCACTATATTATATTATTTATTTTCTTTAAATCTGTGAAAAACTTCATATAAAAATAAAAAATTCATTTAGAAATAATATATTCTTATAATTATAAGTACTATCTCCCTAAAACAATATTTATTTAAAACAGAAATCACTGCTTTTTATGCTATTATAACAAAAAGAGGTTGCACACAGTACAAACCTCTTTTTATTCTATAAATCAAGTTATTATATAACTTAAAATTATTATAAAGAACACATAATATATTACTTATTGCTTGTTAACTGAATTAACAATTCTCCTGTCTTAACCTGTTGACCTTCTTTAGCAAATATCTTTTCAACAACTCCATCCGTCGATGCTACAACATTTGTTTCCATCTTCATCGCTTCTACAACAACAAGACTTTCACCTTCTTTTACTTGCTGACCTTCTGTAACTAAAACTTTGATTACATTTCCAGGTATACTAGCTCCAATCTGCATCTTATCATCTGGATCAGCCATTATTGTAGAATCCTCACTTAAGTTAGCTTCAGCTCTTTCAGTTCTATCTTTAATCTTAATCGATCTTCTATTTCCGTTTATTTCAAAATCTAAAGTTCTAAATCCCTGCTTATCAAGTTTTCCAATTTCAATTAATTGAACAATCAGGATTTTACCTTCTTTAACTTCAATTTCGCTTGTTTCACCTTCTGAAAGCCCATGGAAAAATACATCACTTGCCATAAGTCTTACTTGACCATATTCCATAACATGCTTAATAAAATCTTCGAATACTTCTGGATATAGAGCATAACTTAATATGTCTTGATTTGATGGTTTAAATTTATATTTATCTTCTAAATATTTAGCAATTTTGTCAAAATCTTCTGGAGGTAATAATTCACCTGGCCTTACTGTTATAGGTTCTTCACCCTTTAATACTAGTTTTTGAAGTTCTTTAGGGAATCCACCTTCTGGTTGACCCATCATTCCCTTAAAATATGAAACCACAGAATCTGGGAATGCCATATTCTTTCCTTTTTCAAATATATTTTCTGGAGTCAGGTCATTTTGAACCATAAATATAGCCATATCTCCAACCATTTTAGATGATGGAGTAACTTTGATTATATCTCCTAACATTTCATTTACAGTTTTATACATCTTCTTAATATCATCAAATCTATGACCTAGCCCAAAGCTTTCAGCCTGTGGTTTTAAGTTTGAATATTGTCCACCAGGAATTTCGTATTTATAGATTTCTGTACTTCCTGATTTTAAATCTGATTCATATTCACTGTATACAGGTCTTACTGTTTCCCAGTATTCAGAAAGTTTTTGTATTCCACCTAAATCAATTCCTGTATCTCTATCTGTATTTTTAAGAGCTGCCACAACTGAGTTTAATGCTGGCTGACTTGTAAGTCCTGACATACTGTTATAAGCAGTATCAACTATATCTACTCCTGCATCTGCTGCCATAAGTATAGTAGCTACCCCATTACCTGTTGTGTCATGAGTATGAAGATGTATTGGCATAGAAACTTCATTCTTAAGTGCAGTAATAAGCTTCTTAGCCGCATAAGGTTTAAGTAAAGCAGACATATCTTTTATTGCTAAAATATGAGCTCCCATCTTTTCAATTTCCTTAGCCTTCTTAACATAATAATCAAGAGAATATTTATCTCTACTTTCATCTAAAATATCTCCAGTATAACAAAGTGCAACTTCAGCGACTTTTCCAGCCTTAAGAACTTCATCAAGAGACACTTCAATTCCCTTTAACCAGTTAAGCGAATCAAATATTCTAAATATATCTATTCCACTCTTTGCACTTTCTTTTATAAACTCTCTAATAACATTATCAGGATAATTCTTATACCCAACTGCATTTGCTCCTCTTAAAAGCATTTGGAACATTACATTTGGAATTCTCTTTCTAAGAGACTCAAGCCTCTGCCATGGTGATTCTTTAAGGAATCTGTATGCAGTATCAAATGTTGCTCCTCCCCACATTTCTAAAGAGAATAAATCTTGGCCATAATATGCTGTAGATTTGGCAATCTTACTCATATCAACGCTTCTAACTCTTGTAGCTAAAAGTGACTGCTGAGCATCTCTCATAGTTGTATCTGTAAGAAGTAATTTTTTCTGACTCTTAATGTAATCTACTACACCTTGAGGTCCTTGTTCATCTAAAATCTGCTTTGTACCTCTTAAATCTTTTACAACATCTCCACTTATATGAGGAATTACTGGTACATCAAATTCCTTCTTATTTCCCTTAGTCACATTAACTATTGTATTTCCTACAAATTTGAGAACTCTGTGTTCTTCATCAGTTCTTGGATTTATATCAAATAATTGTGGATTATCTGCAATAAAGTTTGTATCACAAGTTCCCTTTCTAAATTGTTCATTATTTAATACATTAATAAGGAAATCTACATTTGTTTTAACTCCTGAAATAGTGAGTTCCTTAATTGAACGTATAGATTTTCTTATAGCATCTTCAAATGTCCTTGAATATGCAGTAGTCTTTACAAGAAGACTATCATAATAAGGACTTATTATAGCTCCAGCAAATCCGTTACCACCATCATGTCTTATACCAAAACCAGCTCCACTTCTATATACATCAATTCTTCCTGTGTCTGGAGCAAAATTATTAGCAGGATCTTCTGTAGTTATTCTACATTGAATTGCATATCCTCTAGGTTTAATTGCATCTTGAGATGGAATCCCAATTTCTTTTGAATCTAATGTATATCCTTCTGCAACTAATATTTGACTTTGAACAAGATCAATTCCAGTTATCATTTCAGTTACAGTATGTTCAACTTGAATTCTTGGGTTCATTTCTATAAAATAATGATTTCCACTTGCATCAAGTAAAAACTCTAATGTACCTGCACTTCTATAATTAACTGATTTAGCAATCTTAAGAGCATCATTACATATGTTTTCTCTCTGCTCATCTGTAAGTACAAGAGATGGAGTAAATTCTACAACTTTCTGATGTCTTCTTTGAATAGAACAATCTCTTTCATATAGATGTACAATATTTCCATACTTATCTCCAAGTATTTGTACTTCTATATGCTTTGGTCTTTCTATGTATTTTTCAATATAAATATCATCTATACCAAAAGCTTTTTTAGCTTCATTTTTAGCATTTCTATAGTTTTCAAGAAGCTCTTCTTCTTTTCTAACTATTCTCATACCTCTACCACCACCACCAGCAGCAGCTTTAACCATTACTGGATATCCACAGTACCTAGCAGCTTCTAAAGCTTCTTCTTCAGTTTCAACTGGCTTTTCTAAACCTGGAATTACGGGTACTCCTACACTTTCAGCAACAAGTTTAGATTGAATTTTATCTCCCAGCTTTTCCATCATTTCTGGCTTTGGTCCTATGAATTCTATTCCTGCTTCTTCGCATCTTCTTGCGAATTCAGGATTTTCAGATAAAAATCCATAGCCTGGATGAATAGCATCAACGTGCTTCTTTACTGCAAGGTTAATAATTTCATCAATATTTAAATAGGCTTCAACTGGTCCTTTATTTCTTCCTATTAAATAAGATTCGTGAGCTTTAGTTCTGAAAAGAGAATATTTATCCTCTTCTGTATATATAGCTACTGTTCGTATGCCAAGTTCATGACATGCCCTAAAAATTCTTATTGCAATTTCACCTCTGTTTGCAACTAAAACTCTTTTAAACTTTCTCCCCAATTTAAAACAACTCCTTTGTTATTTTTCAAATATGAAGCTTTTTATTTAAAAAATTTCATATTTACTCCTTTATAAATATTTTTAATAATATTATTTAAATTATAGCACATTTTTACTATTTTATATATATTTTATACTTGTTTAAGTTAAATATTTTCCTATCATATAGATTTTAATTATTTTTTCATTTATTATTCACCTTTTTCTATATTCAATAAAAAAATAATAGATTGATTTTATAATCTATTTAAAATCAATCTATTACAAAGCCTTATATTAATATAAATTTTAATTCTATGTTTGCAATTTTCTCATTTAAAAACTTGCATTAATTTTATACATAAAGTATTAAATTATAATACTATTATTACTTATTAACTAATTAAATAATATTTAACTCCTATTCAGCATTTACGCTAAAAAACAATGCTTGTCCTAATGGTGTGCTTTTAATATGAGATTTTATAAGCTTCGCAGCCTTACTATCATCATCATAAGTAGAATCAAAATGTAATTTAAGCCCTTGCTTATTTTTAAATTTAAAATGTTTTTGTCCGTCTATTTCCATATCTTCTACCATTTTAATAACTTCATCTTGCCTTAATGCACAGTTAATTAATATCATTTATATACCCCATTTCTATTTTTATTTTAATATAAGGTTACTTCTTAGATAGTCTTATATCCAGGAAAAGTATAACATATTTTATATTATTTTCAATCAATCTTCTACACCAACACTACAATTCAACTATCAAAAACAAAGTTTATATATAGTTCCATGTGGAAATGTCAAAGTAAATGTATTATATACATCATTTTCTTAAGAATATATCATCTTACAAAAAAAATCCCCTTAGTAAAAGAAAATTTTCTTCACCTACTAGAGGACTAAAAATATATATTAATTTTTATACAAATAAAAAATAACCCTACAAAGATAATTACTTATTAAGTTAAATTCCTTCAAATATTATCAATCCTTCATCCTGAGATATTATTCCCATTTCCTCAAGCTTATCTAATTCCCTATTAAAATCAAAACTATTTATCTCCTTAGCATTTGGGTATATTTTATTTTTTTCAAAGTGCCTCTTTAATTCAAAATAGCTTATTTCCCTTACATCCATAAGCATTTTTATTATTGCTGATGAATATGTTGAAATATTATCCATAATGCTACCTCCAAACTTTACAAATATATAATAATATTTATGACGAAGATATAAATATTAGAACATTCCTATATAGTATGAAATTTATTAAGTTATATTATCTATATTTCTAAAGCGCATGTTATTCTTTAGCTCTATTGGTTTAAAATAATCAATTATAGTCAAAACTATACAATATCGTAACACTTTATATATAATTACTTGTCAAATTTTGATTAATATTGTATATATTAATTGTTCTGATATAATAAATCTGATATAATAATACGATGTTTATAAATTAATTTAAACATGCTATTTTGAAAGAGGTGTTCATTATTAATACTAATAAAAAAGCAAAAGACAATAAATATACTACAAAAGATGTTCTTACTGAAATTACTGTTTACAAAAAAGATGGAACAGAATTTATTTGCAAGATAGATACTTTTGATGCAGAAAGAGTTAAAAATGCTGGTCCTTGGTTTGCAGAATGGCACAAGGATTTTAATAATTACTTAGTCCAAAGACTTATAACTACAACTGTCAATGGAAAAACTAAGCGTACTAAACAAACTATACAAAGTTTTATCTTAGATGTTGATCCAAGAACTCCAATAAAACACTTAAATGGAAATACTTTAGACAACAGAAAAAATAATCTTGAAATATATAACAGATACTCAAAAAATGACTGCGAAAAAATAGATCATGAAACTATGGGTATAATTCTAAGAGATAAATTCGGTAATCCAAAAGATACTGCATTAATTGATATGGATGATGTAAATGATGTTGTTAAAGATGGTTACAATTGGGTTACATATAGAAAAGGTAATGAACTTATGGTAGTTGCCAACACAAAAAATGGCAGAATTCGTTTAGATGAGTTCATAATGGAACCTGAAGAAGGTACAAAAATCCATCATATAAATTTAAATCCTCTAGATAATAGAAGAAAAAACTTAGAAATTAAAGAACTTTAATTATAATAATACCTTGAAATCTCTAAATATAGAGTATTTCAAGGCATTATTTTTTTCATATACTATTTAGTATAAAATAATTCCCCAGCAAAAAATAAACAAACATTATAGTCCATAAGATTTATTTTCTTTTACATATTTTGTATATTTTTCTATTTTTATTTTAATGATTTAGGTGTAAACTATTAATATGAGAATTATATGACAAATATGAGGTGATTTATTTGACTATTTTTAAAATACTACTAGGTGATATAACAAAACTTAAATTTGATGCTATTGTAAATGCAGCAAATACCTCTCTTCTTGGGGGAGGAGGGGTCGATGGTTCTATCCACAAAGCATGTGGAAATAGACTTTTAGACGAGTGCAGAGAACTTAAGGGCTGTATGACAGGTAATTCAAAAATAACTCAATCATATGACCTTACAGACAAAGGTGTATACTGGGTAATTCATACTGTTGGTCCAATTTATAGAAATAACGGAACAGAAGAAAAATATTTAAGAAGTGCATACAGAACTGCATTGAATTTAGCAGCTGACTATTCATCAGTTTATACAAAACAATACAATAATATACTCGAGAATTATATTTGTAGTTTCAAAAATAATGAACTTTTTGGTGAAAAGAAAAAAGAAATATTAATCAATGAATGTAATGATTATATAAAAAATCACCCTATAAAAACTCTTGCATTTCCTTCAATAAGCACTGGAGCATATGGGTATCCATTAGAAAAAGCATGCACAATTGCCTTGGATGAAATAACTACATTTATAAATAATAATCCGGAGATTTTTGATGAAATTGCTATGGTATGCTATGATCAAAAAACATATGATGCTTTTACACATGCCTACAATGAGCAATTTAATTAAGAAGTTTATTTTTTAATATTAACCATCAAAAAAGGACTTGCTTAGAAATAGAGGTAAAAATTCTAAGTAGTCCTTTTAAAATACTATATATGGGGCTTCTTTGGGGATTTTTTAATTTTATAAAATAAATATAAATTTAAAAAAAGATTTTTTTATTTCTGCCCATAAAGCTTTTGCGAACCATTTATGGGCAGATTAAATATACATATTATAGTTATTATCCAAAATATCTATTTAATAATCCTTCAAAAGCTTTTCCATGTCTAGCTTCATCCTTAGCCATTTCATGAACTGTATCATGGATAGCATCTAAGTTAGCTTTTTTAGCTCTTAAAGCCAAATCAAATTTTCCTTCTGTAGCACCATTTTCAGCAGCTACTCTTAATTCTAAGTTCTTCTTAGTTGAGTTTGTAACAACTTCTCCTAATAATTCAGCAAACTTAGCAGCATGTTCAGCTTCTTCGTAAGCAGCTTTTTCATAATACATTCCTACTTCAGGATATCCTTCTCTATGAGCAACTCTAGCCATTGCTAAATACATACCAACTTCAGTACATTCTCCTTCAAAGTTAGCTCTTAAATCAGCTAGTATATCGTCTGAAACACCTTCTGCGATTCCTACTACATGTTCACAAGCCCAAGTTCTTTTACCTGTTTCTTCTATGAACTTATCAGCTGGTGCTCCACATATTGGACATTTTTCTGGAGCTGCTTCTCCTTCATAAACATAACCACATACTGTACAAACAAATTTTTTCATAATTTCATCCTCCTAATTTCTAAGTAATTTATTATTTTTAAGTAATTTATTATTTTTTAGTAATTATTTAATAGTTTTATTTCCTTCACTGTGATTATTATATAATAATTATTATCCATTGTAAATATATAAAATAAATTTTTTATACTTTTTAGATTTTATTCCAGTAAATTTAAATTTTTTTATTAATATCTTGCTATCCTTTATCTTCTTAATAATTCTTGTCTTAGTTTTATAAAAAATTCACATACACTTTATAAATATATGTCTTCAAAAAGTTAATATTATCTAAAATTTTTATTAAGATATATGTAGAACTGTATTAAATAGTTTATAATTGATTATATATACACAAATACTAAATTTAATAAGGAGTGTTTTTATTGTTTGGATACATTACTCCACTTAAGGCAGAATTAAAAGTTAAAGATTTTGAAAGATTTAAGTGCTATTATTGTGGACTCTGTTGTCAGATAAAACAACAATTTGGGAATATTCCAAGAATGTCATTAAATTATGATATGACTTTCCTTGCCCTACTCATTGACGGAATTAGTCCTGAAGAAATTAAAACAGATTCTCACATATGCATTCTTCATCCAACTGAAAAGAAAACTATAATTATTGATAATAAACCATTAGCTTATGCAGCTGCTATAAATCTTGCATTGTTTTATTACAAACTTATAGATGATGTTAACGATGATAAAAATTTAAAAAGTAGAATATCTGCAATGGTTTTATCTCCATATAGAAAAAAATTTTCAAATGCAATACTTAAAACAGATGAAAGAATAAAAGAATGTATCATGAAATTAAATAATCTTGAAACAACAAAGAATTTTACTTCAATAGATGAAATATGCCATCCATTCAGTGATCTTGTAGGTATTGTACTCCGAGATTATCCTTTTGAACTTTCACAAGATTGTAAAGAACTGAGATATACACTTTATACTTTAGGTTATTCTATAGGAAAATGGATTTATTTAATTGATGCTATTGATGATTTAGAAGAAGATATGAAAGCAAAAAAATTCAATCCTATAAATTTTCTATATAATAAGGGAGATTTAGAGTATAATAAGTTTATTGAATTAATCAAACCTAAAATTGAATTTACCATATTAAATTGTGGATATACATGCATGGAAAATTTAATGAAATTAGACTTAAAACGTAATAAAGATATCTTATATAATATAATCGAATTAGGATTAATGGATAAATATATAAGAGTAACAAATAATAATAATTCTAAAGACACTAAAAAATAAAAAGGAGAGATTTATAAATGAATCCATATGAAGTACTAGGTGTCAAACCTGGAGCAAGCCAAGATGAAATAAAAAGCGCTTATAGAAAACTTATTAAAAAATATCATCCTGATCAATATGGTGATAATCCCCTTAAGGATTTAGCTCAGGAAAAAATGATTGAAATAAATGAAGCATATGATGCTTTAACTAAGAATGGTGGAAATAGTTATAACTCATCCAGCAGTTATTCTTCAAATACTTCTTCACAAAGCTATGGAAATACATATAGTTCTAATAACTCATATACTAATACTTCTGCTGATTTTATGCAGATAAGACAGATGATAAATTCAAGAAACTTTTCTGGTGCTGAAAGCAGATTAAATTCAATAACCAATAGAAATGCAGAATGGCACTTCTTATATGGTGCAGTAATGTTAAACAAAGGTTGGTATGATTCTGCTCTTGAGCATATGACTACAGCTGTAAATATGGATCCTAACAATTTCGAATACAGACAAGGATTAAATTCTTTAAGACAAAGAGGAACAAGCTACGCTAATCCATATTACAGAAAAACAAACAATAATACTGACGCATGTGATTGCTGTATAAATCTTTGGTGTTTAGATTCACTATGCGAATGTGCTGGTGGTGACCTCATATCATGCTGCTAATTCCTTATAGGATTTCTCTTCATACTTAATATAAATTGAAATCTCTTTACGAGGTTTCAATTTATTTAAACAACAAAATATAAAATAAACTTCATCTTTTGAATTTTATTTAAAAAGGAGGATTATAAAATTCCATGAAAGCAAAAAAAATTGCTGAAAGCGGAATACTAATAGCTCTTACTATTATTGTACTCTATGCTGCTTCTATTCTTCCAGTCAGCAAACTTACCGTACTTACTATTGCATCATGCTTTATTCCAATAGCAATAATGCAAACTTCATTAAAAAATACAATAGTTATTTATGTTGCTTCAAGCCTGCTAAGTTTATTTCTTATACCAATAAATATAGCATTATCTTATATTTTATTTTTCGGTATCTATGGAATAATCAAATATTACATTGAAAAATCAAAAAATCTAATTATAGAAATAATATTAAAACTTATAATCTTTAATATACTTTGCAGCATAATATATTTTACTGTAAAAAATATATTTATACTGCCATCAACACTTCCAGTGTGGATTATTGTTATTGGAGCTCAAGCCATATTTTTAGTTTATGATTATGCATTAAGCCTTATTATAAATTATTTTTATGATAGATTTCACAAATATATTTAAACTTAAACATAATAATATTCTATCAATTTAAAAAAGTGGCCGTATTTAAAAATAGTTAGATACGACCATTTTTTATGTTTATTTCATAAAAATATTTTCTTGCTCTAACCTTTTTATCAAGTACGATATCATTTTAAATCTTATATTATTTTTATTCTCCTATAAATATTTAATTAAATACTATAATGACATATATCTTACAATAAGTTCATTTAAAAATTTCACAGTCTTTATAGGAGCCTTTCCAACAGATGTCTCTCCTGCTAAAAGAAATCCTGTTACCCCTTCTTTTATTAAATTATATATACTTTCCACTTCACATAATGAAGGCACTTTTCCTAACTTCATGCTGTTAAGTAAATGGGTTGCAACAATTAGATCCTTATTAGTAAACTTAGTCACTGCTTGTATGATTTTCTCTTGGTAAATTGGAGTATCTTCAATTGATGTTTCAGGTATAAGGTCTCCCCTTCCAATTACTATTCCATCTACGCAGCTAAGTATTCTTTCTAGATTTTTTACTCCTTTTAGAGTCTCAATTTTTGCCCATACTTTAGGTACATTATCACCATTTTTATTTTCATCAAGGAACTTCTTTAATTCTTCTACATCCTCTTTATCTTCAACGAAAGACTGACATATTATATCGACTTTATTTTTTATCCCCCATTGTATTGCTCTTTTATCATTAACATTAAGGGATAAAAAGCTCCTATCAAGTTCCTTTATATTACATCCTTTTCCCTTTCTAATTATCCCCCCTTTTACTGCTTTTGTTTTTATAAGATTTTCATTATTATTTTCAATAATCTTAAATCTCATTGTATTGTCTTTAATAGAAATCTCCTTATAAACATTCTCTTCAAGCATTTTATGTTTTATATTCAAAGGAATTACCTTGACTTTATTTTTAGGTAGATTTTTTATTTCCTTTGTGTATTTATCTTCACCACAGAAATAAACATCCTCATCATTATAAATTTTATATATATACTCAAATTTATCAGAAACACGTACTTTCCTTCCAGAAAGATCTACTAATACATTTAAAGAGTCATCTATAGTTCTTGCCATATTTAAAAATTCAATAAATTCTGCTTCACTACCATGTGCAAAATTAAACCTGACGGTATTAACACCATTATCAATTATACCTTTAAATGAATTTCTATCTTTAACAGACGGACCAACAGTGCCTATTATATACATAGTATCCTCCAAATTATCGTTACTTTTATTAATATTAAAATAAAAAGCTAATTATACTATCTTTTCAATTTGTTAATTCAAATGACCTGTTCTAAAAACTTATATCTTGCATAAATTATTACTATAAAAGCTCAAGGGAGGTTTCATTTTGAAAAAGCTATTATCTGTAATTATTTTATTTATTATAACTTTACCTTTGTTTTCATGTGACGTACAAAATGCAAAATATATTAATTTCACCTCAAAACCTAGTAATCATTATTATACAGATAAGCTAAGAAATAAAATCTTAAATAACAATCCTTATGAATTATATGTTTTTGATACAAATTTATATAAAGAAATTCCTGTGGAAAAAAGCGAGAATGTTATAATAGAAAATTTTTTAAATTCTCTTACTGAAGCTGATTATATTAATGAACCAATCAAGGATAAAGAACCATATAGAATAAAAATTGTGTTCAAAGATGAAAAATATCTTATGAGGGTTTACAATGAATCTCTTATATCTATATCTCCATGGGATGGAACATACAAAGAAGACACAGTTTCAATGAATAATGTCCCTTTGCGATATAATCTTATTGATTTTTGTAACCATATTGAAAACAAGCCTTTAGAAAATAAATTAAATGAGCCCCTTATATAATAAATTTAATATATATTTTATGATAAGCTCTTGGTCTTGTTATCTAGAGCTTATCTTCATTTACTATTACTTAGTGATTCTTTTCTTTTGCTATGTTATCATAATATTATTAAATGAAAATTAAATTGGAGGTTTTTCTCATGGTTAAAGTAGATTTCCACACCCATACATCTGCATCAGATGGTATTTTATCGCCTGCTCAAGTTATTGATCGTGCCAAAACTAATGATTTAAAATATTTAGCTATAACTGATCATGACACTTTAAGCGGATTAAATGAAGGAATTTTAGAAAGTTTAAAAAAGGACATAAAATTAATTCCTGGAATTGAATTATCAACTCAGTATAATAATGAAAGTGTTCATATCTTAGGCTTTTTTAAAGGAAATAATTATAAAGATAAGGTTCTTGCTACTGAACTTAGCAAAATAAAAAATCATAGAATTACAAGAGCTCAAGAAATTGTATCAAAATTAAAATCTGAATTTAATATAGTTCTTGATTTTGATAGTATCTTAAAATCAACACCTGATACTATTGCAAGACCACATATTGCCAGAGCTATAATAGATGCTGGATACAATTATACTTTTGAAGAAATATTTGATAACTTTATAGGAAAAGGATGCAAAGCATATGTTCCGACTTTAAAACTATCAACAGAAGATGGAATATCGCTTTTAAAAAAATATAATGCATTAGTATTTTTAGCTCATCCTAAACTTATAAGTAATACTCCTATTTCTGAATTTTTAAATATGGAATTCGATGGCATTGAAGCAATTTACTATCAAAATACAATTGATGAAACAAAATCGTTCATTAAGCTCGCTAATGAAAATAATATGCTTATATCATGTGGTTCTGATTTTCATGGTAATATAGAAACTGATTTACGTCATGGTGACGTAGGATCTGTAGAAATGCCTAAAGAATATTTAACAAAACTATTAGATGCATTAGATATATCTACATCTATCTAATGGATTTACTACATATAAAAAAAGAGGTTTTCTCGAAATATTGAGAAAACCTCTTCCTATATACTAAATAAATAAAACTACAAATTTAAAAGTTATTGAAAATTAAATTTTAAAAAAACACTAGTGGCTAGAATTATATAAATAACTGTTTATAGATTTAAGCTTCTATTAAGAATGCCTTATATCCTCTCATAGTTTCATATATATCAACTTTGCTTGCAATTTCCCATGGAGCATGCATGTTGTGAAGAGCAACTCCACAATCGATAACTTCCATATTATATTGCGCTAAAATGTAAGCGATAGTTCCGCCACCACCTGCATCAACTTTACCAAGTTCAGCAGTTTGATATGAAACATTATGCTTATCCATTATATTTCTAAGTTCAGCCATGTATTCAGCATTAGCATCATTACAGCCAGATTTTCCTCTAGCTCCAGTATACTTGTTGAATACCATTCCCTTTCCAAAGTATGCTGAGTTTTTCTTTTCCATAACTGATGGATAATTTGGATCATACGCAGCACTTACATCTGAAGAAAGCATTTTTGAGTTTGCAAGACATCTTCTAAGTTTAAGATCATTATAGCTTTCCATGCAGTCAATAAGTTCAGCAACTATATTTTCAAAGAATCTTGATTGCATTCCAGTTGCTCCAACGCTTCCTATTTCTTCTTTATCAACTAATAGGCAGCAACAAGTTTTATCAGGATTTTCTATTTCAAACATAGCCATTAATGAAGTATATGAACATACTCTGTCATCATGGCCATAAGCCATAACCATACTTCTATCTAAACCATAATCTCTAGCTTTTCCTGCTGGTACAACTTCAATTTCGGCTGATACAAAATCATCTTCTTCAAAATCATACTTATCTTTTAATATCTTTAATACATTTGCTTTTACAGCATCTTTTTCTTCACCTTCAAGTGGCATGCTTCCAAGAGTAACATTTAAGTCTTCACCTTCAATTACTTTATTAGCCTTTTTATCTAATTGAGCACTTGATAAGTGTACAAGTAAATCTGTAATTCCAACTACTGGATCACATTCATCTTCTCCTATACATATATCAATTACAGTTCCATCTTTCTTTACTACAACACCATGAAGTGCTAATGGTAATGTAACCCATTGATATTTTTTAATTCCACCATAATAATGTGTATCTAAAAATGCTATATCAGTATCTTCATAAAGAGGATTTTGTTTAGCATCTAATCTTGGTGAATCTATATGCGCACCTAAAATTTTAAGACCATTTTCTATTGGTTCACTTCCCACTATAAATAAAGCAATTGTCTTTCCTTTATTATTAGAATAAACCTTATCTCCAGCCTTTAATTTTCTTCCAGCTTTGATTATTTCACTTAAATCTTCATAACCCTCAGCTTTGGCAAGTCTTATAACTTCTTTTACACATTCTCTTTCTGTCTTGCATTCAGACATAAATCTTTTATATCCTTCACAGAAATCAAAAACTTCTTTTACTTTTTCTCCAGAGTATTTGATCCATGCATTTTTATTGTATCCTTTTTTATCATTGCTCATGATTCTAACTCCTTTTTATATAGTTTTCTACAAATCACTTATATTATTCATTCTGCTTTCTATCACATCAACTGGTGATACCTTTGACATTAATGAATATCTATAATTGACTGCAGCTGCTTCAATGATAACAGCTATATTTCTACCTGGGCGAACTGGAACTGTTAATTTCTTAACATCTTTTCCCAAAATATTCATATATTCGTTATCTATTCCAAGTCTATCATAATCATTGTCATCTTTCCAGTGCTCAAAATGCATAACTAATTTTATTTCTTTTTCTTGAACTACTGAACTAAGTCCATAAAGTGTAGTTACATCAATTATACCTATTCCTCTAACCTCAAGCATACCTATAGTAATTTTAGGTGATCTTCCAATAAGCTGTCCATCAATTTCTTTGATATCAACAGCATCATCAGTTACAAGTCTATGTCCTCTCTTTATAAGTTCCAACGCAGTTTCACTTTTACCTATTCCACTTTCACCTGTAATAAGTATTCCTATTCCTGACACATCCACAAGTACACCATGAAGTCTTGTTTCAGGTGCTAATTTATCAGCAAGATATATTGTAGTCTTACTTATAAATTGAGTTGTAACAAGTTTAGTTCTTAAAACCCAAACTTTATGATTCTGTGCTTCTTTTATAAATTCTTCATGAGGTTCTAATCCTCTTGTTATAACTAGACATTTTATATCGAATGTAAAGTATTTCTTTACTCTCTTCTTTCTTAATTCTCTCTGCATATCATCTAAAAAGCTCCATTCAGCTTTTCCTATGACCTGAATTCTTTCTGGTGCAAAATAGTTATAAAAACCTGCAAGTTGAAGCCCAGGCCTGTTTATATCATTTACAGATACATTTATATCTTCACTACCCTCAACAAGTATTTCTAGATTAAAATCATCTATTAATTTTCTAACTGATACTCCCAAAAGTCATCATCCTCTTTTTATTTTTTACGTTTTATACTGTCAAGCTGTGCTCTAAAATTCTTTCTAACATTTCCCAAATATCTTTCTCTAAGTTTAGCTTGCAATTCTTTCTCTTCCGAAGTCAGCTCTCTTTCTTGACTTATCTTATACAGTTCATTTATTTTTGCTGCAACTTCCTCTATTTTCATCTTTTGAATATCCATTTTATATCATCCTTTCTCTTTATATCACTAATTTTACCATTTTGGTACATATAATCAACAATATTTTTTCGACACATTGTAATTGTTTTTATGTTTTTCACTTATAATAACCATTTATATTTTTGTCGCTTTAAAATGTTAAAATTATTGTTTATAACAGGCTATAGCATTGATTCTATAAGCCTTTGCTATTATTTGTCAGCATTTGTATTACGAAAACTTTTTACAATTTTTGTCTTATTCTCTATAATATTAAATAGATTATCGATTTTTTAGTAATATGAGGTGAAATCATGAACTTTTTATCAATTATTAAACTTAAAGCAGATATAATAATAAGAAAAAATTTATTAAATCTTCTTTTAATATTATTTTCTCCAACAAACTCATTAACAGTGTTCTTATCTCAAAATTTAGATAAATATATTGTAAAGCATCAAAAGTTATTATTTTTATCGCATAATAAAGTCAATAATAATACAAAAAATACTTATATAAATAAATCTGTTACTAATAAATTTGTTGCTTAAATTTCTTATACTAATTTCATTAATGCATATATAAAATAATGAAATTTAATATATAAAAATAAATATTTTATACAAGGCCATTTAGTTATATATAGATATAATATCTATATATAGCATAAAATATGGGCTTAATATTCAATAAAAAACTTCATTAATTCCTCTAAAAATATATTTCACCCCACCTAATATATGAGTTTTCATATTAGATGTAATTAAAATTATATAATTTTTTATTTTTTTCATCTTTTGTAAATTTATACAAAAAAACACTTCATTTCTGAAGTGTTACTTTCATAAAAACATTTCCCAACATGCCGTTCACCTATATATTCAATACCTGCGCCTCGCAGGTGGGTTAAGCTCAACTTACTTTTGTCATCTTCCGCCACTTACGTGAATAAATGAAGTCCGACATCCATAAGCATGTTGCAAATCCCGAAAATGTCATGTAGGTTGAATATCATAAGCTTAGCGCACACCTCAGGAAATCTATGCTTTTATTATAGCATAGATATATATTATTTCAATAACATTTAATTACCAATTATTTTAATCTTCGTAATCGTTTAATATATCTTCTAATTCAGCTTCATCCATACTATCTGATACTGACATTATAAACTTAAAGTATCCACTTTCTCCACTTTCCATTCCAAGATCTTTTATAAAGCATTGTACTTCAAATTCATCCATAACATCTTCGATAATTGATTCTGTATTATCAACAGCTATATCCTTTAAATATGGAATATAGTATTCTCTATACCATTCATCACTTTCTTCTTCATAATCACTTTCATCATTAGAATAGTTTTTTGCTGCAGCAAGTTCTTCTTTATCAAAATCATAGTAGAATTTGATAACTACATAATCATTATCTTGTCTTACCTCTTCAACATCAGATAACCCATTTTCTTCTAAATAACTTATGATTTCTGAACTATCCATTGAATTCACCTCATCTTATTAGTATAGTAATTTTTTGTATTCTTTCTTAATTTCCTCAAATTCCTTATCATCTTCAACAAGGTTTAATTCTTCCTTGCCTTCTTCATTTATATCTATTCTAAAAGCAAACATATCATCACTGTCTTCATCTACTGGTGATAATAATAAATATCCTTGTTCTTTAAGATAAATTTTTGCTATCGCCTCAAAATCAACTTTATTTCCTTCTTCGTCTCTAAAAGACATTATTTCCTTTTCTTCCAAAATGTTCACCTCTAATTTTCCGCTTAAAAACACATTCTGTAACACTATTCATTACATTTTACATCTTTAAACTATTCTAACCTTATTATATGATATTTCTCCCTTTTGTCTATACATTTATATAATTTTATAAAGATTTTTATTATTAATTATATTACTATATAATTTTCATAAGAAACCATATATTAGTTAAAAAAGTTTTTTACTTATTCATTTTAATATTTTATTTATTATAATTCTAAATATACATTATTACTAATAATTTAATAATAAAAAATGAGTAATCTAACTAAAATCAGACTACCCACTATATAAATTTTATTGTATACTAATCAGCCTAATAAATTATTCTAATTGATGCTTGATAATTCTCTACCAAAATCCCCAAAAGCATTATATATATTTTTATTTTTTGCTTTTGCAACAGCATTAACTATTACATATGCTATTACGGCATCAACACAATGATGAATCATACTTCCAACTAATGTGACTATTAATGCCCAATCCACAACTATTCCTATAAGTGGAATAACTACAATCATTTCTAAAAATCCATGTATTGGCGCTGTTATTGCAGCTACCATGGTATAATTACAATATTTGCTTATCATTTTAGCACCAATAAACCCGACAATTATATGCATTGCTGCTCTTGCTACTACTGGAGTTGGAAGACCTGATATTATAAATCCAATTGTTGATCCTATTCCAACTACTACTGCTACAAATGGTGATATAAGCATTCCTATCATCATTGGCACATGAGCTGCTATAGTTGCTGAAAATGCAGGTGGTACAAATATTCTTAAAAATCCAAAATAAGTTGGTATTATTATTGCAAGTGCTGTAAGAAGACCTGCATAAACCATTTCTTTTATTCTACTATTCATTATTTATTCCCCCATAATTAAACCATTAAATTCTGTAATGTAAGTAATTAAATATTTAATATAGTAAATACAGATACAAGCTTGTACATTTTTACAATATATATTTTAACTGTATATACACTAGTATACTACTAATAAAATCTTTGTAAATATTTTTTCTTAAATTTTCTTTAATTACTTGACTTATCCTACTATATATTCGTATTATAATATTTGATAGTACAAACTATCATTTTATTACTGATGTAATTTTGGGAGGTATATACAATATTAATTTTAAAAAAATAGCAGCTTTGACTGTTGCTTTCAGTTGCCTGACAACAATCGTTCCATCTACATTATGTATGGGAACTAATGCTGTATACGCTGCAAGCAAAGGAGAACATTTAAGAGGAATAGATTTAGAAACTAATAAAGGAAAAACTATTAATATATATACTAATAAGAAATGTGAAAGTAAATATAGATTAAGTAAGCTTTCTTCTAATGATAACGTTCCAACAGATTTATATGCTAAGATTGCAAGTAATGTAAGCAGAGTTAACTTTGATTCAATCACTGTAGATGATGGATACGACTATAAAATCTTTAAAGGTAGCGATGAAATAGATACTGATACAGATGTAAGAGTAAGCAGTAGCACTACATTTAAAATTAAAATATATGATAAGAATGATTCTTCTTCAGTAGTAGAAACATATTCCTTAAGAATAATTAAAGAATCAGACGATGATGATGAAAATGATAATTATGATAATATCTATTTAGACGATTTATCAATCACTAACAGTAAAGGTAAAAAAGTAAGCTTTTCATTTAAAAAAAATACATCTACATATGACATAGATGTTGATAATGATACAACATATGTTAAAATATACGCTGAACCAGAGTACAATGATTATACTGTAAAAATAGATGGTTCAAGAGTTGATGATGATGATGACTGGACAAAAAAGGTCACTTTAAACGAAGGCAAAAATTCAATTCCTGTAAGAATTAAAGATGATGATGATAATGAAAGAACTTACACTTTAAACATTACTAGAGCCTCAAAAACTCAAACTTCTACTGGTAATAATATAACAAACAATAATACAAATACTACAGTAAAGCCATCTCCAAATACAGTAGCACCTACATTCTCAACAGCTAAATTAGGATGGGTTATGCAAGGAAACAACTGGTACTTTGTTCAACCAGATGGAAAGGCAGCAACTGGATGGGTTTATTCAAACTATAAATGGTATTACATGGATACAAACGGCGTTATGAGAACAGGCTGGGTACAAGTTCCTACAAACAATAAATGGTACTTCTTCGATGGAAGTGGTGCAATGTTGTCTAATACAACTGTTGGTGGATACAGATTAGGTTCTGATGGAGCATGGATTCAATAGTACAAAAAAGTGGACTAAAATAAGTCCACTTTTTATTTTTATATAATTTTTATCCTAATACTACTTTAGCAATCTCTACAGATTCCTTTGCATCTTTGGCATAAAAATCTGCTCCAATCTTTTCAGCATAATCTGGAGTAAGAACTGCACCTCCAACAAATATTTTACCCTTATATCCACTCTTTCTAAGAGCACTTATAGTTTCTTCCATACTTTTAAGTGTTGTAGTCATAAGTGCACTAAGTCCTAAAAGTGACACATCATGTACTTTTGCAGTCTCTACAACTTTTTCTACTGGAACATCTTTTCCTAAATCAATTATTTCATATCCATAATTTTCAAGTATAACTTTAACTATATTCTTCCCTATATCATGAATATCACCTTTTACAGTTGCAAGTACTATTTTTCCTTTTGAAATAGTATTACTACTATTTTTAGCTAATGATTCTTTTAATACATAAAAAGCATTTTTAACTGTTTCAGCAGACTGAATCAGCTGAGGTAGAAATATTTCGCCCTTTTCATATTTAGCCCCCACTTTATCTAATGCCGGTATAAGATATTCATTTACTATATAAAGTTCATCTTTATTTTCTAAAAGCTCTTTAGTACATTGTTTTGCCTCTTCTTTAAGTCCTTTAATAATAACCTCTTTCAAATCACTTTTTGGTGATTTATCATCTTGTATATCTCCTAATTTAGTTTCTACTCCGCTTAATGCTTTACTAGAATCATTTTTTATAGATAATCTAACTTCTACATTTGCATATCTTTCAATATAATGTTCTGCATTCTTATCATAATTATATAGAACATTATAAGTATCTATGACTCTCATCATGCCCTCTGCATTAGGATTCATTATAGGAAGATCCAGTCCATTGGCTAATGCAGAAGCTAAGAATGTTTCATTTATAAATTGCCTATTTGGAAGTCCAAAAGAAATATTTGACACTCCAAGAAGAGTTTTCACATTAAGCTTTTCTTTTACCATTCTTACAGCTTTAAGTGTTTCCTGTACTTCCTTTTGCTGTGCTGATACAGTAAGTACAAGACAGTCTATAAACACATCTTCTCTTCTAATTCCATATTCTTCTGCTCTTTTAATTATTTTTTCTGCAATTTTAAATCTATCTTCAGCTTTAAGTGGAATTCCTTTTTCATCTAAGGTAAGCCCAATTACATTTGCACCATACTTTTTTACTAATGGCAATATCTTATCTAAAACTTTGTCTTCTCCATTTACAGAATTTAATATAGGCTTTCCATTATAATAACGTAATCCTGCTTCTATTGCTTCATGATCAGAAGAATCTATCTGAAGTGGAGTATCTATAATTCCCTGTATTTCCTTAATAACTGCTTGCATCATAACAGGCTCATTTATTTCTGGAAGTCCTACATTTACATCTAATATATGAGCTCCTGCTTCTACTTGTGAAATAGCTTGATTTAATATATAGTCTAAATCATTATTCTTAAGTGCTTCCTTAAATAATTTTTTTCCAGTAGGATTTATTCTCTCTCCTATAATTTTCACACCTTCTACTCTAACTACATTTGAAGGAGTACATACTGATGTGTAATATTTATTATTAAAAATTACAGGCTTTTTATTTTTTACCCTGTTTTTTAATTCTCTTATATACTCAGGAGTAGTGCCACAACATCCCCCTATAATTCTCACACCTAAATCTACAAAACTTGAAAGAGACTCTGCAAACTCTTCTTTTGTAATATCATATATAGTTTCATTACTCTCTGAAATTGTTGGAAGCCCTGCATTAGGCTGTACCATAACTGGAATATGTGCAAGTGAACATATTTCTTCAACAATTGGTGCAAGCTGCTTTGGTCCAAGTGAACAGTTTACTCCAAGTGCATCTACTCCTAATCCTTCTAACACTAACACCATGGCTTCAACACTACATCCAGTAAATGTTCTTTTATTTTCTTCAAAAGTCATTGTACAAAATACTGGAATATTACTGTTTTCTTTTGCTGCTAATATAGCTGCTTTAAGCTCATATAAATCCGTCATAGTTTCAATAATTATTACATCTACACCAGACTTTACACCTTGAATTATTTGACGTTTAAATATATCGTAAGCTTTATCAAAACTTAATGTTCCCATAGGTTCTAAAAGTTCTCCTATAGGTCCTATATCAAGTGCAATATATACATCTTCTTTATTTCCTTTTGCTCTCTTTGCAATTTCTACTGCACTATCTATAGCATCTTCAACTTCAAGGCCACATAATTTAAGTTTACGTTCATTTGCCCCAAATGTATTTGTTGTTATAACATTACATCCGCTTTCTATATATTCTCTATGAACTTCTTCTATTATTTCAGGATTATTTAAATTAAGTAATTCAGGATTTTCCCCTAATTTTAATCCTTTTTTCTGAAGCATAGTCCCCATTGCTCCATCAAATATTAATATATTATCTTGTAAAATTTCTTTAAGCCCCACAATTTTCTCCTTTTCTTCTAAAACTGCAATTTTTATAATTATTACATTCTTGGCAGTTTCTTTCCTTTATTTTAATATTTTTATTTATTATACCTATTATTGCTGTTACAGACTTTCTTGGAAATAGCAAGAAATTTTCAGATGTGGTAAGTCCAATTTTCTTCTGTGCATCTAAAACATTTAGGAAATTTTTTTGAATATCTAAAGGAAGATCTCCATAACCTGGACTATATCTAAAAGTAATATTCATATTTTTCTCCTGTACATATTTCCTTATTTCGTTTTCCACCATATCACAAACTTCTTCAATAGCTGTTGTTGCACATGCATCTAGTATAATTCCTTTGGTAAGATTTATTCTCTCATACACTCTTGTTTTTCTTTCAATTTCATTTCCTAATGTAACTGCCATAAGTACACATTCTGTTGAATTTTTAAGATGTCTTTTTATATCATTACCTTCTAAAATAAGACTTGTTCCTTCAACCTTTATGCCATCCTCTATTTCCTCTACTTTTCTGTAACTATAAGTGAATCTCGGTGAAATTATATGTATAACTTCTCTTCTACATTCATCTATAAGATTCATCATATCTTCATTGATTACCTGACCATTATGCCCTAAGTACCTCAATACTTCATCTTTATTAATTTTTAAATTAGAAAAATTAATATAAATCACCACCTTTTTTATTTTTTCTGAATGAAGTATTATAATATAACAAAAGCCCAAAGGTATTTCCTTCAGGCTCTGCCACTTATAAAAACACCTTATCTGTCAGCTTTCACTGCAGGAATTAGCACCATATACCTCTTGATTAAAATATTGGTTGCTGGGCTTCACAGGGCCAGTCCCTCCACCACTCTTGATAAGTCTCATATTATTTGATATTATATATCAGTCCTCATTTTTTGTAAAGAGTGCAATATTTAGTATAAAGTTTAATAATTATTGTCTATGTATTAACTTTAATAAACTTAATATTTACACCAAGATTTAGAATAATTAATATAAAAAATTTCTTTATGTAAGTTAGTTTACTTATGTAGATTATTTTATTATTTAATGTAAAAATATAGATTCATTTTATCTTTTTATCAAAAGTAATACTATTGATAACACACTAAACGCTAGACTTATAAGCATTATACAATTTACTACCTGAGTTGTTGAAAATCCCCTTTCTTCAAGTCTATAATGAATCTGACTCCTATCTGCTTGATATACAGGCTTTCCTTCAGTAAATCTCTTGAATATTACGAATAAGTTATCAAAAATAGGTACAGCAAGTGCTAATATAGGTATGAACAAGCTCATTACTGTTGCTTGCTTAAATGCACCATCTAATGCTGTAATACTTAAAATAAATCCCAAGAAATTAGCTCCTGAATCCCCCATAAATACTTTAGCCGGATACTTATTATAATATAAAAATCCTATTATTGCTCCTGCCAATATTATTGATACTAAAGCTGATGGATCCTGTTGATCAAGTATTAAAGCTGCAACAAAAAATGTTCCTGCAGAAATAAGAGATAATCCTCCCGCTAAACCATCTTTCCCATCTGACCAGTTAATTACAGTAGTAACCCCAAATATCCATGTTATAGTTAGTATAAACTGAATTGTTTTGCTAAGTTCTATATACTGTGAAGTAAATGGATTTGTAAAGCCTACAAAAGCAATACCAGAATTAAATATTAATACTGCCGAAAACAACTGAATCGCAAGTCTTGGAAATATAGGAAATTCTTTTCCTTTAGTCTTATAATAATCATCTACAAGTCCAATAATCAAAATCAATGTTGAAGTCACAAATATAACTATCTGCTGCTTCAAATCATCTCTTACAAATATGAAATAAGAAATAAAAAAACCTATATATAGTGCAATTCCTCCACACAATGGCTTTGGAGTTTTATGCTGCTTTCTCTTACTAGGTTTATCAGTAAATTCTAACTTATGAGATAGTTTCATAAGGAATGGCATGGTAGCAAAACACACAACAAGTGAAACGACCATTGCTAAAACATATTTCATCTTATCTACTCCTTAGTTAAAATCATCAAATTAATAATTTTATATTGTAATTTTCTATTATTTTCACTTCTTTGATTATACTATTAATACCAGCTTATATCAATTACAAAATTCTTAAAGTTTCAGGCAATTAAAAAGCTTATGCCCTATTAATTAAATACTCTAATAAATTAAAAATAGTATATTTTTATCCAATAACAAACAAGGAGTACTACTTACTTGTAGTACTCCTATTAATCTAAGATTGTATTAATAAACCACATTTCTATACTTTATTACAATCCCAAATTTATCCTCTCTGTTCGATCATACTCTTAACCTTCATTAATCTAGTTGTAGCAGATCTTTCATTTTCATCAAGTCTCATTCTAATGTACTTTATAGTCTCTTGAAGTTGAGGTATTGTCATATATTCAAGAGCATTAACTCTTCTTCTAGTACTTTCAATTTCGTCAGCCATTAATTGACATGACTTTTCTACTTCTGCAAGTTCTAGTAATTGTGGAAGAATTCCATAAAGTTTTGAAAGTGTATCGTCAAGTTCTGAAGAGGTATTTGCAAATCCATATGGATATATGCTTCCTTCATCTCCTTCAAGTTGTCTCTTGAAGTTCATTACAGGAACAGATACACTCATTACATTCTTTTCTCCAACTTCAACAGAAATCTTTTCTTTAGGATAAATGATAGCTTCTTCTAAGAATTCAGAACTCATTACAGCTCTAGCCATAACGAAATCCTTAAGAGAACTTTGAAGATTTTCTTCAACCTCTTTTCTTAGCTTATTGTTATACTTAACAAGGTTAATGAATTGTCTCATTAATTCGTCTTGTTTATCCTTTAAAAGCTTATGACTTCTAGTAGATGTCGCAAGTCTTTTCTTTAGCTTAGAGAGTTCCATTCTCGTAGGATTGACGTTTAACTTAGCCATAGACTATTCTTCCTCTCTTGGCAGATATTTTTCAAGATATTCGTCTCTGATTCTCTTAAGTTCTGTTCTTGGAATCATTTTTAATAATTTCCATCCAAGATCAAGTGTTTCTTCAATACTTCTGTTTGTATTGAATCCTTGAGAAACATATTCTTTTTCGAAAGCTTCTGCGAATTTAGCTAACTTCTTATCTGTTTCAGATAATGCTGATTCACCTAAGATAGCTGATAATTCTTTTGCTTGTTTACCTTGAGAATATGCTGCAAATAATTGGTTCATAGTATCAGCATGGTCTTCTCTAGTCTTTCCTTTACCTATACCCTTATCTTTAAGTCTTGAAAGTGATGGTAAAACATCGATAGGTGGCATTAAACCTTTCTTGTATAATTCTCTTGAAAGGATAATTTGACCTTCTGTAATATATCCAGTTAAGTCTGGAATTGGGTGAGTCTTATCATCTTCAGGCATTGTAAGTATAGGAATTTGAGTTATAGAACCTTCTTTTCCTGTGATTCTTCCTGCTCTTTCGTATAAAGTAGAAAGGTCAGTATATAAGTAACCTGGATATCCTCTTCTTCCTGGAACTTCTTTTCTAGCGGCAGATATTTCTCTTAATGCTTCGGCATAGTTAGTGATATCTGTCATGATAACAAGTACTTGCATTCCTTTTTCATATGCTAAGTATTCAGCACAAGTAAGTGCCATTCTTGGAGTAGCTATTCTTTCGATAGCTGGGTCAGATGCTAAGTTCATAAATAGAACTGATCTGTCGATCGCACCTGTCTTTTTAAATTCATCAACGAAGAATTCAGCTTCTTCGAATGTGATACCTATAGCTGCGAACACGATCGCGAACTTAGAATCTGAATTTAAAACTTTCGCTTGTCTTGCTATTTGTGCAGCAAGCTCTTGGTGAGGTAAACCTGATGCTGAGAAAACAGGTAACTTTTGTCCTCTAACTAGAGTATTAAGTCCATCAATAGCAGAAACACCTGTTTGAATAAATTCTGATGGGAAATCTCTGGCCATTGGGTTTATAGCTTCACCATTTATATCAACTCTTTTTTCTGGAATGATTTCTGGACCATTATCATTTGGTCTACCCATTCCATCGAATACTCTACCAACCATATCTTCTGATACGCCTAGTTCAAGTGGTCTTCCTAAAAATTTAGCCTTAGTACCTTTTAAGTTTATACCAGTAGATCCTTCGAAAATCTGAACCATAGCTTTTGATCCGTTGATTTCAAGAACCTTACCTCTTCTTTTTTCACCAGTGTGAAGTTCAATATCAACTAATTCATCGTATTTAACACCTTCAACACCATCAACAACCATTAAAGGGCCAACAACTTCTGTAACTGTTCTATACTCTTTAAGCATTTGTAACCCCTCCCTTACTTATTAGGTCATCAATTGCAGCATGTAAATCCACACCAATTTGATCTATTTTATCAAGATCTTTTTCGTGTATGTACTTACTTCTAGCAATTCTATCTTTTAAATCTTCCATAGCCATTATATCGCTTAAGTAAACTCCAGCTTCTAATGCTCTTTCTGCTTCATGTTTGTATCCTAAGATAAGACTTAACATCTTATATTGTTTCTTTAATGATGTATAAGTATCAACTTCGTGGAAACCATTTTGTTGTAAATAGTCTTCTCTTATTGACTTAGCTACATCTAATTTTAATCTATCTTTTTCAGATAATGCATCAATACCAACAAGTCTTACGATTTCTTGTAATTGAGCTTCATCTTGAAGTATAGTCATAGCTTCTAATCTTAAAGCTCCCCAGTCTGGTGCAACATGTTCATCCATCCAGTTATCAATTGTATCTTGATATAATGAGTATGAAGTTAACCAGTTAATAGTTGGGAAGTGTCTTTGATATGCAAGTTGTGCATCAAGACCCCAGAATACTTTAACTATTCTTAATGTACCTTGTGATACTGGTTCAGAAATATCTCCTCCTGGAGGTGATACTGCACCAATTGCAGTGATTGAACCTTGTCTTCCATCATTACCTAGACATTCAACTTTACCAGCTCTTTCATAGTAGTCAGCAAGTCTTGATCCAAGGTATGCTGGGTAACCTTCATCCCCTGGCATTTCTTCAAGTCTACCAGACATTTCTCTTAATGCTTCTGCCCATCTTGAAGTAGAGTCAGCCATGATTGATACTGAATATCCCATATCTCTGAAGTATTCAGCTATAGTGATACCTGTATATATAGAAGCTTCTCTGGCAGCAACTGGCATATTTGAAGTATTTGCTATAAGAACTGTTCTCTTCATTAGAGATTCACCAGTCTTAGGGTCGATTAGTTCTGGGAATTCATTAACAACGTCTGTCATTTCGTTACCACGTTCTCCACAACCAACGTAAACAACTATTTCAGCATCTCCCCATTTAGCAATTTGGTGCTGAGTAACTGTCTTACCAGCTCCGAATGGTCCTGGGATAGCAGCTGCTCCACCCTTAGCTACAGGGAAGAATGTATCGATAACTCTTTGACCAGTTAACATTGGTTCTTTAGGGTTGATTTTTCTCTTATATGGTCTACCCTTTCTTACTGGCCACTTTTGCATTAATTGAACTTCTTTATCTCCATCTTTAGTTTCAACTACTGCAACTGTTTCAACAACAGTAAAACTTCCGCCTTTAATTTCTTTAATTTTACCTGAAATTCCTACTGGAATCATGATTTTTTGTAAAACAACTGGAGTTTCTTGAACTGTTCCAATAATATCTCCTGGTTCTACCATATCTCCTACTTTAGCAGTTGGATTGAATTCCCACTTCTTTTCTCTATCTAATGAAGGAACTGTAACACCTCTTATTAGGAATGGTGATTTAGCAACCTCCATAAATTTATCTAGTGGTCTTTGAATTCCGTCAAACATGGCTTCCATAAGTCCTGGTCCAAGTTCAACACTTAATGGCTCTCCAGTAGTAACAACTGGATCCCCAGGTCCGATTCCTGATGTTTCTTCGTAAACCTGGATAGAAGCCTTATCGCCTCTCATATCGATGATTTCACCGATAAGCCCTTTTTCTCCAACCTTACAAACGTCTTGTATATTAGCTTCATCCATACCTTCAGCAACAACTAATGGTCCTGAAACTTTAATTATCTTTCCGGTCTTCACCTTACATACCTACCTTTCTATAAAATATTCATACCGACAGCTTTTTCAACGTTATCGCTGATTCTTTGCATACCTATATTTAATGTTCCTTGATTGCTTGGAATTAATATAATAGCTGGAAGTACTGCTTTATTATATCTTTCAATAGTTTCTTCGATATTTTGAGCTACATGCTCAGTTACGAATATAACTGCATAATCGTTTTTTGCTAATGTATCGATAGTCTTCTTAGCTTCATCTGCTTCAATTACTGGAAAAACATCAATTCCAAGAGCTTTGAATGCTAAAACTGAATCCTTATCTCCTACAACACCTATTTTCTTAAACATAAATATCACGCAGCCTTTCTCTTACTACTTCTGCAGAAATATTATTGAGTTTGCCAACCATTATTATCCTTATAATCTTGATTTCTGTTTCCTTAGCATAAATATAAGCCAATAGTGGTTCAACACCAAATGGTATAATCTTTGCATCCTTCATCATGCTCATCACATAGTTGTCAGCAAGTTTTTCAAATAAACTTACTGAACCATTCTTAGTATATTCTTCTATACCAGTTCTTACGAAATCAGCATAATTTGTGAATGCAAGCTTAGTTACGATATTTTCTGGAGTATCGTTCAGCATACCTAGTAGCTTATCTTTATCTATTGAACCACCTTCAATTATAACAGAAGTAAAGAATTCTCTTCCTTTATGTTGCTTTTTAACTCTTAAAAGAGTCTTTAAGTTTGTAGAATCAACTAACGCATCTACATACTTATCAACAAAAGTATCATTGATTTCTTTTTTAATTTCTACTAATGCTTTAAACATATATCTATCTAATATAACATCGATCATTTGAGGATCCTTAGTAGTTTCAAAATCAGCCTTTGCTTCTTCTACAGCTTCTCTCATAGTATGAGGTAAGTCTGAAAGATTTCCATTTTCTATCATAACTTTTAATTCATTAGCGTTTATTGTACCCACATTCATTAAAAGATATGATAAATCTTGGTTTAAAAACATTCCTTTTAAAATTACTTTTATGTTTTGATAGTCATATTTAATGCTCATTAAATCTACAAGAGATTTAACTGGGCTTATTTCGTACATTACAGTGAATAATCTTTTTAATTCTTCACTTAAAACTACTTCATAATCTTCTGCCCTTTTAACATTTGTCATAACATTGGCATACTCTGTTTCTTGAAGAACTTTTAATGCTTCATCCGCAGAATGAGAATCTATCATTCTATCGATTTTTGCTTTATCAAGGAGTTTTGTCTCGTATACCCTTATTCTAGGGATAACTTGACTAAATTGCATTCCATCCATTGGTTAACCTCCTTAACTAAACAACACTCTTGCTACTTCTAGACTTAAATCATCCTTTAGTGAACTAACTAAAGCTTCAAAAGTATTATTTATTTCTATGCCATTTTGTTCTAAGATGAATCCACCTTTAAACTTGCCAGTTTCATCACTTAATTTTATATTGGCTTTATTTCCAAGTGCTGTATTAATTTCTGCAACAAACGCTTCATTAATAGCTTTCTTTCCTACTTCATTTAATATAAGGTTTTGAGTTCCTTCTATATTACTATTTAAAATTACTTCTTTAATGAATCCTTTTAAATCATCAGCAGAACAGTTTGAAAGTTCCTTAACGCTTGTTTCGAAAACTTCTTTAATTACTTTTTGTTTTGCTTCTAATTTTTCATTTCTAGCATGCAATTCTGCTCCTGAAATGATTCTTTCTTTTCTAGATGCGGCTTCTCTTTCAGCTCTTTCTAATATAGTTTTTTCTTCTATATTAGCTTCTCCAACTTTTTTGCTAAGGATTTTATTTCTTTCTTCCTCAGCATCATTTAAGATGACTGCCTTTTTATCTTCTGCATCTTTTAAGATTTTAGAAGTTAAATTATTTAAGTTAGACATTCTCTTCACATCCTCATCTTAATACTACTTAACTATTTATAAATATTTATTATGCTATAGTTGATGCAGCATTTACTAATAAGAATGATACAACGAATCCTAATAATGCATAAGTTTCAACCATGGCAGCTAATACCATACCTTTAGTTGTATGTTCTGGGTTTTTAGCTAAGATTTGAATACCAGCAGCTGAAGCTTTACCTTGAGCTATTCCTGACCATAAACCACAGATAGCGATTGGTAAACAAGCAAATAATAAGTATAAACCTTGAGCTAATGTAGTACTAGTGCTTAATTGGAAAAATGCTAATAATCCAATAACGAAACCATAAAGACCTTGTGTACCTGGTAATAATTCAAGAACTAATGCTTTACCGAATTTTTCTGGTTGTTCTGATAATAATCCAGCAGCGCTTTGACCTACAATCCCAACACCTTTAGCTGATCCAATACCTGACATACCTACTGCAATTGCAACTCCTAGTGCACCAAACACCATACCTCCAAAATTTTCTACGAAATAGTTAATCCAACTCATTTCCATTTTAATATCCTCCTACTCTCTAGTTAAATTTATATATTCATTTTTTGTTTCAAATGGCTTAAATGCTTTTCCGCCACCTTCATAGAATTTTCCGAAATATTCAACATAAGTTAATCTTAATGTGTGAACATATCCACTTAATAATGATAATAATAAGTTTACTGTTTGGAAAATTACAAATATTAATGGACCTACTAAGAATGTTCCAATTGGTCCTGGCACCATTCCCATAATTAAGTTTACGGCACCTGCAATAGATCCTCCTGAAAGCCCTATAGCCATAAGTCTTGTATAAGAAACTAAATCTCCCACATAACTTGTAACACCATATAATTCATATAAACCTGAACCTATTTTACCACCAGCACTTGCTGCACTTCTTCCTTGAGTAAGTACAATAGCTACAGCTCCTAAAATAGATCCCCATTTTCCTATTGTTTCACATACTGGTATCTTAAGCATTATACCTGCTGCTAATAATCCAAGTGAAACTAACATAAGTAACCATGATCCTGAATCCATTAAGGCATCCTTTGGCTTTCCTAATTTAATTAGCACATATGCTTTTACACATAATGCAAATACAATTTGAATTGCACCAAAAGCTACAGATAATGCTAATATAGTCATTACATCACTTGATGTATCTAATAGTCTTGGAATTTTATCCTTAAATAAATCTCCAAAGAACGCACCATAAATTGCACCAAATACAATTGTTGGGTAGCTTAAGTAATGGAAAAATTTAACCATTCTCTTAGTGCCTGCGTCAAACTTAAAGAACTTAAGTGCAAATAATGTTCCTATTAACATAAGAAGTCCATATCCCATATCTGCTACCATCATTCCAAAGAAAATCAAATAGAATGGTGTAACGATTGGTGTTGGGTCAATCTCATTGTACTTTGGTAATGCGTACATTGATGTAACATCTTCAAATGCTGAATTTAAATCATTATTTTCTAATGCTATTGGTACATCATCAATTTCTTCTTCTTTTACATCTTCGAAGTTTAAGTAATAATCTTTACCTAAAACTTCATCAGCAATTTTAGTTAATTTTTCATTTTGCTTAACTGGTACCCATCCTTGGATTAATGATACCTTTTCCGTCTTTAAGAATTTAGTAGAAATGCTCTTTCTTGCAACTAAATTAGTAAAGTACTCATAAGCTAATTGTAATTGTTTTTGTTCTTCTTCGAACCCTGCTAATTCTTCTTTAATAATGAACTTATTAGAATCAATATTAATTATTCTGTCATTATAATTATGAATTAGCTTTAGAGGAGTATCCTTTTCCTCAGTTTTAAAAGGTGTAAATCCAAATCCTCTAAGTACCTCGCTTACGCTTTCAGTATTATCCTTATTACATAATGCTAATACATAAGTATCGTGAGTATCCTTTGATATCACTTCAACGTAACAATCATTTAAGTCACTCATTAAAGCTTCTTCATATTGATTTGAAACGCTTCCTAAGAAATATGAAGTTTCTTTAAGGTCATCTAATGAACCTAAACTTGCATCAAAGTTTTCATAAGGACGTAAACTGTCTACTATTCCTTGTAACTTTGTTTTTTCATTTTCTAACTTAGCAATTTCTTCTTCTTTAGCTTTAACTTTGTCATAAATTTCTTCCCAATTGCCTTCTTGAACTCTCTTTGATAATTCTTCTAAGCTTAGAGAAAGTTTTCCTTGACGCAAAGCCTTAAATGATGATTGCTTAGGCACATAGCTATTTAAAAATTGTAGGGCAAATTTAACCTTTGATAATTGCTCTTCCCACTTTGTTATATCAGAATCAACTACATCTTTAGTTAAATCTTTAAGAGTATCATTACTTTCTAAAAGATTTTCATCTTGAAGATCAATGAATTCAGCATTTGAAAAACCTTGTAATTTTTCAAGTAATGCTTCTTTTTCTGATTCAAAGGCTAACAAAGTGAACTTATTCATTTTAACTATTGCCATGAATCTTCACTATCCTCTCAACCACTAATTTAACAGCATTAATCTTTTTATCTTCAGATATATTTAATATATCTGAAGCTTCCTGTCTGCCTTTTGCCAATATTGGTTCTGCTTCTTTATTCCCCATATCGACTGCTTTGCTAATAAGGTCATTAGCTTTTTCTTTTGCTTTTGCTATCACATCATCATATTGCTTTTGTGCTTCACTTTTAGCTTTTTGAACCATGTTCTTTGCTTCACTTGTAGCATTTCTCACAATTTCATCTGCTTTAGCTTCAGTTTGTTTAATCTCTTCGATTGCTTGTAATGCCAAAATATCACCACCTTTAATGCCTTCAATGTAAATAAAAAAAGAAAAATAATATATATTAATACTTTATATAGTATTAATTACTTTGTACTTGTCTTATTATACACTTTGTATGTATATATTTCAACAATTTCAACCAAAAAAACAATTAACAGATTTGTAATTTTGAATAAATAAAATTTCGCCTGCTTTTCACATTTTTATATTTTACAGCAGTTTATATTGCATATTTTATGTTTATATATTTACCATCATTATTAAATAGATAATAAAAATCACCTTCCACAATTCTGTTATTCTTTGTATACTCATATAGATCAATATTGAACTTTTCTAAATAATATTCCTTAAATGAATACTCACTGCGATACTGATCTTTTATAGCCTTTTCTGTTTCTCTATCAATATTTGTTCTTAGAAAATCAGGAAGCCCTCTTTTTTTATTATATAATAAATAATTGAATTTAACTATTTCATTTATATATTTATTACTTTCATTAAGTACTTCACTATTGAAATCTAAAAATACCTTATAATATTCTATGTTCCCTATGTTTTTATTAAAATATCCTTTATTTTCAAAATAAGTACCTAACTCATAATAAAAATCAAATGGTTCACTGAACTTATCCTCAAAATATCGAATAATGTAATTGAATTTTTGCGAGTTATAATACTTATCGACCATTTCTTCTACTTTCTTTAGTTTTAAAATATTTTGATATGTAATCTTGTCGGTTTTTAGTATTTCATACGGAGGATATGGCGAGTATTTCATTCCATATTTATCTGCTTCCTCCCTCATTGAGGATCCTTTCAAAAGCTTTAAAAATCCAAGTTGAATTTCTTCTGGCCTTATACTGTATACATTATTAAAGGATATTTTAAATGATTCATAATCTTCTCCTGGAAGTCCTGCTATAAGATCTAAATGCTGCTTTATATTCTTTATAGACATCAATTCTTCAACTTTTTCTCTAATATCACTAAAATTTACGAATCTATTTATATTTCTAAGTACATCATCATTTGTTGTTTGTACTCCAACTTCAAATTGAAATCTATTTTCTGGAGCATTTGATAACAGTTTTATCTCTTCATCATTCAAAATATCCGCTGAAATTTCAAAATGAAAGTGTGTATCAGTATCAGCTTTTATTAAGAAATCCCATATTGCCATTGCAAATTTATGGTTACAATTGAATGTTCTATCTACAAATTTCACAAGTTTTACTTTCTTTTTTATAAAGTATTGAAGCTCATTTAACACTCTATCTATATCCAAAAATCTTACGCCATGACTTGTAGACGAAAGACAATATTTACAATTGAATGGACATCCTCTTGAAGCTTCATAATATACAATTTTATTATTCAAATTTTCATCCTCTTCATAAGGAAACACAATTTCATCCATAGACATAAGCGGTCTCTTTTCATTAGTATACACTTGATTATCCTTTTTGTAATGAAGGCCACGTACCTCTTCTATTTTCATTTTACCAAGTTTATATGAAATAAAATCCCTATAAGTCTTTTCGCCTTCACCTTCTATTACATAGTCTCCCACATTTTCTTTTAGATATGTTCTTGAATCAAATGATACTTCCGGTCCCCCATATAATATTTCAATGTTAGAATCTACATTTTTTATTAAATTCGATAACCTAGATATCATTTCAACATTCCATATATAAGTTGAAAAAGCTACAACGTCTGGTTCTTCTCTAATTATTTCTTCAAGTATCCTTTCTTCTCTGTCATTTATGCTAAATTCTTTTATTTCAACACAGTAATCCATATCTTTAGTAAAACTCTTTAAATATCTTACTGCAAGGTTGCTGTGTATATACTTCGAGTTAACTGCTGTAAGTAACACCTTCATTTTTTGATATCTCCTCTTCTTTCACTTTCTCATTTAGCTTTTTTCCTTTTATAAAAAAAATATCTTCCCATGTTTTAGTTTCCTCTATCTTGAAATATTTTTCAAGAATTTTTTTTATTTCTTCTAGATTTGAACTGGATAGTAAATTAATATTTTTAAATGTAAATTCTTTAATACTATCTCTAGGCAATATTACTTTTATCTTATTGTTAAATATCTTCCCCCTTTCCTTGTTTATATCCCATATTAATATTTCCCCATCATCCTTTAGATATTCCAAAACATCCCTAATCACTTTCTCTCTTTCAATATTTGTCCAAAAATGATTTAGTTCAAAAAAGAAAGTACATGCATCATATTTTCTATCCTTTAATTCTATCTTACTATCATTGTCAATATAATCAAGACTAAGCTCATCCTCTATATCTTTAGATAAATTATATATAACTCCAAGATTCTTTTCACCAACATCAAGTATATCACCCTTTAATTCTACATCCTCCATATTAATAACTAATGTTTTTCCCATCCTTAAGCCTCCAAAATATTATTTTATTATCTTCCAACTTAGTGTCCATACTTCTTAACTCATATGTTTCTATATTAAGTTTAAATGCAAATTACTACATTACACTTACCCTTTAATTATATTCCTTATTTTACCATTTCTTTTCATTTAATAAAATACCAATTAATTATTCTCAAAAACAAGGGGCTGTATCAAAACAAGTTTGATACTAGCCGATAAAAAAGAGAATTCATAAATTTGAATTCTCTTTTTTGCGCATAATATTAATATGAAAAAAACAATATTATACCTATCCATCAGATAGGTTTCCCAATAAGTTTCGAAAATATTATACCTGATGATGATTCAGTAAGAATGCTTTATGATGTTATGGAGGGATTATATTATACAGAATTAAACAAAACTTACTCTACTATTGGTATAAATCCAGAACTCTTACCTGAAACCATGTTTGCAATTATAGTCTATGGATATATGGAAGGAATATATTCAAGCCGCGCTCTTGAAAAGGTATGTAAAAGAGATATAAATTTCAAATGGCTTTTACAAGGTCAAGAGCCACCAACACACAATTCTATAGATAGATTTAGACATGAGCGATTAGCGCAATGTATAGAGAATTTGTTCAATCAATTTATAAAAAAGCTTAGAGAACTTGATGAAATACAAT
>NZ_JABAGC010000012.1 GCF_012843905.1 Clostridium sp. SM-530-WT-3G
TATCTCTATATAATTTTACTATAATTATTACATTTTCGGAATTTATTTGCTCGAAATATTTTTACTCTTTAGAGCTGATTTCTCTTATACTGTAAATGATATTATATAAATATGACAAACATATGGCAAAAATTAATAATGTAAACTTTTAAAGTTAAATTTCCAATCCTTATAAAGCTATGGTATAATATTAGTATTATTTATAACTATTTTGCAAAGGAGTAATTATATATGGGTTTTAGAGATAAGATGAATAGTTATTTTCAAGATGCTTATTTACAAAAATATGGTGACAGAATGACAAGTGTTTCTGGTACTGTTTTATCATATAAATTAGTTGAAAAAAATTATTTTATCTTCCACAGAATTATTATAGAAATGATAGTAAAACCAGAAGTGGGTAGAAAAGTCGTTAAATGCTGGTTTAAGAAAAATAGATGGTTTAAAAAACCTGAATTTATAACTGTTAAGCAAGGTCACAAAGTTATTGTTATGGGGGTAACTGGTGACAAAGATAACAAAAAGGAAAATTCTCAAGAAGTTCAAATTATGAATCTTCTTAACTTAACAACTAAGAAAGACTTAGTTCCAATTGACCACAGTCAAATAAAAAAATCTCGTCAACAAGCTAATAACATGATGATGAGAAGATAACATTAATTGACAATTGACAATTGATTATTATATATCAATGTCTATTGTCTTTTTTATTTTTTCTTATCTATAATTATATTATTGTAGATACTCCTCTTTAATATTTCACTAAACATATAAATAAAAACTAGCAATCAATAATCAAAAAATTATCAATCACTAGTTTATGCGTAATTTTATTCAATATCTACATATTAAGTATCCTATTTTGATTTAATTAATAAATAAACACTGTTAATAAATGCAATTATTCCAGAGAAAAATATTACTATAAGCCATTGTTTTAAAGATAAAGCAACAGTATGGAATATAGTTTGTAAAAATGGTACATACAATACTGAACATATTAAAACTATAGATACAGATACAGCTCCTATAAGCCACGGATTAGTAAATAGTTTTATTTCAAATAAAGAATGTCTTTCTGATCGGCATTCAAATACATGAATAAGTTGTGACATAACAAGTGTACATAATGCTAAAGTCCTACATGTATCAAGATTCATTCCATAATATCTCCCTGCCATAAATGATAATAATGTGCATAATCCAATTAATGATCCCCTAACTAATATCTTCTCAACTAATCCTCTGGCAAATATACTTTCATCCTTTTCTCTAGGGGGTTGTCTCATTATATCATCTTCAGCTGGATCTATCCCAAGAGCAATTGCTGGTAAGCCATCTGTAGCTAAATTTACAAGTAATATTTGAATAGGACTCAATGGATTAGGCAAAGAAAAAATAGTTGCTAAAAACATAGTAAGAACTTCACCTAAATTACATGATAAAAGATATCTTATAAATTTTCTTATATTGTCATAAATAATTCTTCCCTCTTCGACTGCTGCTACTATAGTTGAAAAATTATCATCCATAAGAATCATGGAAGATGCTTCCTTTGTAACATCAGTTCCTGAAATACCCATAGCAACACCTATATCAGCTTCTTTAATTGCTGGTGCATCATTTACACCATCTCCAGTCATAGCAACAATATTCCCTTGCTTTTTAAATGCTTTAACAATTCTTAATTTATGACTAGGTGAAACACGTGCAAATACTCTTGTTTTTTTAATCTTCTCTTCTAAATCGGAATCAGTGGCTTTTTCTATTTCAGCTCCAGTCATAACTTGATCTTCACTACTGCATATATTCAATGATTTTGCAATAGCAAGAGCAGTATTTTGATGATCTCCAGTAATCATAACAGGCTTTATTCCTGCAAGCTTACATTTGAGAACAGAGTCTCTTGCTTCTGTTCTAGGTGGATCTATACTTCCAGCAACCCCTAAGAAAATCAAATTTGTTTCAAGTTTTTCACTTTTAACAAGATGTTCCTCTTTATATGCAGCTGCTATACATCTTAATGCCCTAGATGACATTGCTAAAATAAATTGTGCTGCTTGCTTTTTCTTCTGATATGTGAATGGTTTAATTTTATTATTCTCTAATATAAAATCACATTTATCAATTACTCTCTCGGGAGCGCCTTTTACATAGCAAGTGTCCTTCCCATTTTCCTTAACTATAACCGACATCATCTTTCTTGTTGAGTCAAAAGGTATATCATATATTCTATTAGCTTTTCCTATAAAAGTTTCTAATTCCTTTACATCATTAAAAAACATATTTATAAGAGCAGTTTCTGTAGGATCTCCATGAAGTGCATCACTCATTTTTTTCTTATTAAAATCATAATTACAATCATTACAATATACCAAAGCTTTCATAAACATTGAGCAATCTTTTATTTTTTCTTTTTCCAAATCATAAATCTTCCCATTTATATAAGCTTCTTTAACTGTCATTTTATTTTGAGTTAAAGTCCCTGTTTTATCTGAACATATTACTGATGTACAACCTAATGTTTCGACTGCTGGAAGTTTTCTTACCAATGCATTTCTCTTAAGCATACGAGATACTCCCAAAGCTAATGCTACAGTAACTATTGCAGCTAAACCTTCTGGAATTGCTGCAACCGCTAAACTTACTCCCAATAAGAACATTTCAGTTATATCATTTCCTCTTACTATTCCCATTATTGTAACAAGAGCGCATATAACCAAACATACTGCAACTAAGACTTTCCCTAACGAATCAAGCTTTTTATTTAATGGAGATTTCTCTTCTTCAATATTCTGAATTAAATTTGCAATCTTCCCCATTTCAGTTTTCATTCCGATTGTACTTACTTTAAATAAGCCCTTACCTTTAACAACAGTTGTTCCCATAAATCCACTATTACTATTTTTTTTAAGTGCATCCTTATTAACTCCTACAGATTCTCCTGTAAGCAGAGATTCATCAACAACAACACCTGAGCTTTCAACAAAAAAGCCATCTGCAGGTATTCTATCTCCAGCCTCTAAAATTACAATATCACCTATTGTTAAATAAATAGAATTAATAATTTGTATACTAGAATCACGCAATACCTTACATGTAGGTGCTGCAAGTTCCTTCAATGCTTCAAGAGATTTTTCTGTTCTAAACTCTTGAATAAACCCTAAAAATGCATTTATTACAACTATAATTAATATTGTTATTGCATCTGCCTTATCACCTATTATTCCAGATATTATAGTGGCAGCAATAAGAACCCATACTATAAAGTCATTAAATTGTGACAAAAATATTTTAAAAGGTGATGCCTTGCTATGATGCTCTAATTCATTAAGCCCAAACTTTTCAATCCGTTTTTCAGCTTCTTTTGTAGTAAGGCCACTGATTAATTCCTTTTCCTGTATCACATTTTTTCCTCCCTATATAGAACTCTATACATTATATATATTTAGGAAACTCAAAAAAATGCTAACAAAAAAACGCAGCCTAAACTGCGTTTTTTATTAAATATATAATTGAAAATATTTTAATTTTTATCCTTAAACTCTCAACTTTCAATTATCAACTTCTCACAGAGTACCCACAAGGGGCATAAACTGAACAAACTATTTCATTGAATTAACAACAGCTGTTAATGGTGGTATTACTTGTTTCTTTCTTGATAATATACCTGGTAAGAATGCCATTGAATCTTTTAATTCAACATTAAATGTCTTTTCAACATAATCTGGTCTTTCACCAGCAACTAATATTTGTGAACCTTCAGTTAAGATATCAGTTAATAATAACATAACTACATCATAACCCTTAGATTTTGCTTCACTTTCCATGAAATCTAACATTTCATCCTTAAGAGGCATAAATCCATCAATATCCATAGTGTTAACTTGTGCAACACCAACTTTAGTTTCTCCCATTGTGAAAGGCTTAAAGTCTTGATTGAATATTTCTCCAACAGTTTTACCCTTTAATGATGTACCTGCTTTAAACATTTCTTTGGCAAATTCTTCTACGCTCTTAATTCCAGCTATTTCAGCTAATTTAAGGCAGATTTCCTTATCTTGTTCTGTACAAGTAGGGCTCTTAAATAATAATGTATCTGAAATTATAGCTCCACATAAAAGTCCTGCTACTTCTTTAGATGGAGTAAGTCCTTTTTCAAAATAACATTTAGCTACTATACTTGAGCTACTTCCTATTGGTTCATTTCTAAAGAATATAGGATTACTTGTTTGAATATCTGCAACTCTATGGTGATCTATAATTTCAAGAATTTCTGCTTCTTCTATTCCATTAACTGATTGACCTCTTTCATTATGGTCAACTTGAATAACTTTCTTCTTATGCTTAGAAATCAAATGATATCTTGAAACTGTTCCAATAACTTTTCCTTCGTTATCAGTTACAGGATAGCTATGATATCTTGTTTCTGCCATAACATCTTTAATGTCTTCAACTAATTCATCTTGAGAGAATGAAATTAATTCTTTAGTTGCCATTACATATCCAACTGGTATACTTTGAAGTAATAATCTTGAAGCTGTAAATGAATCATAAGGAGTACTTATAATTGTAACTCCTGCTTTTTTAGCTGCTTCAAGAATTTCATTAGTTGGAGCATGAGAACCAGTTATTATTATTAATGAAGTTTTGATGTCTATTAATTCTTCTTGTACATCTGGTCTATCACCAACAATAGCAATATCTCCTTCTTGAACTATTTCTCTTAAACTTTCTGGAAGCATAGCTGTTACTGCTATCTTACCATCAAATGTTTTACAGTCTTCATTTACGTATAAAGCTGTTGCATTAAGAGTGTCTACTATATTTCCAATAGGTGTTTTACTTTTTCCTAATATATCATTATCACCAATATCCATATATGATGATGTTAAATTAGAAATTGAAAGCATTCCTATTAATCTACCACTTTCATCAACTACTGGTAAAGATTTAAGATGATTATCTCTCATTATGTTCCATGCATTCTTTAATGAAAGACCTGCTTTAATAGGTTCTATTGTATCTATATCTAAATCTTCAACTTTTAATTTTACTGTTTCTAAAAATCTTGGTGCTTCAACTCCAAAATAATCTAAAATAAATTGTGTTTCACGATTTACTGCACCAAGTCTTACTGGTACTGCTGGAAGATTACTAGTCTTATTTTTAAATTCTGCATAACTATATGCAGCGCATATTGAATCTGAATCTGGATTTTTATGACCAGTTACATAAACTACATTTTCCAAAATACTTCCTCCTTAAATTTACATAATATATACATTAATTATTGTACTTGTATTAATCTTTGTTGTAAAGAGTAAAAAAAAGTGGTAAACCCACTTTTTTCTTTAACTCTAATCTATTATTTTTTCAAATTTTTTATCTCATATTATTAATCATAGACCACATATCATCTGCAGCTATTATAGCTTTAGAATTAAGCTGAAACGCTTTAGAGGCCAACATAAGATCTGAAAACACTTCTACTGTATCTACATTTGATCCTTCTAAAAATCCTTGTCTTATATCAAAGTCATTACTAAGTTCAACCTGTGCATCCTCACTTGCAATAAATGTATTATTTCCCTTTGGTATAAATCCCTTGTCACCAATAGCAGTAAACACAGGTATTTTTCCTATTTCAACTGTATTTCCTTCAAGCTCCATATAAATTGAGCCTCTTTCATCTATAGAAATATTTTCACTCTCAAGTGCAGGATTTCCTTCTGAATAACCATTTGTATATTCTATATACACTTTTGTACCATGAGCAGTAACTAATCTACCATCAACATCAATCTTAAAATTTCCATCTCTTGTATACGATATAGTACCATCTGGTTCCATAAGGGCAAAATACCCTTTACCATCAATAGCAAGATCTGTTTTTAATCCTGTAGTTAATAAATTTCCTTGTTTATTATTTGCATAATTAGTACCTAATCTTACACCTGTTCCATTTATAGCATCTTTATTAGCAAGTGGAGTTCCTTTTTTATCTAATGATTCTGTTAATAAATCCTTAAATCCAACATCAGTACTCTTATATCCTGTAGTTGCAACATTGGCCATATCATTAGCTAAATAATCTATTTTCTGCTGATATGCTGCCATTCCACTTTTTCCAGTTGCAAAAATATTAAACATAAATCCTCACACTCCAAATTTCCCATAAGTCTTGTACAATAAAGTTCACAATTACTAAACTCTTCCTATTTCAGTAGCTGCCTTTTGTACTATTTCATCCTGAATCTTTATAAATTTTTGATTTGTTTCAAATTGTCTTTTTACTTCCATAAGCTTTGTCATTTCTTCAGTTGCATCTACAGAAGACGATTCAAGTACTCCTTGAATTATATTTACTCTTGCATCATAAATAGGATTAGCTGTAGTAATATAATTATCACCAATTGGTGATAAAGTTTTGTAATCATCGTCATTAAAATCTACAGTCATTAACTTTTGAGTTACACCCATTCCATCAATATTTATATTGTTATCAGCATCTATACTGAAATTCATATTTCCTACATAAATAGGTTCTTTCTCACCTGTAATATTATTTTGTCCAAGTACAGTACATCCATCATTGGTTATAAGATAACCCTGCTGATTTATTTTAAAATTACCATCTCTAGTATATACTTCTTGTCCGTTTGCATTCTGAGCTACAAAAAATCCCCTTCCATCAATTCCGAAATCAGTGATATTATTAGTAGATTTAAAAGAACCTTGAGTAAAAATAGTTTCTACATCTGATGTTTTCACTCCTAAATTCATAGTTCCTATATTATTTCTAACATATTTATCTCCTACAAGTTTCTGTCTATTAGAAATCATAACATCATCAAAACTTTGTTTTACTAATAATCTTTTTTTGTATCCATTATTATTTATATTTGCAATATTATTTGTAATAGTTTGCTGTTCGTTTTGTAACGTTATCAACCCTGACACTGAATTATAGAATCCTCTTATCATTTATTATTCTCCTTCACCATTAAACATAGATTTTTGCTCACTCTTATAAATCATCCCTAGATCACGTGCTCTTTGTTCAATTTGACTATCAGATAATCCTATTGTACTTTTATAACCAATCATAAGAATGACACCCAAAATAAGACCGATTCCTATACCAAATAATATTTTCCTATCTTTTAATAAGGTATATGTATTTTTTATTTTTTGAATAATTCTTTTACTAATAATACTTCCCCCTTACTTATAGATAGCTCGTGGCATATCTCTTCTTCTGTTAAACCCATTTTTAAAAATTCAATAATTTTTTCAGCCTTAATACTAGTTTCAATACTATCATCATTTAATACATTAATTTTAGGAATTATATCTTCGTTTATGTTATCATAATCTTTTATCATATTAAATTTTAACTTGTTATCTTCAGCAATACCAATATTATTATTTTCAATAATTCTTAATCTTGTTTTAATTTCTAAAATTTCTTGTTGAAGTTCAGTAAGACTTTCTCCTAAATTTTTTCTTAATAATCCAAGTTCTAATTGATAATCTGTCATTTCATTTTTACTATTATTTAGAACTTTATCAAATGAATCATCTCTATCTTGTATTTCAAAAGAATTGCCTCCTCTCTTTACAGCCTTATAATTAAAAATTATTAGCACTAATCCAATAACTATTAAAATAAATGGCATAATACACCTCTGTTCTATTAATCAACATAATGTAATTTTTTCATACACTCTCTTAAATTTCTTATACTTCTACTATGTAATTGACATACTCTAGACTCTGATACATTAAGTATTTTTCCTATTTCTTTCAAAGTTAACCCTTCATAATAATATAAGTTTAATACTATTCTATCTTTTTCCTTTAATAATTCTATAGCTTCTGTTAATATTTCTAATCTTTCTTTATCTTCAAGATATGAATCAGGGCTTGGGCTATTTTTATCTTCTATTATTCCCATTAAGTTTATATCTTCATCTTCTGAAAAAATAACATTTTCTAATGACACCATTGAAATATAATTTATATAATTTTCAATCTCAGCTACTTCACTAGTTGTTATTTTTAAATACTCAGCAATTTCATTATTATTAGGTTCTCTAAGTAGCTTCATGTGCAATTCCTCTATTGCCTTATTATATCTATTTAGTTTATCCATGGCACCTTTAGAAATAGGTCTATTTTTCCTAAGTTCATCTATCATTGCACCTTTTATTCTTATTGAGGCATATGATGAAAATTTCATACCCTTTGTTTCATCATATTTGTTTAAAGCATCCATAAGACCAATCATCCCATAACTTACCAAATCTTCATATTCCATATACTTATTTTTCCCAAACATAACTCTAGAAGCAATATATTTCACTAATGGAATATACTCCTCAATTATTTGATTCCTGCTATCAATCTCTCTCACTGTATTCACTTTTGTATTCTCCCATCTCTCAATTTTATATCATAGTTTTTTCTTGTGTTCTTCTAAGTGCATTTTTAAATATAGAAAATTAAATACAATCTATAACAACATTTTTTGTTTTCTCATAATTTCAAATAATTCTTCAATAATTTTATCTACTTGCATTTCTGTAATATCTAAAAACTTAATACCACATACTTTATTTAAATCTTTATCTATTTCTACTCTTACTATTTGACCCTTTAAAAGCATTTCTAAATTTTTAACTTCTATTCTAATCAATAAAATATCGTTTACCTTTACTTCTTCTTTAACAATTAATCTCATTCCACCACCACTCAAATCAACCATTAAAGCATTATTAAAAGGTATCCCATCTATTTGCTTTTCATCACTAATATTAGTTATATTCTTATATTTTGTATCATTTAGAATATCTACTCTAAAATAATTTCTTCTTTGAATTCTTTTTATATTATATGGAGAAGATAATTCATAGCATGGTATTGAATCTTCCAAAGCTTTTCTTATAGTTTCACTATTAAAACTGTAACATCTTCCTGTTTTAGAATATATATTAATATCTAATTCTTCTCCTAGCTCTTTTAATAAATATTCACCCTCATAAATTGGTACAGCAATCTTAATATTATCATTTTCTTCATTAACATCTATAATTAGACTTTTATATGCCTTGTCCCCCACAATAATTTCAACTCTCTCATTAACTTCTAACTCAAAACTGTTCACCAAAGTTTCCTCCTATGAAAATAAATTAAATAATCTTTTGAACAATCCCTTTGCTCCACCTGTGGAAGATATTTCTTCTCCCATTAATCTCATTGCAATGCTCTCAACACACCTTGATGCTTCACAATTAGGATATAATAGCACGAATGGTTTTTGTTGTCTTACGCTTTGTACTAATTTTTTATCATCTGCTATACAACCTAAATATTCTATTTTAATCTTTAAGAATTTACTAACTGCTTTATTAAATTTGTTAAATGTCTCTATACCTTCTTCCGGCGTAAAAGCTTTATTAACTATTACTTTTGCTTTATCTTTAAGTTTAAAATAATCAGTTGCTTTAATTAAACTATATGCATCTGTAAGAGATGTAGGTTCAGGTGTAGTAATTATTATCAACTCTTCAGAAGCTGATATAAATGAAAGAATATCCTTATTTACCCCTGCACCTGTATCCATTAATATATAGTCAAATTCATCTAGCTGTTCAAGTTTTTCCAAGAAAGTACTTCTTTCTTCATCTGTAAGTTCTTCTATCTTATTAAGTCCAGTTCCCGCTGGAATTAAACTTACACCATTACTTCCTTGTATAATTATATCCTTTATTGTCAAATCAGTAAATATAATATCAAATATATTATTTTTTGGATATAATCCCATTAACACATCATCGTTACCCATTCCCAAATCCGCATCAAAAATCAAAACTTTTTTTCCTTTACTCTGAAGTAAAACACCTAAATTCACAACAAAATTACTTTTACCAACTCCACCTTTTCCTGATGTAACTGTTATTATTTTACTTCTTTTTTGATTAACGCTTACACTATTATCATCTTTGTCAACTAATTTTCTCAATGAAGCTGCTTGATCTAGCATAAAGTTTCCTCCCCTAGTATAAATCTAGCTAACTCTTCTTTTTCAGGAATTTTAATATCCTCTGGTACATTTTGTCCTACAGTAACAAAACTGATAGGCTTATTAGCTCTTTTAGCTATATTATATATAGACCCATACACTGTGGTCTCATCTAATTTAGTTATAATAACATTATCGTATCCCAAACCTGAATATCCATTTAATATATTTTTTATATCTCTATTCTTAGTTGTGGCACTTATCACCATATTAACATAATCTGGTTCTGCCTTTTCTATAAATGCTCTCAACTCTGAAATCTGCATTGTATTTTTACTACTTCTACCAGTTGTATCAATTAATATAACATCACAATCCGACATACATTTAATTGCTTCTTCCATTTCTTTAATAGTAATAACAACTTTAAATGGTATATTCATTATTTCAGCATAAGTTTTTAACTGTTCTATTGCTCCAATTCTATATGTATCTATAGTTATTAACCCTACTTTTTTCTTATCAACTAATGCAAGTCTTCCTGCAAGCTTTGCTATAGTAGTTGTTTTACCAACTCCCGTAGGCCCTACCAATGCTACTTTACCTTTAAAATTTCCTGTTGTAACTAATAGTTCTCTTTCAAAAATATCTCGTAAAATCTCTTTAATTTCCAGTTGTTGATCTTTATATTCATTTGTAACCTTAATTATATCTTCAAAAAATTCTTCGTCTATATCAAGTTCATCTAAAGTTTTTTTCAATTCACTTTCTATTTCACTTTTATTAACCTCATGTGAAAAATCACTTTGAATATGCTTATTTTTATTTACTTCCTCTATTGAATTTGATTTATCTTCCATAACTTTATTAAGAAGATTTTTTAGTTCAACTACTTCATTATGAACCGATTCAATACTCAAATCATTATTATGTACGTTACTATTATTAGATATATTATTATGATTTATTTCATTAATAATACCATTAGATATCTGAGTATTATTATTTCTTTCTTTTAAAGCATTATTATTATGTTCTGTTATCATACTATCTAAATTTGAAATTTTATTTTCTTTAGTTGCAGTAATTCCAGTTTCCATAAGTCTTTTTATGCTTTCTAGGGATTTTTTAAATTCTTCCTCATTATTAATAGTATTTTTCTTAGAAATTTTATTATCATCTACTTTAGACTTACCTTCAGTACTTTCTACTGCGGCTGTAACTTCAATTAATTTCCCAGAAAATAAACCTTTAATACCAGGTTTTCTTACTTTTCTTTGACTTATAATTATGGCATCTTTACCTAACTCATACTTGATTCTCGTCATTGCTTCATTTACACTTTTTACAATATACCTTTTTATGACCATTATATTGTTACAACTCCTTCACTATTTATTTGAACATCATTTGGTACTTCATTTAATGAAATAACCATGATTTGTGGAAATACCATTTCTATTAACTTTCTAAATACTGGTCTAATATTTGGTGAAACCAATATAATTGGTTGGTTATTATAAAAATATACACTTTCTACAGTGTCTTTAATTCCACTAAGTATTTTAGTTGTTGTATCAGGATCAACAGTTGGGAATGATCCATGAGGCGACTTCTGTACATTAGCGCCAACAATTTCTTCTATCTGAGGATCAAGTGTAACTACAGTAATTGTTTTATTTTCATCAACTACTTGGTTGCATATAGTTCTTGATAGTGCAAACCTAACATACTCAGTAAGTAGTTCTAAATCTCTAGTATTTCTTGAATTATCAGCTAAAGACTCCATTATTGTCACAATATCTTTTATTGGAACTTTTTCTCTTAATAAATTTTGTAATACTTTTTGTAATTCACCTATAGTAAGTAAATCTGGAATAAGTTCTTCAACAACTGCACTATACTTTTCTTTAGCATTATCAACAATAAGCTTAACTTCCTGTCTTCCAAGTAGTTCATAAGAGTGAAGCTTAATTGTCTCAGTCAAGTGAGTTACCATAACTGTTGTTGGATCTACAACTGTAAATCCTTTAATTTCAGCATCTTCTCTCTGATCCTTATTTATCCATACTGCTGGAAGTCCAAAAGTAGGTTCTATTGTCTTAATTCCAGGCATATCTGAGTTTTCTCCTGTTGGATCCATACATAATAGCATACTTGGCATAAGCTCAGAGGATACAACTTTTGTCCCTCTTATTTTTATAACATATTCATTAGTTTTAAGCTGAAGATTATCTCTAATTCTTATAGGTTGTACTACAATTCCCATTTCAATTGCACATTGTCTTCTTACTGATGCAATTCTTTGAAGAAGATCTCCCCCACTACTTTCATCAGCTAAAGGTATAAGACCATATCCTATTTCTACTTCCATAGCCTCAACAGAAATAAGATTCATAACATTTTCAGGTTCTTTTCTTTCCTGCTCTATTATTTGTTCTTCTTCTGAAATAACTTCTTCAACATTCTTAGAAGCTTCATCTTTATATAAAAGATAAGTTAATGTTCCCATTGCTATAGATGCAATAAAAAATGGTATTTTAGGCATATTAGGTATTATCCCTAGGAATAACATGATAGCACTTGCTACACCTGTAGCAACCGGGAATGCTGTTAATTGCTTTGATAAAGTTTCTCCAAAATTTTCAGCGTTCCCTGAACGAGTTACAAGTATACCTGATGCTGTAGATATTAAAAGTGCTGGAACTTGGCTTACAAGCCCATCACCAACTGTAAGTCTTGTATATGTTTCAGCAGCTTCTCCTGCATTCATTCCATTAAATAATATACCAATTATTATTCCACCTATTATATTAATAATTGTTACAATTATTCCTGCTATAGCATCACCCTTTACAAACTTAGATGCACCATCCATTGCTCCATAAAAATCTGCTTCTGCCTGAAGGTCTTGTCTTCTTTTTCTTGCTGTAGCTTCATCAATCATACCAGAGTTTAAATCTGCATCTATACTCATTTGCTTACCTGGCATAGCATCAAGAGTAAATCTTGCAGATACTTCAGATACTCTTCCTGCACCATTTGTAATAACCATAAACTGAATGATTACTATGATAAGAAATATAATAATACCAACCACATAATTTCCACGTATAACAAAATTACCGAAAGCAGAAACTATAGTACCCGCATCAGCTTCAGTAAGTATTAATCTTGTAGATGATATATTTAATCCCAATCTAAACAATGTAGTTACAAGCAGTAATGTAGGAAATACTGATAATTGTAATACATTAGTTGTAAACATAGTAATAAGAATTATAACTATAGATATAGTTATATTTAAGGCTAAAAGCAAATCAAGCATAAACTTAGGTAAAGGAATAATAATCATAAGAACTATTCCTATAACTCCAAAAGCTATTATAACATCTAAATTAGCTTTTAAACTAAAGCCCTTGTCTCTGAACATAAATTCACACACCCTTTTAACAAATTTAACATTTGATATTAAATCAATATGTTTTCTTCATATGTTTAAATAAATATTTATTTAATTTAGTTATCCCTTATTGTACCATATATCCCCAATATTAAGATTATTTATTTCATATAAAGTAGTAAAGCATTATTTATTCTCTTTTAATTTCATTACTACTGCAAGTATTTCAGCTACTCCCTGGTATAGTTCATGAGGTATTTCCTGATCTACTTCTACCATATCATACATCATTCTCGCTAGTGGTTTGTTTTCCACTATAGGAACATCCTTATCTTTTGCTAAACTTTTTATTTTTAAAGCAAGGTAATCAGCACCTTTTGCCACTACTTTAGGAGCTTCCATATCTTTTCCTTCTTCATATTTCAATGCAATAGCTAAGTGAGTCGGATTTGTTATAACAACAGTAGCATCTGCAACTGACTGCATCATTCTCTGCCTACTCATTTCTCTTTGCTTTTGCTTTATTTTTCCTTTAATATTTGGATCCCCTTCTTGTTGTTTATATTCTTCTTTTACTTCTTGCTTTGTCATTTTTAATTCTTTATCGTGCATTCTTACTTGCATAAAATAATCTATAGCTGCTATTATTACAAGTACTAGACATATCTTTTTAAATATCCCTAATACTAGATCTTTAATTTCTACTCCTACAGTAGGCAAATATAGATTTGACATAGATGCTATATTTTCATAATTTGAATAGATATATTTGTATGCAATTATCGTAACAATGATTATTACTATAAGATTTTTACACAAGTCAATTAATTTCCTTTTAGATATCATGTTTTTAAAACCTGATAAAGGATTTAATTTACCAAAAGAAGGTTTTAAAGGTTCACCAGTTATTATAAATCCAGTCTGAAGTAAACTTGCTACAATTCCACCAATCATTATAGGTAATGCTATTGGTAATAATGCTATTGCAATTTTTAATACAACTGTTATCATTATACTAAATAATGATAATTTATCAAAATTATTTATCCTAGGAAGCTGTAAAAAATAAATTATAACTTCTCTAAAATTATTTATTATCATATCCCAAAAAATCGATAATGCAAGAGTGCATACAATCATTGTTACTGCAACACTAACTTCTTTACTTCTTGCAATTTGTCCTTTTTTTCTAGCGTCAGATTTCTTCTTTGGAGTAGCCTCCTCTGTTTTATCATCACTAGCAAAGATAAATACCATTGGTGCTAAAGGTATAAGTTTGACTAGCTTTTCCATTATACCCTGCAGATTATATATAGCCGTACCTATTAAATTAATCATTATAGGTAATATAATTAAATATGTTACAAAAGCTAAAACATTTTTTATTGGCATTCCTAAAATCATCACAGGAATTGTAGGTATTGTTCTTGAAATTAACCCTAGGCAAATATCTGTAATTACTATTATTATAACTACTGGAATAGCTATTTTTACTCCTAACATAAAATACTGTATTATAGTATTTATTACATCCATAGTTGTTTCTTGATATACTATTGTTCTACCTAAAGGAACAATTTCTATACTTTCAACTATTAATTTAATAACTAATCTTTGTCCACCTATTATAAAGAAAAAAACAATCCCTATAAAATATGATAAATTTCCAAGCAGAGTAGAAGACATATTTGTAGCTGGGTCAAAAACACTTACCATTGAAAAACCAGCATGTAAATCCATCCATCCCCCTGCAAATTTTGCTACTTGAAAAATCAAATTAGTTATATATCCCAAAATTAACCCTGTCATTACTTCACTTACTGCATAAAAAACAAGCATATAATTATTATCAATACTTAATAAATTATTATAGTCAACACTTGAAACTATACCGTAAGACACTATAAGTGAAAATGCACCTTTAAATATTCCTGGGGTTCCACTAGGGAAAAATATCTGTGTTGCAAATAAATATGATGTTATTCTTAAAAATATTAAGAATAAGGCAAGAAAGTAGGCTACGTCTACCACTTTATCCTACCTCCTTACGTTGTAATTCTTGAAATAATATCAAATATTCTATTTGTATATGATATAAGCATTTCAAGCATCCAATTTCCAAGTAATAATCCAACTACTGCAGCAGCAATCAATTTAGGAATGAATGTAAGAGTCTGTTCTTGAATCTGTGTTGCTGCTTGAATTATACTTATAACTAACCCTAATATAAGTACTACAATCAATATAGGAGCTCCTATCTTCATTGCTGTAATTATTGTATCTTTTACTACACTATTTAGCATTATCTGGCTCATCCTATATCACCTCATAAAACTTTTTATTAATGATTCAACTAATATATGCCATCCATTAACCATAACAAACAAAATAAGTTTAAACGGAAGTGATACTGTTGTTGGTGGTAACATCATCATTCCCATAGACATTAACACACTTGACACTACCATATCAATGACTAAAAATGGTAGATAAATTAAAAAACCTATTTTAAAAGCTGTATTTAATTCACTTATGGCGAATGCTGGTATTAACGAAGTAAATGGGACATCCTTAGCTTCTCCAAGAGTTGATTTATCTACATTATTTATTTCCACAAATAACTCTAAATCATTTTGATTAGTTTGTTTAGCCATAAACTCCTTTAAAGGCTTTGATATTTCATCTATAGCCTGTTCCTGCGTAATCTTATTCTCTAAATATGGTTTAATTCCATTTGTATTCATTTCAGAATACACAGGCTGCATTATAAATAATGTTAAAAATATAGCTAGTCCAGTTAATATTTGATTTGGTATTGCTTGAGTAACTCCAATTGCTGTTTTAAGAAAAGAAAATACTACTATAATTCTTGTAAAACTTGTTACCATTATTACTATCGAAGGTAATAGTGCTAAAATAGTGAAAAATATAAGTATCTTTATATTATTTACATAATCCTTTGGAGTATCCGTACCATTTCCAAAAGAAATATTTAGTTGTGGAATATCAGTTGTAGTCGGTGCAGCATATGCACTTATAGACCAGAACATCATAACTATGAAAGTTACTAAAAATGTAACTATTATTTTTCTTTTATTTTTCTTCATTGGTTTCTTCCTTTGATTTTATTTTTTTAAATACTTTCAAAGCGTTATCTTTTGAAAAAGAAATTAATTTATTATATCCGTCTAAAACTTCCTCATTATATAACCTTTTATTCTCTTCAATTTCTTTAATTTCTTCTTCAGATAATTCTGATAGCTTCTCTATATGCCCTGCTGTACTAGCTACTACATATCCCTTTTTTCCAGTTTTAATAACTAATATGGAATTTTCTTTTGTAATCTGAGTTCGTTCCAGCACTTTCACATATTTATTTTTATTTATACCATTAACTTTATTTCCTAATATTTTGTAGCTTAAAAACATTATTCCAAGAGTTATTGCCAAGGCAATAATTAATTGCATAATCATTTTAAAAAATTCAAAATTCATTTTTCTTCCTTATTGTACTATCATATTTTTAAATCTTATATCGTTAATTTTTCCTTTTAGAAGTTCTTTATTAATTGCAACTATTAATTCTTCTTTTATTTTTTCTTTATTATTAATATCATTTATGTACTCTGCTTTTTGCCCTTTAAAGTAAAATATAATTGCATCTCTAATAACTACAGAATTATTTGCAAGTTCATCTGGTAGTTTTTTATCGTCTTTATCATATCCTAAAGAAATTTCACCTTTAAAATATCTTTTTCCACCTTCATCAGCAAGATTTATGGTAAACTCTTCCAAATCAACATATGTTTGTTCTTTTATTACTGGCTGAGCAGATACATTCTTATTAGTCTTCATAAACAAATATACCCCTCCAAAACTTGCAGCACCTAACACTATAAGTCCTAAAATAAATAAGACTATCATCAATCCCTTACCGCTTTTTTCCGCTTTTTCTTCTTTATCTTTACTTTTAGCCATTACTATCACTCCTCATTATTCTCAATTAAAATATTTACCCTTCTATTTTGTGCTCTGTTTTCCTCAGTGCTATTATCTACCTTTGGCTTGTATTCTCCATATCCCGCTGCTCTGAACCTTTTAGGATCTTGATTCTTTACTTCTGTAAAATATCTTAATACATTTGTAGCTCTCATTGAAGATAAATCCCAATTATCTCTATATTTATCATTATGTATAGGAACATTATCTGTATGCCCTTCGATATCAATTGAATTTGGAATATTCGATATAATTGTATTAATTTTATCTAATATTTCATTACTATTTGCCTTTAAATCTGCCTGACCTGATTCAAATAATATATTATCCTTTAATTGTAATACCACACCTGTATCATTTTCTGCTAAATCTATTACATTATCCAAATTATTTTCTTCTATAAATTTTTTTATATTTTGATACATTGCCTCAGCTTCTGCACTTTCACCTTGGTCAATGCCATTATCAACTTTTGATTCTCCACCAATTATAGGTTGACTTCCTTGATACATGTCATATTGTAAAATGCTATCAGCTGCTTTTCCACTTAATACAGAAAACGCTTGTGAAATAGCTTGTACCTTTGCTTCATCAACACTAGACATGGAATATAATAAAACAAATAATGTCATAAGTAATGTTACCATATCAGAATATGTACCTAACCATTCACTCCCTGTTGGGCCACCGCCTTCTTCCTTCTTTTTCCTAGCCATATATTATGCAGCTCCTTCACTTCCATTAGGATTATTTTCATTAAATGTTCTTCTTTCTTCTGGTGATAAGTAACATATAAGCTTTTGCTCCACAACTCTAGGATTCAATCCTGCTTGAATAGCTAAAACCCCTTCAACAATCATTTCTTTTATTGCAACTTCTCCTTTACTTTTAGCAATTAAATTTTGTGAAATTGGTGATCCAAATAAATTTGCAATAAGTGATCCATAATATGTAGTTATAAGAGCTTTTCCCATACCTACAGCTATTGTTGTTGCATCCGATAAATTTGCAAGCATCTGTATTAACCCTATTAACGTCCCAAGCATACCCATACTTGGACCATATACTCCAATCATAGCAAACATATTAGCATTTTCAGCATGCCTTGTTTCCATTCCAGCTATATCTGATTCTAATATTTCTTTAATTGATTCAGGCTCAGTACCATCAACAACCATTTGAAGTCCTTTTTTAAGAAATTGATCTTCTAAATTATTTATTGTATCTTCTAATGATAATAACCCTTCTTTTCTTGCCTTAGTAGACAAATCTGAAAATTGAGTAACAATTGACAATTTAGAACTAGTATCTTCTTTTATAGCTTGGCCTAATAATTTACCAAAATTCTTCAATACGTGTGGTGGAGTTATTATCATTGTAACTGCTGTAACTCCACCTAAAGTAATGGCTACAGATGGTATATCTAAAAATAATCCTAAGGTTGGTATTCCCATTCCATAGAACATCATTCCGATTCCCAGGGCAAATCCCACAATAGTCAATACCTGTGTTTTTTTCATTATTAATTCCTCCTACATAATATCTCTATACATCTTTCTTTTGAAATTTATTATTTTCTTCTTAATTTCTTCAATACTTTCAAGCACTAGATATTTCTTACCATTGCTCAAAGTAATCACAGTCTCAGGTACAGATTCTATTTTTTCTATATGATCATCATTAAGGGTAAATTTCATATTATTCATAGCTGTTAAATCTATCATGCTCCCCCTCCATTCTTAATATTAATAATGAACCTTCTATCCCCTATTATACCTTGTACATTAATATGTAATATATTAAATATAACAGCCACATTAACTTTAATTATAAATATTAAATACTGCAGCTGTTATTAGATAATTCATATTAAATATATATCATTAAAATATTATAATTTCTTATTAATCAATCACAAACTCATCATAAAATATTATCTAATTAACCCAGTTATTGTCTGTAGTATTTCATCAGCATTACTTATCATCTTCGATGATGCCTGGAATGCTCTTGTAGCCGTAATCATATCTGTAAATTGCTCTGTAATATCTACATTAGATGCTTCTAAACATCCTTGTATAAAATCTCCATAAGCATTACTGTTATCCTTATTCTCATCAGTACCTACAGCTGATCTTATGGTTTCACTTCCTGAGTTTGTAGAAACCTGAAGTAAATTACCTCCAACTGATGTTAATCCTTCTGGATTTTTAAATGTTGCAGTTGCAATTTGACCTAATGCAGATCTACTCCCATCTGCTAATATTGCTGTTATTACTCCATCTTTCCCAATTGTAAATGATGCTACTTTTTTTTCTTCAGTTGTTCCATCTGCATTCTTTACAATAACACTATCAGGTATTTGTAATGGATATAACTTCTCTCTACTAGCCTTTAAATCTCCATCTGCATCTACATATTGAACCTTTCCATCATCATCTATAGACGGACCTGTTGGATCTCCTGCAGCATTTCCTCCAGCTGTAGCTTTAGGGGTAGATGATAATAAATATCCCATTACTCTATATCCATCAGCCGTTAATAAATTTCCATCTTTATCTAATACTAAATTACCATCTCTTGTATAATTTATTGACATGCCACCACTATCTGCAATACCATTAGTATCATTAAGCTCAACACCCTTTGCATCTGTGTAATCAACTAATCCTGAACCTACAATTAAATATCCCTCTCCATCAATACATACATCAAGTGATCTACCTGTTGATAACGCATTACCTTGAGACATTACTTTATTTATACTTGAAAGTTGAGCTCCAAGCCCTACTTGTTTAGCATTAGTACCGCCTTTAGTTGATGTTGGCGATGTTGCTGCACTTGAACTTTGATAAATCATATCTGAAAACCTTGCATTTGAAGATTTAAATGCAGTAGTACTCACATTGGCTATATTATTACCTATTACATCTAATTTAGTTTGATTAACTTTCATTCCACTTATTCCTGAATACATTGACCTTAACATTTTCTCATATCCCCTATCTTATTATTTTTATTTTGCAAAATACAATTAATATATTGTTTCTAAACTATATACTCAAACCAGCCAAAAATTTATTCTCATCATTAATTAACTCATCTATATTATCCGAATTTGAACTATTATTGTTTAATTTAGTAGTATTTCTTGTTACTAATGCTTCTGTTGTATTATTTTTTATTGCCTCATTTACAACATCATCTGATAAATCTTTACCTGCAACAGCTATAGTACTATAATCTACAGTTTTAGTAGTTCCATCTTCTAATTTAATGGTTACTTTTACCACACTATTTTGTTTATCTAAATAAGCTTTTTCAATAATACATTTATGTGCTGTTTTAGTAGTAGTTGTAACAGTTGTATTCTGTCCATTAATAACTTCATTATGATTTTTAGTTGTTACTTCAACATAAACAGCTGTAGCATTATCTTTAGCAAGTGTAGATGCCGCTGAGAAATTTGAATTTAATGCAGTTTCATAATTAGCTGACCCATATCCCGAATCTGATGTACCAATTATCTTATTCATAGAATAATTACTATAAGTTCCTGTTTTAGGGTCTAATATTGTTGCAGTAGTCACTGTACCATTTTTTATTATTTGTGATATTATCCCATATTTATTATATCCATCCGCATCAGTCTCACTTAAAATTGCAACCTTACCAACCATCTGTTCATAAGCAAAATCCTGCATTGTAGTATTAAGATTATTCATCTGTTCAATACTTGAAAATTGGGCCATTTGAGATACATATGCAGTAGAATCTTGATTTTGAGTTGGATCCATATTCTTAAGCTGAGCTACTAACAAATTTAAAAAAGCATTCTTACCCAATCCATTATTTTGTTCTACAATTGCCGTTCCTCTATCAGTAGTTCCAATTTTCCCTGATTCATAAGAACTCCTTGCAGCAGCCTTCGCATCAGCTGCTTTTGTATAATTATTAGTTAATGTAGTTTGTACTGCCACATTTTTCACCTCCTAAACTAAGAAATCCAAATTATTATCTAGAATTGATAAATTTTCTTCCTGCATTTCATCATCTTCATCCATGCTAACATTAGCATGTCCACTATTATTTGATTTACGTTCATTATTATTTTGTTCTTGAGACAATTGCCCTCCAAAGGTTTGTTCTTTAAAGAAAGTAGAATCTTCATTATAAATATCAATATTTACTTCAGAAACTTTAATATTTTGATCTACAAGTTCCTTTTTTATCTCTGATAAATTTTGTGATAATAGTTCTGCAGTTTCCTTTGAATTTGCTTTTAAATTGACCTTCATAAATCCATCTTCTTGTACTAACCTAATAGTTATTTCACCAAGATTTCCTGGATTTACTTTCACCGTAAGTTCCTTAATATTGTTTACGTTCATATATTTAACATCCTTGATCAGATCACTAGTAAATGTAGATTTATTAATAGTAAGTCCCTTTGCTTCAGTATTCTGAGTTTGTATACTTTGAGTTCTTGAAGCAAATAAATTAATTTTATTATCTATAGAATCATTTTTATCTTCAATTAATGAATTTAGAAATTTATTTTCCTTAGAATTATTGTTTCCTAACATTCCTGAGTTACTATTCTCATTAGATGTATCTTGTTTAAATAATTCTTGAGAAGGTGCTACATTTTTTCCCTGCTCTTCTGAGTTCTGAAGTACTTCATCAAGTTTTGAAATAATATTATTAATACCTTTATTCATATTGTTGTCATTATTTGAGTCTCCACTTAATTGCTGAAGGAAACTTTTTAATTGTTTTAATATATCAGAATCAAAAAAATTATTTGAATCTACTTTAAGCAATTGATTTAACAAATTATTTTTATCATTATTATTGGTAAGTTTCTCAATTAGTGTTTCTAATATTTTATTATTTTCCTTCACTTTTTCCATTTGTGATAATTCATTTGATTTAATTAAAATATTTAATCCATTAAGTAGTTCATCTAAAATATCATTTACTTTTTTATCCTCAGAATTTTCTTTTTCATCCGTTTCCTTAATATCTTCTTTAGAATCATTTATTTTATCTTTAACTTTATCACTTTCAAAATTTTTACTTGAATTAGCTATAGATCTTTTATCACTTACTTTTGAGTCTTTTTTAAAATTCAATACTTCATCAAATCTCTTTTTATTAATATTATTTAGTTTTTGCTTACTATTATCTGAAATTATATTGTTATAATCACTAAGAGTATTAGATATTGTTTGGGAATTTTGATTTTTAGAATCGTTTGATAATTGTATCAAACTGCTATTATTTACATAACTATTAAAGAATTGTGTATTGTTAACCATATATTTGCACCTCCATTAAAATTAAGATTTATACATTTTTCAATATATTTAACTGTTTTCATTTCTTATATACGAATATAAAGCAAGTTCATCCAATGTTATCTGCTCTATTCGTTCTTTTTCTCTTATAAATGCGTTATATTTTTTTTCTCTTAAAGCTTCAACAGTTTTTCTCTCAATTTGTTTAGTAATTAATTCTCTTCTTCTTTTATCAACTTCAAGATTTTTGATTTTTAATTCATCTGTAGCTGATTTAATCCCCTTTTGTAACCCAGATACGTAGTATCTCTTTAATTTTTGATATATTACATCTTCATTTCCACTTATACCTTTATATTTGTTATAATTATCTTTTAAATTTTGTAATTTATCTTCTACTATTCTTTTTTCTCTCTGACATTCAGTAAACAAACGCTTACTTTCTTCTTCTTTTTCTTTTCTTATATCTAAAAGCTTATCTAAACTAAATTTAAATTCTTCACCCATTTATTCACCTCATTTAAATTATTTAAACATTGAAATCAATTCTTGCTGAGTTGTTTCAAAAGATGCTTTTTCTTCTATTCCTTGACATAAGAAATTGTTTAATCTTTCATTATAAGCAACTGCCATATCTATTTTTTTGCTACTTCCTTTTACATATGCTCCTATATTGATTAAATCTTCTGAGTCCTTATATGTGGCTAATAAATCTCTTGCCAGAGATGCCGATGTTTTATGTTCCTTAGTAGCTATTTGACTCATAAGTCTACTTACACTATTTAAAACATCAATAGCTGGATAATGATTCTTATGTGCCAAACTTCTTGATAAAACTATGTGACCATCTAGAATACCTCTAACAGTATCAGCTATAGGTTCATTAAAATCGTCCCCATCAACAAGTACAGTATAAAAAGCTGTAATAGAACCATCCTCAGATGTACCAGCTCTTTCCATAAGTTTAGGAAGCTTTGCAAATACTGATGGAGTATATCCTTTAGTAGCAGGAGGTTCCCCTATTGCAAGTCCAATTTCTCTTTGTGCCATAGCAAATCTTGTTACTGAGTCCATCATAAGAATTACTTTCTTTCCTTGATCTCTAAAATACTCTGCAATAGCAGTAGCAGTAAGTGCACCTTTAAGTCTAATTAATGCTGGCTTATCGGAAGTCGCACATACTACAACAGATCTTTTCATGCCTTCAGGTCCTAAATCTTTTTCAATAAATTCACGTACTTCTCTTCCTCTTTCTCCAATTAAACAAATAACATTAACATCAGCCATTGCTTCTCTTGCTATCATTCCAAGAGTAGTACTCTTACCAACTCCACTACCTGCAAATATACCTATTCTCTGTCCATCACCAACCGTCATAAAGCCATCAATAGCTCTAACTCCTGTAGGCATTATTTCTTTAATTCTTTTTCTCTTCATAGGGTCTGGAGCTTCATTTTCTAGTGGATATTCCTCTCCATCAAAATCAAGCAAATCACTATCTAAGGGATTTCCAAGACCATCAATGATATGACCTAAAAGCTTATCTGAGCACTTTACAGTAAGAGGCTTATGTTGAGGTACAACCTTACACCCAGGTGATATACCTATAAGTTCACCTAAAGGCATTAATATTACAAATTCATCTCTAAATCCAACAACTTCACAATTTATAGGTTGGTTTCTTTCATTGTATATAATACATAATTCACCTACAAATGCCTTTATCCCTTGAACTTCTACAGTAAGCCCAATAACTTTTTTAACAATACCTTCACTATATATTGGTGATGTACTATTAATTTTTTTTAATATTCTCTCAAAATTCACATTTAACTCAATCATTGACCATCCTCCATATTACCCAAAAATAGCTTTCTTTATCTGCTCCATTCCTATATCTACCCCAACTTTTACTACACCACTTGATTTTTCTAATACTGCATTTCCTGGTTCCAAAGAATCATCTGTAGCAATAAAAATATCATTTTTTATACCATACGATATTTTCCATCTTTCACTATTCTCTTTTATTTTGTCTACATGAACTGAATTAGCCCTTATTATAATACTTTCTTCACCCTTTGATATTTGAAATGCTTCATCTATTAGTGAATTTAATGAATCATCATTTGATAAAGTTTTTCTAGTTATACTTTCAGCAATATTAAGTGCCAAATTAACTATTTCATTTCTCTTACTTTCAAGATATTCTGAATAATCCTTTTGAGCTGAATTTAATAGCTTTTCTGCTTTTTCTATAATAGTTGAAGCTTCTTGTTTAGCATTCTCTATATTTTCATCATAAGCTTTTTTATAGCCATCATCATAACCATTTTTAATTCCTTGCTCATATCCTTTTTCATAAGCATTTTTTTCGGCTACCGAAGCCTCCATCTGTGTTCTTAACAAAATTGCTTTCTTTTCATTTTCAGCATCTTGTATTATTCGCTGTCCAATTTCTTCATATCTCTTTAGCAATTCTTCAGGATCAACCTTTGGAACTTGTGGTACTTCTTCCACAAGTTCCTCTTCAATAATATCTTCTTGATTTACATTTATATTTTTTTTTAAATAATGTGTAGTAATTATTTTTTTTTCTCCAGTTGTAGCAAAATTATTTTTTATAAGACTATACGATGAGCGCATCTTCTCCACCTCTTGAAATTATAATTTCATTTGCATCATCTAATCTTCTAATAATAGAAACAATTTTTTGTTGTGCTTTTTCAACATCTGTTATTCTAACAGGCCCTAAGAATTCCATATCTTCTTTTAGTGAAGCTGCAGCTCTCTTAGATTGATTTCTATAAATAGCATTGGCAACTTCTTCCGAACATCCTTTAAGTGCAAGTGCAAGATCACTAGCTTCAACTTCTCTAAGAATTCTTTGAATAGACACATCATCAAGAGAAATAATGTCTTCAAATACAAACATAGAACTTTTAACTCTATCTGCAAGTTCAGCATTTTCTCTTTCTAGTCCTTCAGTAATATTCTTTTCAGTTGTTCTATCAACAGAGTTTAATATACCAACTAATGTTTCTACTCCTCCAAGTGTAGTCATTTCAGTTCTTACAACTGATGATAACTTACTCTCAAGAACTGCTTCAATTTCTTTTATGACCATAGGTGACGTTGTATTCATAGTTGCTATTCTATATGCAACCTCACTTTGAGTTTCTTCTGGAAGCTCAGCCATAACCTGGGCTGCTTTATCAGGTTGTAAATAACATAAGATTAATGCAATAGTCTGTGGTTGTTCTGACATTATTACATTTAAAAGCTGCTTAGGATCAGCCTTTCTTGCAATAGAGAAAGGTCTGTACTGTGCAGTAGCTTCTGAAACTTTATCTAAAATTTCATTTGCTCTTTGAGATCCTAATGCCTTTGATAGAAGCTCTTTAGCATAATCCATACCACCTTCGACTATGTAATCTCTAGCTTTATTTATTTGTAAAAATTCATTCAATATTTCTTCTCTCTGTTCTGATGTTACAGATGTAATATTTGCAATTTCATAAGTAATCTTTTGTATATCAGCTTCAGGAAGCTTTTTAAGTATCCCTGATGACGCTTCTGGTCCAAGAGTAATAAATAATATTGCAGCTTTCTGTACGCCTGATAGTTTACGTGAATCTTTCGCCATATCTATCACCTCTCATTTTCATTAAGCCAAGCTTTAATAATTTCTACAACTTGTTCTGGTTTTTCTGTAGCATATTTCTTAATTTCATTTTCTAAATGAGTATTTTCAGTCTCTTTATCAAACTCGATAGGATCGAAGGCTTCTGGTTCTTTAGGTATGATAGTATCGTCTATTAATGTATCAAATAACTGTTCATCCTCTTCTTCCTTCTTCTTTCTTCTCTTAATAATTATAAATACTAGTAATCCTATTACTACTGCTCCTACAATACCACCAATAATAATCATCATATTTCTCTTATTAGCAGCTTCTTCTGCTTCCATAGCTTGGACATCAGCTTGTGCTTTATCTGCTGCTGTTGTATCAAACGGCATACCTACAACTGAAAGTTGATCTCCATTTACAGGATTCAACCCAATAGCATTTGATATTGATTTAGTTAATTGAGTAACTTCATCATCTGTAAGAGTTCTATCTACTACAACTGAAGCTGTTACTCTCAATACTTTTCCCTGTGCAGTTATAGTTTTTACTTCACTCTTTCCTGAATCATAATTAGTTTTTTGCTCTTCTCTCGTAGATGTGCTATTATCTTTATTATTTTCATTAATTTGATTACTCATATTATTATCTACAGGACTTTCTGTCACAGTATCACCTGTGCTACTACTATTAGATTCTTTTAGTATATCCTGACTTACTATAACCTTATTAGGATCTATAGTAGTTTCAGATTTTTGAGTAGAATCAAAATCTAGCTTAGCATTAACTTGTGCTTTAACTTTATTTTTCCCTACAATAGGTTCTAATAAATCAATTATTGCTTTTTGAAGCTTTTGTTCATAATCCTTCTCAGCTTTCTGCTGTTTTGAAATATTATCAGAATTTATTTCTTCTGTATCATCTGAATTTAAATCCTTAGTAAGCCATGTACCATTTTGATCTACAACAGTAACATTTTCTCTTGGAATGTTTTGAGCACTTGCAGATACAATTGCTACAATTGATTTAACCTGTTCTTCAGAAACGCTTTGTCCTTGCTTAATTTTTAAAGTGACTGAAGCGGTACCCTTTTCATTATTATTTTTAGCAAAAATAGAACTTTCAGGTTCTGTTATGGTTACTTTTACATTTTCAATTGGTTCTAAAGATTTAATAGTTTTTGCTATTTCTCCTTCAATCATTCTCTTTTTGTTAAGCTTAAATTGATCATCTGTCATTCCAAAAGAACTTTGACTATCCATCAATTCATATCCAGTACTACCAGAAGTCAATGTAGGTGCAAGATTTAGTCTTAATTTATCAACTTGTTCCTCCGGTACATAAATAGTATTGGTAGAACTATCAATTTTAGCATCTACTTTATCGGATGTTAATTGGTCAAGAACTGCTTTAGCATCTGTTGCATCCAAGTTAGAAAACAGAACTTCATATTTAGTTTTTGATGAATAAACTATAGCACTTACAATAGCTACTATAATAGCTATTAGTGATGCTATAATTGCAATCTTTATCTTTTTATTCTGTGACTTAAACTTTTCAAATAGTTCCTTGACCCTTTCTAAAAGTTTATTCATGTTCTAGCTCTCCCCACCTTACTACAACTGCATCTTTGACAATGTATCATATCCTTCAAGTAACTTATCTCTAGTTTGAGTTAAAAATTGAAGACATAAACTTGCTTCTTGGTTTTTTATCATAACCTCATCAATGTTTATATCATCGCCTCTTATAAATGCATTTGTAGCGGCGTCTGATTCCACTAGTTTATTATTCGTATCATCTATTGCCTTTTTTAAAACATCTCCAAAACTTATATTGGAGGAATTTTTCACACTCCCATTACTATCTAATTGAAATTTATTATTAAATAAAATTTCTCGATTAGTAAAATTATTATTAACTCTCATATCTCAATTCTCCTTCTTCCCAATTCCCTTACTTTCCTATTTCTAATGCTTTAGAAAACATACTCTTAAGTGCATTAAATGTATCAACATTAGCTTCATATGATCTTGACGCTACCATCATATCTGCCATTTCATTTAAAACATTAACATTAGGCATTGTAACATATCCATCCTCATCAGCATCTGGATGATTAGGATTATATTCTTTTCTTAATGGTGATTTATCGTTTTCTATTCCAACAGCTTTTACCCCAGCCATCTGTTTTTTAGAATCAAGTGCTTCTTGAAAAACTGCAATCTTTCGTACATACGGACTCTTTTCCCCTTGAGCATTTCTAGTTGTACTTGCATTTGCCATATTAGAAGATATGGTATCCATTCTAAGTCTTTCTGCTGCTAATCCCGTAGCACTAATCCTCATAGATGAAAATGCATTCATAATTTTTAATACCCTCCTATTTTATAACTGTCTTCAAATTATTAAACTTATTATTAATACTAGTAATCAATGCATTGTATTTAAGTGTATTCGCTGCCTGATTTACCTTTTCTGTTTCTAAGTCTACGTTATTTCCATCAGTCCTCATGCTTGTACTCTTATCTTGAACAACATTAATATTTTGACCATATTCATTATCGTCTGATATATGACCTTCTCTAGTTTTCTTCAAACTAAATTTTGATTCATTATCACCTTTAAGATTTTCTTCGAATACAACACTAAACTTTTTATAGTTTTTAGTATTTATATTAGCCATATTATTAGCAATTGTTTTAGCCCTTAAATTTGATGCTTTTAAACCCAACTTAATCAAATCATAAGTATTGTCATTAATTGCTGATTGTCCTCTCATGAACTCACTTCCTCAATATACTATTTTCAATATTTTTCCCCCGTTATTTACAATCATCTACATTTTATTATAAATTAATTGCAGAGTTTTCGCCATATTTTTTTTGTTTTTTTGTCATTTTAATAGCTTTTTATACATTTTTTCTTCTATTTAGTTTTATTTGTTCCACATTTCTCTATTACAAATTTCTACATCCGTTAATTTATGCTAGGAATTCAATACAAAATGTATTGATATAAAAAAGTTTCTAAAACCTTATAAATCATATTAACAATATTTTTTACCCCAACTATATTTACACTAGCTATTGGTTTAGTAGTTTGAACAATGCCTCTAGTTTAGTTTAGAAATTAATACTGTTAAGCTACAAATAAAATCACTTGTAGAATAGACTTTTGCCTTATCTATTCTACAAGTGATTTCACAAATTACTTAATTTTTATATTTTAAATCTATAGTATCAATTTTTATTATTTTATATTAGCTAAAACCTGTAATGCATCCTGTGGTAACTGATTACTTTGCGCCATTAATGCAGCTGCAGATTGAATTATTATTTGACTTTTTGATAAATTCACCATTTCCTCTGCAACATTAGCATCTGCAATTTTACTCTGTGATTTTTTAAGAGTTAGATTAATTTCGTTCATATTTTCCTGTGTAGTTTCTAAAGTAGATTGTAATGCCCCATATTTACTTCTAGCATTTGATACAATTCCAATTGCAGTTTCTATATCATTTAGGGAATTAGATGCATCTTTTATAGTTCCAACATTTAAATCCTTAATTCCCAATCCGATAATTGTAAGATTGCTTTTTTCAATTTTAATCCCTTCTCCCGAAAAAGAACCTGTCATAGTGTTTATACAACCAGTTCCATTCAATAATTTAACACCATTAAAGTGAGTATTATTAGAAATATAATTTATATTATCATTGATTTGATTAATTTCATCTTGAATACTTTTTCTGTCGTCTTCTGATAAAGTTCCATTGCATGCTTGCACAGATAATTCTTTAGACCTAATTAAATTATTATTTATCTCCTGCATAGCTGTATCAACAGTTTGTAACATAGATACGGTATTTTGAATATTTCTCTGAGCTGCCGAATTACTTATAGTCTGTATTTTAAGACTTTCACTTTGTGCTATTTTTCCTGGATTATTTTTTGCCATTTCAAGCTTAAGCCCACTACTTATATTATTTAAATTTCCACTTGCAGAAGTAACATTTTTCTTATAGTTTTTATAAATATTCAAAGAAAACATATTTTTATTTAATCTCATTTTATTTACCTCCCATCATTGTATATTTATTCTATCTTCCCTGTGCTAAGTTCATAACTACTTTTACCATTTCATTAGACTGAGCAATCATAGCTTGAGCAGATTGAGTTAAAATAGAATTTTTAGATAATTCTATAATCCCTTCTGCCATATCTAAATCTCTAATACTACTTTCAGCAGTCTGTAAGTTTTCACCATAACTTTCAACATTATTAATATTTTGTTCTAATCTATTAGAATAAGAACCCAATTTAGTTCTTTGATTTGTAATATATTTAATTGCATCATCAACTTTTCCTAAAGAATTATTAGCTTCTGTTGATGATAATACTGACACTGAATCATTGTCTAACTTAATTTTTTTTAGAGTTGTATTAGGTAAATCAATTCTTATTTCTTCACCCGAACCTGCTCCAATTTGAATATCTATATAAGAAATATATTCTTTTTCTGGAACACTCTCTCCATATACACCAAATTCAAATTTTCCTTCACCTGATGATGTTGGAAATATATCTCCTATTGTATCTGTAGACCTTTCATCATATATAATTAACTTTCCATTATCAAATTCAAGTTGTGTAAAATGATTAGTAAAAGTTTTACTCTCATTATATGCAGTTTCTTTTATTTTTTCTGCAAGTTCACTTCCATTTTTTATTCCCCTTATATCGATTTCCATAACCGGATTCAAATCACTTAATCTACTCGTATCAGGATCACCATTCACAAATTTGATACTGTATGCTTTTGTACATGTACAACAAGTATAGTTAAAACCAGTTCCCTCAAGTTCAGCAATATCCTTCTCTGTTTTTAAATTACTAAAATCTACACTTGCACTAGGATGAGTAATTCCTTTTGAATCAACATACTTCTCTGTTTGCCCTCCAGTTGTAGTTATATGATTCACAACTTCATCTATGGAGTTAATTCCTTCATTTTCAAATTTATTATGCTCCCCATCTAATAGTGGAACATTATTAAAATTTGTATCTCTCGCTATTCTTTCTACTTCCTCTAACAAATTATTTATTTCTACTTGAATTACTTGTCGATCATCTAATGAATTTGTATCACTTGATGCTTGTACAGTAAGTTCCCGTACTCTTTGTAATATTTCAACCTGTTCACTCATAGCTCCATCAGCAACCTGCATTAATGAAATACCATCCTGAGTATTTCTATTTGCTTCACTAAGACCTCTTATCTGCATTCTCATTTTTTCAGAAATAGCCAATCCAGCTGCATCGTCACTAGATTTATTTATTCTTAACCCAGAACTTAATCCCTGCATCGCCTTACCAACACTAATATTATTTCGATTATATTTAGAAATTGTATTTAATGCATTCATGTTATGATTAATAATCATAATTACTCCCTCCCAATGATTCTGATAGTGTAAAGCTGTTTACACTACGCTCTTTAATTTTTCTTTATATTTCAAGGGTTCCGACCGTTTTTTTGTATAAAAAACAACGACCCCCTCAATTTCATGTTATTATTGAATCACCACAAAACAAAACTCACATGAAAGGTTGTCGTTATTATGGAATCAATTATAACTTATTTACTACTATATAATCAATATCTAATTAAACTTGTTGGCAAATTACTTTTATTTATTGCAAAATACATACCACTCAAACAAATGTTATTCGATGATTCAAATAGCCCACAATATCAAAAGTTTAAAGTAGATAGACTACCAAAAATCTTAAAATTTGAAAAAGTAGATTATATATTACTTTCTAGAATATTACAAACATAAATATAATAAAGCCTTAAAACCCGTCAAAAGACGTAACAGTAAGTCAATTCCTGAATCAATTATATGCCCAAAGTGTGGTGCACCACACTTTGGATATATATGACAACAATGGTAATAAGGGTTAGTTTTAATGTAAAATTTGTGGTATTACTTTTAAACAAAGTAATACTGTTGCTAAACCTTTAGTATTTAAATGCCCTTATTGTGGTCATACACTTGCTGTTCAAAAAGAACGAAAACACTTTAGAACTATAATAGTGCATTTTTACTTGAATAATTTTACAGTTGAATAACCAAACAGAATTCTAAGCTATTTTTAATGACTCAAAAATTTCTTCTATCGGCGTACCGCTTGCGGCAGCTTCATATATGAATATTACTTTAGATTTTTGTAAATCCTTCTTAGCAGATTTATATCCAGTATTGAAGTGATAAGAATTATTAGAATACATTTTGCAATAAGTATAGTTTATTAACATTATTGTTAGATATCTATTAATACTTTTTTCACTTCTTACTTGATATCCATCAAGGCCTAAATAAGTTTTACAGTCTTTAAAAAATGGCTCAATAGCCCAACGGTCAGTATATTGAGTTAAAAGTTCTAAAGGTTTTATGAAAGAATTTATAGAAATAAAAGCCTTCAGTGCTTTATCTTTCTGAAATGCATCTTTAGGATAGCTTAAAACAATAGAAATATTTTTTCTATCTTTCAAATTGCCAACATAATTGTAAATGTAATATTGTTTTTCTTTGACTGTGACAAGGTCAAAATCTTCAATATTTAATGTTTCAGCAAATTTATGAAGTTTTATTCCTAATCTTTCATGACCTTTTGGGAAAATGACTCTGTTTGTCTTTAAAGTTCCAATATAACTGTATCCAGCTTTTGAGAGGCATTAAATATATCCTTACAACTATACCAACTATCAGCTAAAACATAACCTTCATATTGAGGCTTAGGTAGTGTTGAAATTAAATTTTCAGTTAATTCTATTTTACTCATAGATTGTTTATCATAAATATCAATCGAATATGGAAGAACTAATCCGTCACACGATAGTAATGAAACTAATATTTGATGACCATATACAGTTTTACCCTTTAAATGTGAACTGTGAAATGAACACTTTTCAATAGGATTTATAGCCTTTGACGAGGGCTTAGTCTTTTCAGATATAGTGTCATCAACAATAAAGTATATTGGTTGTTTAGATTCTTTTGATTTATTCCAAATAAGTTCTACTATATAAGCTTTTAAAGATCTCTTTAGAAGATTTTCATCCCAAGAACTATTTGATAAAAATCTAGTGATACTAGTTCGATGTCTTGCAGGCGCAAGCTCCGCTATGTCGGAAATCTTACCATTAAACCCTTTAGATATCATAGCATTCATGATATTTTCTAAATGCTTTAACTGAGGATTTGTTAAATAAAAATTAAAATTTAATTCATTAAAAAATTTGTATATTGATAGCTCATTTGATATAATTGTATTCTGAAACATTTATGTATCTCCTTGTTGGATTTTGTGTTGGAACTTAATTATAACAGGGATTTATCATAAATGTTTTTTATTTTATTCAGTTGTAAAATTATTCAAGCATTTTTGCACTATTATAGTTTAGAATACATAAATGTAAAAACTCTGATTGCTCTTATTATTTAAAGAATATTAAAAATATTCCAAAAGATTTTGATAAAAGCAAAAAGCATAAATACATACTTCACTATATTTACATAGAATTCACTCTTAATTTCTTCAAGATGGATTTACATATGTTGCCTAAGTCTGTAGTTAATTTTAGTTTCAAAAAATTCAATCCTCATATAATGGGACTGTGCTTAACTTATCATGTCAATTTAAAGCTTTCGACTAGACAAACTGCTCGCGCGTTAGCGGAAGTACATGGTATAAAAATATCACATACTATGGTTGCTAATTACGCATTGACAGCAGCTTCAGTAATTAAGGCATTTATAGATACTTTTGATTATAAACCATCTAAAATTCTTGCTACTGATAAAACCTACATAAAAGTAAAAGGCATCAAACATTACGTTTGGATTGTCATGAACGCTTTCAAAAAGTCTATTTTAGGTTATTAAGTATCTGATACTCAAGCAGTTGGCCCTTGCATATTAGCAATAAGAATGGCTTTTGAAAAGTTTTGAACTTTTCCTAACAATGCATTAAAGTTCATTGCTGATGGATATTCAGTTTATCCTTTAGCTAAGCAACAATTTGAGTTAGAAGAAAACAAACAATTTGATTTAACTCAAGTTATTGGTCTTACTAATGACAATCCAGTTTCTGAAGAATATCGTTGGTTTAAACAAGTTGTAAAACGCTTGAATAGAACATATAAAGCTTCTTACCGCGTAACCTGTGGATACGGAAGTGACAATGGTGCAGTATATGGCTTTTCTCTTTGGGTTGCTTACTACAACTTTTTACGTCCACATCCTTATAATTACTGGCATCCATTAAATGAACTTACTGAACTAGAGAATGCTGACAATATGCCAGCAAAGTGGCAAATCCTTATTAGCCTCGGACAGCAAACTATTTTCAACATGCAGGAGAGCAAATGCTCCTGACATAAAAATTACAATATTTGTTTTTTGCCTGCGCTGCCGGAGGCCTATTTCTTATGCCCAAATTTAAGTAGCAATTCACTAATTCTTACTTATATTGATTATTTAGTTATTAAATTTTCAAATATCATTTTTCATAGCATACTTTACACTATCATGATTCTCATTTAATATATTAATCTAATTAATGCTCATGTTAAGTATTCTTTATAAGGAAATCATCATAAATAATTTTATAAACTTACCAAATTAATATATCTCTATTGTAATATACTATTATTAATTTTACATAACATCACATATCCTAGTTAGACTTCTTATTAAATCACATCCATCCCATACTAATGAAAAGTCCGCTGCCTTACCTATAGGTACTATTCTATCTATGCCTGTAAGTCCATTTTTAAAAACCCATTTTCTAATTTCTAGCGGATCTATTCCAAAGTATGATACTGTTTGATATTTATTAGTAATTATTGAAGCTAACGAATTCAAATTATTATCACTATACTCAAAAAAAATACCACCTGCACATTTAAAATCCTCAATATTATCGGTTAATGAATTTAATTGTATTCTATTAATTAAATTATCTTCTAAATTTTCTATATGTATATCCTCTAAGCAAATTGCACACCTATATGAAGTCAATAACTTATCAACCACAATTACTGATTCTAATGTATATTTATTTACTATAAACTCATGAAGAGCACTCCAAAAAATTTTTTTTGCTATACCTATATTTTCATTATCTCCTAACCAAACTATTAGTCTAGGAGAAGAACATGCATTTTGATCATATAAATATGTGTCATTATAGAAATCTTGAGCTAATTTTTTCATATTTGGATGATTAATAATATCCATTGAATTAATTATCGCTATAGAATATCTATCAGCAAAAGCTATATCTATAGATCTAATGGGAATATTAAATTTACGTATCTTATTTATAGTGTTATCCCCGCCCCAAATAATTCTCGAATCACATATCGAAGAAAAATATTCTGTTAAATTAGAATCTCTATTATAATTTAATATCAAAATATAATCTTTTAAAATACCCCCGTGCTTTTTTAAAACTTTTGATAATAATTTACAAACAATTTTAGTTTGTTCAAATTTTTTAGATGATATTCTAACAATACAACTATTTCCACTTAACAAGCCTACTACTAACGAGTATGCAAAATTAATAGGTACATTTGATGGGGCAATATGAAAACTAAGACCTCTTCCAATATGTGATTTATTTATTTCAATATACTTTTCTTTTAGCCTCTCTATATTCGCTTTTCTACAGAAAAATCCAAAGGTAATAATATCAGCATATTTCTTAGCTTCTTTATCTAACATTATTGCTTTGGATAACTCATTCAAAAAATTACATACTTGCGCCGAAAACGGTTGTAATGCTTTTAACTTCTTCATTTCTTCAAACGATTTTCCGTTGTAATACAAGTAATTAATATTATTTAAATTTATCTGCATATGTATCACTACACCCCCGTATTTCAGAATTCTTAATCCTTCCAGTTATTTTAAAATACTTACCTAATCTTCCACAAGCGCAATCATCTTCACCTAAAAGAATTCCTTCATCTTCCGTTAATAATATATGCCCTGGATAAGACTCTGGTAATATAGATACAACTTCAATTATTCCTTTTTCTCCAATAGAGGAAACTGAAAAATCAAATGGATTCCTAACTATAATATCCGAATATATACTACTATGAAAATGACCACACTCACATTCCATATATATACTACCTGTTTGTTCAACCATCCCATAATAATCATATATTTTTTTGATTCCGCATATAGAATTTAATCCCTGCTTAAATTTTTCAGCAGTAACAGCTTTATCCATCATATTTTTCCATCCACCTCCATGAATTAAAATACCATTTGATAAATCTATTTTTTTACCACTATTTTTTAATTCTGTATAGAAATGTTGCCAAATCATAAATGTAAAACCAAATACTAATATTGATTCGTTTTTATGCTTTTCTAAAAATGTTACTAATGAATCTATATTTAAACTCATATCATCATTTAATGCATAAACTCTATCATACGAAAACATTTGAAATCCTAATATCCCTGCCCCTCTAGCTGAAAACATAGCTCTATTTTTTACCACTTCTGATGTATCTAATATTATCATTGGCAATCTTTTAGATCCAATAAATGATGATATTATTTTACCTAAAGCTTTAGTTTGACTTAATGCAGTTTTCTTATTCAAATAAATTTTAGACACTTTATTTCCAGTAGTGCCCGATGACATCATTGTTTTTAAAACATTTTCTGCTTCCACACTAACTAGATTAAATTCTTTAAACATTCTTACTGGTAAAAATGGAATATCATAGTAATTTGATATATTATTAACTTCAATCCCTTTGCTATCAATTATCCTTCTATATTCATCACATGAATTATAATGATGCTTAGTTAAATGCCTAAGATACTCATTTAAAAATTCATGTTTTTCTTCTCTATTTAAGCAATATGGATCTCTCTTGAATACTTGACTATAATCAATCATAAAATTCCTCCAACTTAGCATATAAGGTTTTGCCTGCTTCATTCTTAGGTATTTCATTGACTTCTCTTATCTTAAATGCACTTAAATTTAATCCTGTAGTTTCAGTAATAAACTTTTTAATATGAGTCGATAAAGAAATATCTGTAACAAATATATACATTTTATCATCAACACCAGAACATGCGCACTCTATATCTTGAAATTTATTCTTCAATAATCTTTCAGCTTCATCAAGGTTTATTCTATTCCCAAAAATTTTCAAAAATCTTTTTTTTCTTCCTACTATATAAAAATACCCATCATCATCTCTTTTGGCCATATCTCCAGTTACTAAAACTCCTCTATTTTCATCTCCCTTAGAAAGATCACTCCCACACTCAGCATAACCTAAAGTTACATTATCACCTTTATATTTAAGTTCTCCTACCACATTAGCATAGATAATTTTATTATTATTAATATCTATCAATTCAAATTCCCCGCCTGGAATTGCAACCCCTACACTTCCATATTTTTCCAAAGATTTATAATGCGGTAAGTATGCCATCCTCGCTGTAGCTTCTGTTTGTCCATACATTACAACAAACTTTATATTATTCTCTTGTGCATATTTTGCAAATTTTTTATGCAATTCAAGTGATAATTTACCACCTGCTTGAGTAATTGTTTTTAAAGAAGGTAAATCCATTCTAAAAAATTTTAACTTATTTAATATCTCATAAGTATATGGAACTCCTCCAAACGATGTCGCTTCTTCATTCCTAAAAAATTTCCAGAATTGCTTTTCCAAAATAGTTTTAGTTGTCAATAAAATAGTTGCTCCTGCATATAAATGGCTATTTATTATAGATAAACCATATGTATAATTCATAGGCAAGGTTGTTATTGGTCTTTCAAAACTATCTATTTCTAAATACTGAACAATTGATTCTGTATTAGCTAAAATATTTCTATAGCTTTGGCGTACTAATTTAGGACTACCTGTTGAACCTGATGTAGTTAATAATAATGCTAAATTATCATGTAATTTATATTCATGATTATATTTTGTTTTTACTAATGAATAATTAAAAAGCTCTAAAATACAAGTATATTCCTTGAATTTGTCTTTAGCTGATAAAGGAATCCATAAATAATCTGGTTTATAATTTTCTATAAGACCTTTTAATAAGTTTCTATCTATTCCCGCATCCAAAAGTAATGGTACAATGTTATTATTCAAAAAAGATGTATATCCTAATAATGAACCTAATGTATTAGTACATAATGAAAATACTAATGCTCTTTCTCTTATATGTTCTTTTATAATCTCTCCTTTTTTATCCAATTCATGATAAGTTATTTTCTCTCCATTTTCATCAACAGCTGCAACTTTATCAGAATATTTATCAAATTTCCACATCATACTTATTTAAAATTTCCTTTCCCTTTTCAAATGAATTAAAATCGATAATATCATCAGTATCCATCATTATATCAAATATTTCTTCTAATGCTGCCATTAGACTCATGTGCCCTACTGAGTCCCATTCATTAATTTCTTGGTATTTTAAACCGTCTAATTGTGATTCTTCTATTTCAAAAGTTTCTATAAATGCATTTTTATATTTTTCCAAATTTATCATGTTAATTTACCTCTTTATATCTATTAATTATTTTACTTGCAATTTGTTGTGATTCTAATCCATATTGGTGTAAAAGATAATTATAATCACCAGCATGCTTGAATTCATCTGAAATACCTATTATCTGATGAGGAGGCCTCTTATTGAACTTAGATAAATATTCCGCTATCGCGCCTCCTAAACCACCATTAACACTATGTTCTTCAACTGTTACAATCAACTTAGCACTTGTGGCTTTTTTTATTGCACTAATATCTAATGGCTTAATTGTATGCATATTTATTACACTACAGCTAACCCCCTCTTCTTCAATAATGTTGGCTGCCTCAAGGGAATTATTTACCATTGTACCCGTAGCAATTATTGCAATATCCAAACCTTCTTTTAATGTTATTGCATTTCCAATCTTATATTCATAGTCTTCTTTATATACTATTGGATTATTCATAATACCAGTAAGCCTTAAATAAACTGGCCCATCATGTTCAGCTGCTGCAAAAGTTGCTTTTATTGTTTCTGTACAATCAGCCGGCGATAATATAGTAATATTAGGTATTGCCCTCATTATTGCAATATCATCAAAACTCATATGCGTAGCTCCTAATATCCCTGCTGATAATCCTGAACTTAGTCCTACAAGTTTAATGCCTAATTTCATATACCCCATATTTACTCTTACTTGATCGCAACTACGTGTTGTTGCAAAAGCAGCATATGTAGTAGCAAATGGATTTAATCCTTCTTTTGCCATTCCTGCTGCAATTCCTATCATATTTTGCTCTGCTATTCCTATATTATATAACTTCTCAGAATACTTCTTTTTGAACCTTTCTAATCCTGAATAAAAAGTTAAATCTGATGTTAAAATTACTACATCATTATATAATTCAGGTAATTTCAATGCAGCAATACCAAATGAGCCACAAGATCCAAGTTTAGCCCATGTTTTTATATTTCTCGAATTAAACTCCAACATAATTACACCTCTAGTTCATTCATAGCACTTTCAAATTGTTCTTTACTTAATTTTGAATGATGCCATAATGGATTATTCTCCATAAAAGAAACTCCTTTTCCTTTAATAGTATTTGCAATAATAGCTATGGGCATATCTGATTTTTTAGTTAAAGCATCATATAGTTGCTCTATATCATGTCCATCGACATCAATTACATTCCAGCCAAAAGCTTTCCATTTTTCTGATAGACTCTCCATAGATAAAACATTTTTAGTCTCACCATCATACTGCAATCCATTTTTATCAACAATAGCTACAATATTATTTAAATTGTAGTGGGAAGCTGACGCTGCTGCTTCCCATATAGCTCCTTCATCACATTCTCCATCACCTAATAACACAAATACTCTTGAAGTTAGATTATTTTTTTTCTTCAATGCCAAACAACTTCCAACTCCCAATGATAAACCTTGTCCTAAACTTCCACTTGAAAACTCAATTCCTTTATCTAGCTTCATAGACGGATGTCCATATAAATATGTATCATTAGATTTAAAAGTTGCTAAATCATCATTAGAAATTATTCCTATTTGATTCAACGCTGTATACAATGCCAAAACACCATGTCCCTTACTTAAAATAAATCTATCTCTTAATTCTGAAGTAACATTACTTTCATTTATATTCATTACACCAATATAAAGAGTTGCCATAATTTCAATTATTGAAAGACTCCCGCCAATATGTCCTCCAAAGTTTTTTGCATTATATATCATCTCTATTGATTTACGTCTCATTTCTCTAGCACCTATAGCAATTAATTGAATTTTTTTCTCTTTCCTAATCATATAATTCCTCCATCAACTCTCAAAACTTGACCAGTAATAAATGATGACCTGTCAGAAGCTAAGAATACTATTGCATCTGCTATTTCCTCTGTTTTTCCTAATCTCCCCATAGAAATCTCCCTAATCATTTCTTTTTTAGCATTTATCTCCATTAGTTTTGCCATATCTGTATCAGTTAAGCCAGGTGCAATAGCATTCACTCTTATTCTAATAGGCGCTAATTCAGCCGCTAAAGTCCTTGTAAATGCAATAAGCGCAGCTTTAGATGTACCATATGCACAGTTTCCCCTTTTCAAATCTAACCCTGAAACAGAGGATACATTTATTATTGCACCTTTTGATTGTTTTTTCATAAACTTTAGTATCAATTGAGTAAGCTCTAATACCGAAAAAAAATTAACATCAAAAACTTCCTTTATTTTATTCACAGACGTCATTTGAAACAATCCACCATGAGCAATACCTGCATTATTTACTAATACATCTATAGAAATTTCTTTCATTTGAAGTTTTCTTATTTCTCTTTTCATATCATCATAATTAACTAAATCAAAATATACTGGTATAATTACGATATTATATTTATTTTTTACTTTTATTAGATACTGTTCATATTCATCACTTTTTTTCCTAGCATGAGCAATTATAGTATTTGCACCATTTTGGGCAAATACCTCAACTAATTTTTTACCAATCCCCCTGTTACATCCCGTAATAAAAATATTTTTATTTTCTAATAACCTCAATAATTTTCCCCCTTTTTATTATGATAAATATATACATAATTAGTTTCGTTAAACTGAAACCCCAAAATTGAATGCATCCTAACTGTATTGCTATTATTAGTAGAAATATATGTAGACACCATTTTGCCACCTTTCTTAACAACTTCACATAATGGCTTATAATTAAATATATAACCTAATCCAGTATTCCTATAATCATTATATATACCTGCTAAAAATGGATAATAAGTATCTTTTTCTATCTCCTTTAACATAAAAAAACCTACATGTTTTTCCTTGTAAACTAACTTAAAAGCTTCAGCACCTTTTGAAAGTTCATCTTTAATCCAACCAATGTATCTTTTACTTGCTTGTTCGATTGTAAAACTAGGGTCTAAATAAATTCTATCTGTTGTAAACATTCCTTTATTAATTTCATCAAAAAGTACACTATAATCTTTTTCATTCATTAGCGAATAAGAGACATTATCACTTAACCGCTTTGGTATTCCTTTCAATTCTATATTCTCCAAATCATGAGTAACACGAATTATGCATTCAATAAAATTATATCCAAGTTTATTTAGCAAAAACATTGCATCTATTTTTCCTGCTGGAACTTTTACCACTATATATTGTGAATCTATTTTTCTTAAAGTTTCTTCTATATCATCAATAGTATCTTTTTCTTCTATAATAATTTCTATTGTATCAACTCCAATATTTCTCTTTTCCCAAAATGCATCTATTATTTTCATACTGTTCTCCCTAACTCCCTTAGGTAAATATCTATTACTTAGTTTATTTTTTCTTATAAATAATTGCAATTAAATTCTATTATATAATATGTTTTATTAGCATATTTATAGTAATTATTCAAAAAAAAGATTCAATTACTTGTTATAAAAGCTTATTATTTTTTCAACTACATAATTCACTAATTCTTCTGTAATCGAAAAATACATTGGTAATCTCAATAACCTTTCGCTTTCCTTAGTAGTATAGATATCCTCGCCATGAAATCTACTAAAATGCGCTCCAGCTTTAGTTGAATGTAAAGGTATGTAATGAAACACACTTAATATATTGTTTTCTTTCAAATATTTTATTAGCTCATTTCTCTCCTCCAAATTTTTACACTTTATATAAAACATATGTGCATTATGTATACAATCCTTAGGTATAAACGGAAGATTAATTAAATTTCTTATTTCAAGATTTTTCAATCCTTTATAATATAAATTCCAATATTTCATTCTATCATTATTTATCTTTTCTGCTTCTGTTAATTGAGCATAAAGATATGCTGCATTCAATTCACTTGGTAAAAATGACGACCCTATATCAATCCATGAGTACTTATCGACTTGTCCTCTAAAAAATTTACTTCTATCTGTACCCTTTTCTCTTATTATTTCAGCTCTTTCATTAAAATTCTGATTTTGAATAACTATAGCCCCACCTTCTCCCATACTATAATTTTTTGTCTCATGAAAACTATAGCATCCAAAATCTCCAATAGTCCCCAGAGATTGCCCCTTGTATGTAGACATTATACCTTGTGCCGCATCCTCAACTACAAATAAGTTATATTTTCTTGCTATATCCATTATTTTATTCATTTCACAAGCAACACCTGCATAATGAACAGGAATTATCACCTTAGTTTTTTCAGTTATTGCGTCTTCAATCAATTCTTCATTTATATTCATAGTATCTGGTCTTATATCAACAAACACTATTCTTGCCCCTCTAAGAACAAATGCATTCACAGTTGATACAAAAGTATATGATGGTGCTATTACCTCATCACCTGGCTTTATATCACATAATATAGCTGCCATTTCTAATGCATGTGTACATGATGTAGTTAAAAGAACTTTTTGAGCTTTTAGATTTTCTTCGATCCAATTATTACATTTTTTCGTAAATTCCCCATCACCACATAGCTTTCCATTTTCTCTTATAACTTGCCTTATATACTGTTCTTCTTTCCCAACTACTGGTGGGATATTAAATGGTATCATTTTTCCTCCTTATAATTTAGATATTCTATTAATTCACACAAATTTCATATAGAAAAAATTCAGTGTAACTCTTCGTTATTTTTATAGTTTAAATGTATACTACAGATAATTTCAGAAATTATTTTTACTATTTCTAATCATATATTTTCAATTCTTTATCAAATACACTCTTACATTTATCAACTATGAATACAAATTAATCCAACGATTAAAATTAATTCTGTTTAACCTTTATTAATTAAATAATACTATTTGAGATTATCTTTGATAACCCATTAAACTTAAATATATATCACTATTATTTTAAATACTACATAATTAATAATTTATTAATTATTTTTTCTACAAATCTCATCCAAAAATATTTAATCACACTATAATTTATTACACTTTACTATCGATAATAAATTAAATCATTTTATAGTTCTAAAAATACTTTTCTTAATAAATTTATTTTTTTAATAAAGCCCAAAATTCATCAATTTCATCACATTCTTTTAGTATTTCTAACTCTTTATTTACTTTATGTTTATTTAATGAATTATACAATAAATTGATTTCTTTATTTGTGTTACTATTATGCTTTTCTAAAATTGATTCTGTAATATTTTTATCACATTCCATATTGGTTTCATTAATAAACTTTATAATTTCATTTACACTATTAAATATGCAATCTTCCAATTCTATTCCATAATCCGAAAAAATAGGATTATATCTATTATTAAATCTTATAACTTTTAAGCCATATAAAGCAGCATTTAATATTGCTGTTGGCCCACCAATCATAAATGAATCCATATAAAAATCAGAAATTTTATAATAATCTTCAACTTCATTTTGAATTCCAAGAACTTTTACTTTACCTTCAGCATAATTCTCTAACATTCTCCATACACCTTTAGATTTTGGCCCAATAATAAAAATTACAATATTATCAATCTTATCAACTATTTCTTTAATAATTTTAATATAGTGATTACTATTTAAACTTATGAATTTATCTTCAGAAGCTATTGTTAGCATGACTTTAGTATCTTCATTAATATTATATTTTTTTCTCAATTCACTTTTACAGTATTTTTCTTTTACCTCTAAAGGTAGATGAACAGCTTGACTTTTAGTTATTCCTCGTTTATTTAATGATATATATTTTCCCCATTCTCTTCCATCAACTACAACATCAGAAATAGATGCACCTATCCAAAATCTATGATCTGCATGGTTCATATAAACTACCGGCTTTTCACCATCAACTCCAAATGCTAGTAGTGGTATCGGATCTTGCATATGTGTATGTAAAACTATTATATCTGCCCATTCATTTGCAATTGCTCTTAAAAGAGCAGCTTTTTTTAGAAATGAACTTTCATAATTATTCAATGATAAAATAAAACCTGTTCTTTTCTCAATCTCCGCCTTTAGCCATGAAGGAGCTGTTTCAAGTTGCCATGTTGCAACTACTGAAGAAATTGATTCATTATCGGACCTTATCCAATTCCATAGCTGTCTAGTATGTCCACCTACATCATATGCCTCACTTATTACATGCAACACCTTTCTTTTGGAGTCTTTAATATTTAATTTTATCAAATCAGTTTGGAGTTTTATTGGCTTTATTTTTTCGGCACATTTTATTAATAAGTTTTCTAATTCCTTATTACAATATTCTCCAGGATGTTTTTCACAAGCATAGCTTCCATATTTAAATGCATAAAAAGCTACTTCTTCATATTTTTCATTTCTAATACTTTCTCTCATCAAACTTAAATACAAATCTACGACTTTTTTATTTTCCTGTATAACTTCTCTAGCAGCTTCCCTATCATAAACAAATAAATCTCTTTCATTGTTTAGTCTAGTATTATTTAACATATTTGTTTTAGTCAACTCTTTATCCAAGAAATGTTCTGATAACAATTTCTTATGTTTTATTAATGTATTATAGAGATTATTTATTCTTTTTCTATCATTCACCTTATATTTGATATACTCTAAATATTTCAAGCAATTATCTATGCAACTTTCATATTCATCATACTCATGGAACATTTTTTTTTCTATCATTTCTATAATTGAAAACACATAATCTTCAGCTCCACCAACTAACATTTTTTCATGTTTTAACTGTTGATTCACATGTCTTCTAAAACTACTTAAACATTCTTTAATAATTATAGCATTTCCATTCTCAAGCAGGTTAAACCATGTTGCTTGATCTACATTACAAATATATCTTCTTCCTTTATAACAACCAAACTTGTCTTTCAACTTATCTTTCCTAAATAATACTGTTGTAGGTTCTCCAATTATGTTATAATTATAAATTAATAGAAATTTAACAAGCTCTCCACCATTAACATTTAAGACATCTTTGCCATCAAATATTTTATCAAGAATAAAGCTTCCATTTATCTTTCCATTGTCATCTATAATATTTCTATTAGATGTAACTAAACTTATCTTTTCATCAATATCATTAATAAAATATTTTATCATTTTTTCTATTTTTGTTGGTTCAAATAAATCATCATCCATTAAAAAATTTATATATTCACCATTTGCTAATTCCATTAATTTTAAATAATTATCAAATTGTCCTATATTTTTTGAATTATGATAATACTTTATATTATCCACTTTATTTATATATTTATTATTTATTATTTCTTCAGTATCACTATTAGTACTATCATCTCCTATAATTATTTCAATATTAGGATAAGTTTGATTAATAGCGCTTTGTAATGCCAACTCAAAATATTCAGGCCTATTATAAGTTGGTATTAATATACTAACTAAAGGGAATATTTTTTTTGAATATTCATCTAAAAATATTTTTCTATATTCTTCATAATTATTTTCTACATTAACAATTCCACATTCATGAATACACCAAACATTTTGTTGTTTTGGTATTACAACTTTATATCCATTCTTAATAAATTCTACGCTCTGTGAAATATCATAAAAATGCCATCCATCAAATAAATCTTCTCTCCATTCAATATCATGTTGGGTTATCATGATAAATCCATCAATAGCTTTAACTTCTTCGTGAGCCCCTACTATTTCATCAAAAGCTAGTAACTGCATATTTCCAGTGTGACTCTCATATACTTTTCCGTATTTTTTATTAGCCTCCCACCATACAGCATTAATAGGTATATTTTCACACCCCACCATTCCTATCATTCCAATATTTTTATCTGAATTAAAAATTTCTAATATATTTTTGATAAAATATTTATTTATTATTAAAGTATCTTGATGTAGATAAACTTTATATTTAGCATCTGTGCTATTCATTGCATTATTATATGCTGATGTTATACTTTTAGCTTCTCTTACAGATATTACATCTATTTCATAACCTTCAGGTATTTCTAAATCACCAATATATCTCAGACATTCATCATATAATATATCGTCATTTACACATGTAATAAATGCAATTTTCTTATTGTTCATTAACTTCCTCCATAATACGTATTTTTAATTCTTTAATATACTCATTTGTAATATTTAATTTATTCAAATATTCTAATGCTAATCCTTTTTCACCAATCATATTCAAAAAATATGCAATATTATAATTTGTATCTATATTTTCACTATTTAATTCATAAGCATTATTTAATAATTCAAGTACATTCTCAAACATATTGCATTCAATTAATTTTCCAGCTAAATAGTTTAATATATATACCTTATCTATTATATATTTAGCCACGGCTTCTATAATAATATCTTTAGTAAATAATTCATCATTTAAATTACCAATAATCTCTTGTTCAGTTTCTTCAATATCTATATTGAATTCTATTCTTCTTAGTAGCGTACCACATTTTTTTACTATACCTTCATCTAAATTAACACGTCTTTTAGCTTTTACAATATACCGATAAGCTTCCAATTGATCTTTTACACCATCTCCTGAAATATGATTTAACTTTTTAATAAACTCAATATCACTTTCGGTTTGATATACTTGATTTGCTTTAATATTTAATTCATCATATCCACATTCCACGAACAAGCGTGTTATTTCATTCTTTGTAAAAAATCTCAAATTACATTTATCTAATATACCAAAATTTTGATACGTCCAATATCCCTCCAGTAAATCCTTGATTACCGAAAAGTGCATAACATTAGGAATACTAGCTAATATATACCCATCAGCTTTTAAATATTTTGATAGTTTTACTAAAACCTCTTTAGGATTATTAAGCCTTTCTAGTACATTTCCTAATATTATATAATCAAAAAATTTCTCAGAATACTTTAATTCTATGTTTTCGATATCTCCACATTCAATATTTAAAATATCATTAATCGCACTTACTATATTAGGATTACTTTCTATTCCATATACTTCACTATTATAATACCTATTTTTTATATCTAATAGTGTAGCTCCTAACCCGCATCCCACTTCCAACACTCTTATATTTTTATAGTTTGGAACATTAATATTACTTATCAAATCCTTTTTAATATTCATTGAATATTGACTTGAAAATCCCCATTTTTCTTTAAACTTGTTTGAATTAACTCTCAACAACTCATTATACTGTTGAGGTTTTTCTTTAAAACTAACGCTTCCAAAATGATGTACATAACTATCTTTGCATAATAATAATTTATATCCTTCTCTTATAATTCTTAAGCTTAAATCATCATCTTCAAAATTACCTGGCGTAAATCTTTCATCAAGCATTCCAACCTTATCTAAAACATTTCGCTTAATAAACATAGCAAATCCAACTAATTTTACTCTTTCTTCATACTTCAAACTATTAGTGATATTATTTCTTAATGCAAATTTCATATACCCATTGAAATCATTATATTGTTCATCTATTTGTTGATAATAAGATATACTATTACTTACAGCTCCTGTTGCCCCTACTTTACAGTCACTATACAATCCCATTCTTAAGTTAAATATAGAATTAGGCATAATTACAGTATCATTATTTAATAGAAATATATCATTATCCTTTTTTGCTATTTTAATTCCTTGGTTACATCCAGCTGGAAATCCTTTATTCTCATTATTAAGTATATACTTAATATCACTTTGTTGTTTTAACCATTGAACTGTACCATCATTAGAAGCATTATCAACAATTATTATTTCACAATTTTCACTACCATTATATTTCCTTATACTATCAACACATAGTTTTGTATAATCTAAATTATTGTATGTTAATATAATTATTGAGTAACCTTTAACATTTAAATTATAATTTCCTCTCAGATTACGAATTGCTTCTAATATAATATTCTGCTTTTCTTTATTTTCAGTATACAGCAGCGAATGCTCATAACATAAATAAGCTCTATCATACTGTTGCTCAACTTCATATATATTTCCCATCGTATAATATAAGTCGCCATTATATATATTAAATTCAAGTCCTCTTTTAATACATTCTAGAGCATCAGTTGATTTATTATTATAGATATCAACTATAGCTTCCATACTTCCAATTTCATCATCATAACCATATATCTTTTTATATTGATCAATTATTTCAATTGCATTCTTTAAGTCACCATTAGAAATTAAATTTTCAAGGTGGCATTTTATGCTATTTTTATTCATCCATTATCTCCTTAAATTTATTTTTCATAGAAACTCTTATTTTGTTATATCGACATTTTTATATAATTCTTTACACAATTATCCCTTTGTAATTAATATTAATTTTATCCATTAATGTAATATTATTTAACGTTTTTTATCAATATAGTTTGTAAATTATTTCATTCCACAACTATTCACCTATACAATGTTTCTATTATACAATCAGGACCACCCGTGAAAACGGGTGGTTTTTTCTGCGCCTATAAGGCTTTGTTGCTAGCCGTGCTACTCGCACGTTGAAATGGTCTGCCGACCGCAAAACCTTTACCGGCTGCACCTAAAAGGTGCTTTATTTTTTGCCTTTATTTACTGGCTCACCCGTAAACGGGTCGATATATTCCTTCAAACTCATTTGTTCGTATGCTATATCTTCCTGTATCTGGTTTTTTATATATTCTTCTATTATCTTTTTGTTCCTTCCAACTGTATCAACATAGTATCCCTTACCAAAATTGCCTATTGCCATACTTATATTTCATGTTTGCATGTCTATCAAAAATCATCAAAGAACTCTTGCCCTTGAGATATCGCCTAAATTGAGCTACGCTCAATTTAGGCGATATACTTACAAGCATATGTATGTGGTCTGGACACGCATTTGCTTCTATAATTTCAACACCTTTTCTTTCACATAATAATCTTAATATTCTTCCTACATCAGCTTTTATCTGCCCATATATAATTTATCTCCTAAACTTTGGTGCAAAAACTATGTGATATTTACAATTCCATTTGCTATGTAATAAACTATCAATGTCCATTAACGGACACACCTCCCTGTATTTTTATAGTATTACTCGGCAAGTCTACCATAGTTTTACAATTAAGGTTTTTTTATTTCTACTTATAGCTAAAAGCTTTCCGAAACCACAAGTCGAACTTATGGTATTCATAAATACAAAAATAAAAAGATTTCTTTAATTTAAATCAAAGAAATCTTTTCTACAACACTTAACTAAATTTTACTTGTTCAATTCTTTGCAATGCTTTATCATACCCTCCACATTTTCTGTAATACATCAAAGATTCCTCAATATTACCCAAACATTCTAGTATAACTCCTATATTATAATATGAAAGATAACTATTTACTCCTTCCATTTTTGAAAATGTAAATTCACTACATTTCTTAAATTTATCAATTGCCTCGAAAAATAATCCATTATTCATATAAATTAAACCAATTAGAAAGATAAAATCAGCTGAATCTTTCAAATAATCATATAAATTTAACAACTTTAAACTTTCTTTATATTCACACATATTAATCAACGTATACCCATAAGTTTCTATCAAATCTTGAACATATTCTAATTTGATATCTAAATCAAAAAGCAATGCGTTCTCAAAAGATATCTTAGCTTGTAAATAATTCCTTTCCATATAATAGCTTTTTCCCAATTGATATAATATATATGGATCTTTTCGTATCTTTAATGCTTTTTTTAACATAATAATATTTCTATGTATTTTATTTTTTCGATTTACCTCTTCATTGCTATATCCATTATGGGTTATTTGTATAGGAAGTTCATATGTTTCTATTTTCTCATTGCAATTAGATACCACCTGCTCATGAATACTACCATCATAGCTATATATTTTCTTATTAAACATTCTTATTATATAATCACAATATGTATAGTTATTATCTTCTCTTATATATATATTTTTTCTATAAATTCTACCAACCTTATACTTATTTTTTTTTATTTTTCTTTCTAATTCATCTACGTTAAATTCTTCTACGACTTCATCAGCATCTAGAATTAATACAAAATCATTTGTAGCCTTACTTATAGAAAAATTTCTTGCTTTAGAAAAATCATCACACCAAACATAATCAAATACGTTTTTTGTATACTTTAATGCAACCTTTTTACTATTATCTGTAGAACCAGTATCAACTACAATAATTTCATATCCATATCCAACTATACTCTTCAATGATTTTTCTAAGTTTTCTTCTTCATTCTTCACAATCATGCATATAGATATCATATCAATCACCTTATTTAATCTTATTGATAATATTATAAATTTCTTGCTTTAGTTGATTATCATCACATAAATCATATGATTTTTGATAGTAATATCTTGCCATTTCCAAACTACCCTTAAATTCAAAAACACACGCCATATTATAAAGTGTATCAAAATTATTTTCTTCTAAAACATCAGATAAAGCTAAATTATTAATAGCTTCATCATAGTTACCATTCATGTAGTTAACAACACCTAAATAATTTAAAATTGTTGGGTCAAATTTAAATATTTTTTTCAATTCGCTAAGTATTTCTAGCGCTTCAGCTATTCTGTTCTCATTCACAAGATTTTGTACAACATTTAATAAATATTCTTTTTCTTTAATCATCTCTTTAGTTATATTATTTTCACCTATATCTTTCAGATATAATTTTATCAATCTGTTGTATTCAGGATAATTTTTCAACATTTCCTTTAGATTTCTTATATACATTAATTTGTCATACTTATATGCAAGCATGGCCTCCCTAATATCGATCCATATTCTTTCACTCCTATTGATTAATTTATTTAGACTTTTATCACAAAAAATAATGTTGTTATACATCTTCCTAATGACATTAATCTTATTAATAAAAGTTCTACTGATGAGATTTTTATATTGATTATCTTCAATTGATGGATTAAACAATAATACCTCTTCAATACTAGTTATTAAATTCAATAACTTAATATCACTTGACATAAAATTTTTCTCTGTATATTCATACAATAATGCTAAACACTTGTAATTTGAGCTAACAAAACTAATATATTTTTTTACATCTTCTAATGCCAATTCCTCAAATATTGAAAAATCTTCTTCTTCAGATATAAGAACTTCTTGAATATATTCTGCTTTCCACAAGTAATAAATATTCAAATCTATTTTAGCCTTGTTTTTTTCAACATTACTTTTTAATAATACTCTCTCAATATATTGATCTAATCTAAAATCCAAATTCAAAAAATAACCAATCTCTTCAGTTACATCTCCAGTTAATGATTCATCTCTAATTTTTTTTATAACATTTATTATACTTTGTATATATTCATCATCAATTTGTTTTTCTTTTAAATATTCACTAATCTTATCACTCATTTTATTTTTTACAAGTGAATAAATATATATTTCCTTAAGTTGCTCTTTTATTTTATTCTTTTTCAGCTCATCAAATAGTATAGGTATATTATTATATTCCTTAAGCTTATGTTTGCATAATATTTCATCTCTTAATACCTCTTCTTGTCTACAAAAAGAAAAATTAATTACCGATATATCTCTCACTATAAATCCATTTTTTAATTTATTATATAATTCGAAATATTTTTCAAAATACTTCTTTGCTTCTATATATTTGTTTAAACCTAAATATGCTTTTAATATCATATAATAGAAGTCTAAATGCTCATCAGTATGTTTTAATGCTTTTTCACATACTTGTATTACTTTCTCATAATTCTGCCTTTCTAGTTCTTCCCTTGAATAAAAATGATATATATACAAATATTTTTTTTGATTCTCTTCATTTTTAACTAAATCAAATGATTTTTTTATACTAACAAATGCTTCATTATTTTTATTGGCCATAGAATAAGTCTGCGCCAATTGAAAATATGTATAAATTAAATCTTTCCCCTCTTCTAAATCTTCTAATAAAAGTTTTTTATTTCTTTCATACTTATATTCCATAAGTTTATAGTCTTCTCTTGAATATCCATAATGTTGTATTGTTATATTAGTACATGCTATTGGCGGCAGAATATTAGGTTGTTCATGAACTCTTCCAGTATAGTAAAAATATTTATTATTTCTGAACACTCTAACCAAACTCCCAATTAAATAATTTTCTTCGTTATCCGATATAAAATTCTTTAATCTTACAGTTGCACAATTGACACATTCACTTTCTTTGCTTTTAAAAAAATTAATAAATTCATCTTCTGATTCCAGTACTTCATCTGCATCAAGAATTAAAATCCATTTTCCTTTACAATATCCTATGCTTATATTTCTCATTTCTGCAAAATTACCAGTCCAGTTATGTTCATAGACCTTTTCGGTATATTTCTTTGCTATTGATATCGTACTGTCTGTACTTCCTGTATCAACAATTATTATTTCATATTCTATTTTATTATTTAAAACTTGTAACGCCTTCAAACATCTTTCTATATTTCTTTCTTCATTTTTAACAATCATTGCTATACTTAATAACATATACTCTCTCCTCCCAAAATATATTATATTATCGATTTTAAATCTCTTTACTTTAATCTCATAAAATTATAATCACCAATAAAATAGTAGCATCCTTCTACTCTTTACTATATCTAAGTTTATTTTTACCAACAAAAAAGAAGTCATCGTAAAATGATTTTATCATTTTACGACAACTCCTTGTTATTATATACTATCTTAATAATGAAAGCACATTTTGAGGTTGTTGATTAGCTTGGCTAAGCATTGATTGAGCTGCTTGTTGTAATATGTTATTCTTTTGGAATGCCATCATTTCTTTTGCCATGTCAACATCTCTTACTCTAGATTCTGCTGCTGTTAAATTTTCTTGTGCGTTATCCACATTTGCTATTGTATGTTCTAATCTATTTTGGACAGCTCCTAGTTTTGATCTTTCAGAAGATACTTCTTTTATCGCAGCATCAATTGTAGAAATTGCTCCAGTTGCACCAGGTTGTGTACTTACTGATACACTCATACCAGCAACACCTAATGCACCTGCACTCATTGATCCAAAGGAAACAGATATAGTTTGGTCTTTATTTGCTCCTACTTGGAATGTAACAGTCGCACCAGTGCTAAACATATTTTTTGTATTAAATTCTGTTTGCCCTGCTATTCTTGTTATTTCTTGTTGAAGTGCTTCCATTTCTTCTGCTATTGCACTTCTATCTGCAGTAACATTAGTATCATTACCTGCTTGTACAGCTAATTCTCTCATTCTTTGAAGTATCGAGTGAGTTTCGCTTAATGCTCCTTCTGCAGTTTGAATCATTGATATACCATCTTGTGAGTTTCTTGATGCTTGACTTAATCCTCTTATTTGTCCTCTCATTTTTTCTGAGATTGAAAGACCAGCTGCATCATCTCCTGCTCTGTTAATTCTTAATCCTGAAGATAATTTCTCCATTGATTTAGCTGCTTGTCCATTGTTTATCCCCATGTTTCTGTGTGCGTTTAACGCATTCATATTATGATTGATTATCATTTTCTATCACTCCTTGATTGTATTATTAGACTTCCTTGTCTATTTATTTAAAATATTATCTTAATAATGAAAGAACGTTTTGTGGTTGTTGATTAGCTTGGCTAAGCATTGATTGAGCTGCTTGTTGTAATATGTTATTCTTTTGGAATGCCATCATTTCTTTTGCCATATCAACATCTCTTACTCTTGATTCTGCTGCTGTTAAGTTTTCTGCTGCATTATCAACATTAGCTATTGTATGTTCTAATCTATTTTGGACAGCTCCTAGTTTTGATCTTTCTTTAGATACTTTTGCTATCGCATCGTTAATTGTACAAATTGCTGCAGTTGCACCTGTTTGTGTACCTACTGCTGAACTCATATTAGCAACACTTAATGCTCCAGCATTCATTTGGCTGAATGTAACTGATATAGTTTGTCCACAATTTGCTCCAACTTGGAATGTAACAGTCTCACCATTGCTATTGCTAAACATATTTTTTGTATTAAATTCTGTTTGCTGTGCTATTCTTGTTATTTCTTGTTGAAGTGCATCCATTTCTTCTGCTATTGCAGTTCTATCTGCAGTAACGTTAGTATCATTACCAGCTTGTACAGCTAATTCTCTCATTCTTTGAAGTATTGAGTGAGTTTCATTTAATGCTCCTTCTGCAGTTTGAATCATTGATATACCATCTTGTGAGTTTCTTGATGCTTGACTTAATCCTCTTATTTGTCCTCTCATTTTTTCTGAGATTGAAAGACCAGCTGCATCATCTCCTGCTCTGTTAATTCTTAATCCTGAAGATAATTTCTCCATTGATTTAGCTGCTTGTCCATTGTTTATCCCCATGTTTCTGTGTGCGTTTAACGCATTCATATTATGATTGATTATCATTTTATATCACTCCTTGATTTATTTTTAGACTTCCTTGTCTATTTTAACCTTCTTTATATTTATCGTTAAATTATCTATTAACTTTATATTTTTTTAAATATTTATATAAATACAAAACTATACTTTAGCATCTAAATGTATGCCTTTATCAGGTTCTACTGACATATTACTCATCATATCATTTACAACATTTGATATCTGCTTATTCATATTCATTCCCATTTTTAATACCGACATTTGTACCGCTGAAGCTAATGACGCATTACTCATACTCATCGATAAAGTACCTATATCCATTTACTCACCTCCCCTATTAATTTTAAACATTAGCAGAAAAAAAATTACTTCTTCTATTAACTGAATTATAACTTTTATTTGCAGCCTTATTCTTAGCTATCTTGTTTATTTTTTCTTTAATTCTTATCATTTTCTCTTTAAGTAATCTCTCAATTTCTTTATCCAAATCTACTAATCCCATATTGTTATACATCATTCTCTTTTGTTCTTTTGACCAATTCAGATTAAATAATTCTCCAATAAGCTTTTCACGTTTTTCAAACAAGGAGATATCCTCATTATCATTTTTTATTGAATCTATAATCTCAAGATTAACTAATTTATATTTATCAAAAAGTTCATTATTCATATCTATGCTCCAAACATTGATTGTAGCGATAATTGTTGAGAAGCGAGATTACTCATCATTTTTTCAAGCGTAGCATACTTTGAATATAAAGCCTGCTCTCTTTTAGTAAAATCTCTTTCCATATCCTTTATTTTTTTTTCATAATCTGATATACTTTTAGTTAATTCATTATTTGAGAATGTTGCAGTTCCTTGTAATCCTACTTTTTTAGCCAATGGTGACGAACTACTTTTAAACTCACTATATAATATATCCTTTAATTTATTTAAAATACCTGTTTGATTTTTTTCTTCATTATACTTTTTTACCTTTGCTGGATCATTTTTTTCATCTTCTGAAAGTGCTTTCGGCGCTGATTTTGTAAATAAATTCATTACTTCCTCAACATTATCCTCCAACGCTTTTGTTAATTTATCTTCATCAATAGAAAACGTACCATTTTTAGTGCCTGAATAATCCTTTACAGGAACAATCCCTATCTTTTCAAGATTTAATCCACTATCATTCATAAGTGTCCTCATTGATTGTTTTAATGAATCAGCTATTCTTGTTAAATTAGAATCCTTATATAATTGACCTTGTTGAACTTTTTCATTCCAAAGCTTAATTTCATTTTCAGACATTTCTTTCTTTTGATCTGCTGTAAGAGGAGAATAATTTCTATTAGGCCTTGTTGAAGTAACAGTATTTAGTTTTTCTATCAAAGTATTATAATCATTAATAAATTTTACTATATTATCCTTAAGTTCTGTAACATCATTTTTTCCAGTTATTTTAGCTTCACCATCTATTTCTCCGCTAAATGTAAATGTAACTCCATCTAATGTTACTGTATTAGATGTACCTTTATGTTCATATTCTTCTCCAGTATTTTCATCTTTAATTACTATAGTTGAATCTTTACCATTATTATATGTTTTTCCCTTGTCATCACCTATTTTTACATCAACCACACCGGTTGATCCTATTGTTTTTGATGTTAAAATTATATTATCCCCATTTATTTCAGCATTTACACCTGATTCCTCAAGCAATTTCTTTAACTCTTCATCTGTCACCTTTTCAGGTATATTAACATTTTTGCCGTTAACAACTATATTGCCTGATCCTAAATCATTTTTTGTAAATGCTACCTTTGAAGGTGTACCTTCTCTTCCATTTGTAAAAGTAGCACTTATATTATCAACTTTTATTTGAGGATCATTTTCACTTTTAGTACTACTACTAGTAATCTTTAAGTTCCCATTAACATCTTTTTCTATAGTTGCTTCAAACCCCCTCTTTTTCAACTCTTCTACAAAACTTCCTATAAGTAAATCATCATTTGTTGTATCTAGTGTTATATCACTACCACCAATTGATATTTTTCCTCCATTTTTTTTTATATTTTCTAATGATATTCCTGTAATAGTAGCAGCTAAAGGATCTTGCCCTAGTTCCTTATTTAATGACTTCCATCCACCTCCAACATAAAACTTTCCACTTGACCCTTTTTCATTAGCCTCTAAAACTAATGCTGGTTTCCCAACTGATCCTGCAACTTCACTAAATGTAGCAGTTACATTAATTCCTTTATCTTTTAATTGTTTGTTTAAGTTTTCTTCCATTTTTCTTGAAGTTGATCCACTTAATGTAAATTCCTCTCCATTAATAACTACCTTACCACCTTCTTCAACTCCATCTTTTATTACTGCTTTTGCTGCCGTAGCAGCATTACCTGTAATAGTATAATTGCTCAATTTCGCTTCATTACTAGAAGTAACTTTTACTGAATCCGTACTTGATGTAAATTTAACTGCTTTATAATTACTTGGCTTTAATAAACTATCACTCTTAGTTATATCAAAATATTTATCATAAAACTTTGATGCATCAGACATCACATCTCTATATAACTGCTGCTTAATCTCTACAATATCCTTCTTTTGAGTCTTTTGATCTATTTTAATTCTATATGCTTTCATTGTACTTGATACAATTTCATCCATATCAAGACCAGTAGCAAGACCTGTTATTCTCATAAAAATTCCTCCTTTTTTAATTATCTTCTCGCTCTTTTCTCTGCTTCATACCATATATCTCTTACTTCTTCGATAAGAGGAATAATTTCATCCATTATCTCAGTGCTTTTCTTAATATTTGCTTCAAATAACTTTTGATTTATAAATCCATAAATTTCAAACATATCTTCAGCCCATTGTCCTGCACTTATATCTAAAGTTGCTCTAAGTTCTGTGAATATATCCTCTGTTTTTATTATATTGTTATGAGCTTTTTGTATATCTTTATCTGCTATTGCTTGTCTCCCTATTTTAGCAAATTTAACTGCACCATCTACAAGCATCAATAACAATTGTTCCTTTGATGCAAAATTTACACTATTAGCTTTATAAGCATTATATCCACTTGAATACATAACTTATCCTCCTATTTATCGTATATATAATTTTTACTATATTTAATCCCAACGTAACTCTCTATTTTAATTCAGCCTTTATTCATCTCTTCTATTTATAATTCTCAAATTAATACTTAACATTTCAATATTAATTCTTTAGTTGTAGCAACAATAAATCTTAACCAACACTAAAAAACTAAGCTTTTTTATCAAGCAATCCAAATTGCTTACACATACTTGCAACCATATCTAATATCTTTTTAGGAGGAACTTCAAGAATTACCTCTTTCGTTGCATCATCTATTATTTTTATCATAACAGTACCAAAGTCTTCATGAACCGAATACTCTGCATGTACCGATTCATCTTCCAAAAATCTATTTAACTTATTCAAAGACTTATCTAGTTCTTTTTTATTAAATTGATTATCATCATTCCATTGTTTATCAAATTGATTATTACTGCTATCTTTAGAATATTCTTTAGTACTCGTTTCTATTTTTATACTTTCATTAGACATATTATTTATATAATGTTCAGCATTATTATAAACCGATGAATCAATGTACATAAATCCCACCCCTTATCTTTTAATAGTTTTTAGAATATCCACATTTATATTCATAGCTGCTTTATTTTCATTTTTAACTTCTTCATAAAGCTCTTTTCTTAAAATACTCATTTCCTTTGGTGCATTAATTCCAAGTTTAACGCTTCCATCTTCCAATTTAGACACTGTAATTTCTATATTGTCGCCAATCATTATAGACTGGCCTTTTTTTCTTGTAATAATTAACATATCATCACTCCCTCATTAAAGGATGCTTTATTTGATATTTCTCTTTATCTAATATTATTTGTTCCCCTAACTTATTAGAAATATTAATGATTATAGGCGCCTTTAGATTTGTAGTTATTTTACTCACATTAGAATTTAATGTTACTGTTGTAAAAATCGTAACATCTTCTTGATTTTTTATGTCTAGTCTTTCTATCAAATCTTCCTTTAAATCAAATTCATACTGATTATAAAAATCAAAAGGACATGCTAATATAAATCCTATATCTTCATCCTCTATAGATTGAAGAAGATAGAATGGCTCATATTGTTCAAGTTTAACAAGTAAGAATTTTTTCAAATCTTCTAATCCTAAAATTCCTTTTTCAAACGTAATTATATCCTTATGTTCATATTCAATTTCCCCATGTATCTTTGATACTAATACCATAATTTCAACTCCTTATTTAAAGATAGTTTAATATAGTAGATGGTAATATCTTAGCGCTTGTTTGCAATGATGCCATATATATTGTCTGCATAACTGCATATTCCATCATTTTCTCAGTAAAATCAATATCTTCAGTTTTAGATAAAATATCTGTCATATTTAAATTTTCCTGTTCATTCTTTGCTTCAGCACTTTCCATTCTATTAGTCATAGCACCTACTTTTGATCTATTTTCAAGAATATTAGATATTATTGCATCAACCTTTTTTAATCCTTCATTAGTAATCTTTGACACATCTCCATCTTCACTTAAATTAGATATTATTAGATTAATCGTATCTACCAAGTTGACTTTTTCCCCACTCTTAATATCTGTAAATTCCATGATATCTACAGCATTTACATTATAATCTATAAATACTCCCTGAGATACTTCTACTTTTAAATCTCCATCTATCTGTAATAATTGTGCTACATCACTATTTTTTAATATTTTATCAATTTGACTTTTTCTATCTTCAGTAGTCTCTGTATTATTTAACTCATTTCTTAATTCTCTAATATCATCTAAGCTTAATGATTTATTTTGCTCAACTTTATCAAATGTAAGGTTTTTATTAGAATCAATATAAATCTCTTTATCAGCTGGTATTTCATCATTCTTAGATGTTTCTAATGTAGTTACATTTCCATTTACATCAGTGTATAGAGAATCCCCTCTGTTAAGTAAAGTATTATCAATACCGTTAATTGTTTTCTGAGTAGTAACATTTCCATCAGCATCTCTATATATTGCAGTATCTGATGATAGTAGTTTATCTGTTTTAGCTGTAGTTACATTTCCATCCGTATCTATATATAATGGTTCATCAGTTTTAATCAATGTATTTGGAGATGTAGACGATATAGTTATGTTTTTATCTTTATCTAAATATAACTTATCTGATAATATCATCGGAGTATTTTGCTTTATAATATTACCTTCGGAATCTTTCTCTATTCCATCATTAGAGGTTATCTTTCCATTCTCATCTATAAATAATTTACTTCCAGAATTAATTTTTGTTCCATCAGTAGGCATAGTTTCTTTATATTTTAATGCATTAACATTTCCATCAACATCAAAATATAATGTATCACTAAGCACAACAGCCTTATTTCCATCAACCTTCGTTGTAATAGTACCATTTAAATCAACATATAATTCAGTGTTATTTGGTAAAATAGTATTATTTACTATTGTTCCATTTGCATCTTTATAAGTCGCTTGATTTGTTATTTCTCCATTTTTATTTAAATATAATTGATCACTTGAATTAAATTTCTTATTTATAGTTTCCTTATCAGCAACTATATCACCATTTAAATTTTCATATAAAGCGTCTCCCCAATTTATCATTTTATCTCCTGGCGAGATTGTATTAATAGTAGCAGTCTTTGCCTTTATTTTTCCATCAGCCGTACGATATATAGGATCATCTGTACTTATAGGTTGATTATCTATAGATGAGCCTTCACTTCTTTTTTGTGTAGTTACATATCCATCAGGTGTTACGTAATATAATGTATTACTTGTATCCATAAGCTTATTTTCAGTTTTAGCTTGTGTCGTAATATTGTTTTTTGCATCTACATATAAATTATCTATTAATGCAATAGACTTTCCATTTACATCAGTTGTTATCTTTCCTTCTGAATTCATATATAAAGACTCACTAGATATTATAGCTGTATTACTATTACCCTTTTCATCTGTAGATGATGTTGTAATCTGTCCATTTGCATCTAAATAAAGTTTATCATCTTTGCCTAGTTCCTTATTATTAGTAGTCGGCTCATTCACTACCTCTCCAGCAGCATTTAAATAAACATCAATAGGATTACCATCTTTATTGGCATACTTAATATTCCCACTTGCATCTACAATTAAAGGCTTGCTTGTACTCTTTGTCCCACCAAAAATATAGGCCCCGTCAAAATTAGTATTTAATATCTGACACAACTGATTATTAAGTTCTTTAATTTCATCTTGAATAGCTTTCTTTTCATCTGCTCCATAAGCTCCATTCCCAGCTGTAACCATCAATTCTCTCATTCTTGAAAATACATTGCTTATTTGATTTAATGCAGTATCTGTTGTATCAAGCCAGTTTGTAACATCCTTAATATTTTCATTGTATTGCTTATTTGCATTTATTTCTGTGTATAACTGCATAGCTCTTGATGCTTTATATGGATCATCTGATACTTTACTTATTTCTTTACCTGAAGATAGCTGATTCTGTAACTTCTGCATATTATTTAGATTTCTATTTGTGTTAGTCATATAATTTGAAACTAACATTCCATTTGTTATCCTTGTCATAAATTCCACCTCTTTTGTTTTATAGAATCACTCAAATATTATTTCAAAGCTTTTCTTATAGTTAATACGTTTATCTCATTAATCCATTTATTACAACATCTAAAAGTTGATCAATAGTTGATATCATTTTGGCATTTGCCTGGTATGCATGTTGGAATGTTATCATATTTACCATTTCTTCATCTAATGAAACTCCTGATACAGACATTCTTTGTAATTCTAAATTTTTAAGTATTACTTCACTCTGATTAGCAACTCTTCTTTCTGCTTCTTGAGCTTTTGTACCAATCTGACTCACCATATCTTTATAATAATTATGTACTGTTTTTCCATCTTTACTTCCTACAATCCCTATTCCATTTTGATCTAGACTTATCTTAGATTTCTCAAAAAATTCTTTTCTATCTAATGACTTCACACTAGTTATATCTGAAATATCAATCTTAGTAGTTAATAAATTAGCAATTGCCTGTGCTCTTTCCCCATTTCTTTCACCAGATTCATTAGTAGCACCACAATTTAATTTTGTCACATCATTAAGTATATTTATATTTACAGTAATATTCTTTGCATTTATTCCCTCATCTGTAGATGACTTATCACCAGCAACAAAAATACACTCATATGGCTTACCATTAGAATCAACCAATTCTTTACCATTTTCAATACTTCCTGTCTGTATTGCATTTACTGAATATGCAAGTGAAGCCGCCATTTTATCTAAATCATCCATATATCCTTTCATCAAATTTTGAACCAACTGATTTCCAGCTACTTCACCTTTGATTACTTTAGGATCTACACTATTCACTTTTTCATCGCGTTCATACATTTTAAATATTAATTTATTTAAATCATCAGAAGTCATTGCATCACTATTTGTTTTATCTAGTTTTTCCACTATTCCTTCTTGATTTGCAATAAGTATTCTGTTTTGTTCTAAATTTAATTTTAATGTATTTAATTCATCTTCTGTTCCTTGAATTGTAATCTTTTGTGGTTCAGCATTAGAATCTCCTAAAGGATAATATTCTACAACTAAACTAGTTTTATCTTCTGTATTATCGTCTTTAACTGCATATTGAACACCTTTAACATAAGAAAATCTTGAATATTCAGTATTAGGATCTGAATTCACAAGATTATTCATATCAGTTCCTGTAGCTGGGAAATTCTCAATTTTTAAATCTATTGTTTGTCTATCTTTATTTTTTATTTCTATACCAAATTTAGATGATAATTGATCTAATAAATTATCTCTTCTATCTAATAAGTCATTTGGAGTTTGCCCTACTGCACATACTCTAGAAATCTGTTGATTAAGTTCATTTATCTGATTAAGAATACTATTAATATCTGTTACATTTTGCTGTAGTAACTCTTGTGCATCAGATACTTTTTTTTCAAGCTGGCTATATGCATCATTTAATGAACTTGCTAAAGCTGCTGCCTTTTGTAGCGCTACAGTTCTTGCCGAACTCTTTTCAGGTGTTTTTGCTAATTCCTGAAATGCCGCATAAAATTCACTAAATTGATTTTGTATTCCAGTCTCTGATGGTTCTCCAAATATGTCTTCAACTTGTGAAAGAAACTCACTTGTTAATTGATAATTTCCTAGTTTACTAGTTTCATTTCTTACTTGATAGTCAATAAAAGAATCTCTTATTCTCTGTATTGTTGTAATATGTGCTCCTGTACCAATCTGTCCCGGACCAGCACTATCAAATTTAGATGTCCCACCAAAAGGTCTTGTTGTTTCAATAACAGCTCTTTGTCTAGAATATCCTGTTGTATTAGCATTAGCTATATTATGTGAAGTTGTATTAAGCGCACCCTGATGTACATTCATCCCTCTTTTTGCTACTGTAAAAGTATCAAATAATCCTGCCATTCCATTATCCCCACTCTCTATAAATTAAATATAAATTGAAATTATTAATTTCAATATCTTATTTCGATAAATTTCCATATGAATTATATGTTCTCATTTCTCTATTCGGATTCATCATATTTAATACTTTTGCATTTAAGCCTATCTGCTGCTTTAACAGCATTTCATTAGTATCTTTTTGTAATATAACTTTATTTATTATATTTACTATCTCACTATATGTATTGCTTAACTCTACATTATTTGAATTATATATAAATTCTTTTAAGCTTTCATCATTAAGTAGATTTCTTCTTGCTACTTCTTCTCTTGCAATTTTTTTGCTACATTCATTCAGTTTATCAACCAATCCCTCTAACGCAAAAACATCCTTTTTCATTATTAATTCTTTTTGTATTTCAAAAAGCTGTAGCAATTGCCTCAAATGTTTTTCCTGTGAATTCATTAGTTTAATTAGTTCTTCTACCATAACTATACATTACTACCTTTCATGTAATTTAAGATACTTCTTGCCGTTAACCTTGCATCTACATTGTAAGTTCCTGCTTCAACTTTTCTCTTAATCTCTGCAACTTTCTTTGCATTATTTATATCATTAATCATAGAATAATCTTTAAGACTTTTTCCTAAATCTGAAATTTCTATTGTATCCGTATTATTTATTTTATTAACTTTCTCAATATTACGCTTTGAATTTGTATTATATGTAGTTATGAATGATTGTCTATTTATTCTATCAATACTCATATTTATTATTTCATTCCTTTCTTAATTAATTATTTATCGTCCAATATTCCATATAGTTTAGGCTTATACTTTTTTCAAACCATTACATTTAATTATATAATTTCCCAAATTTATTCTTTGTCGAAAATTATAACATCCAATTTATATTAAATAAGTCACAAAATTCAAAGACAATTCGACATATTCTATAAAAAACATCAAATTTTAAATGCTTTACATTTATATTTTAACATATTTTAAGTACTATTTAATGTAACTTGCAAAAACAAGACTTTTATTAATTATCATATAAAATTATAATAATGTATTTATAAAAAATATTAAAAGATAAATACTTACCATAATATAGAATTTAAAAGCACAAAAAAAGAAACCTTTAAAAATACACTACTTTTAAAAGCTTCTTCTTACATATATTAATTTTTACTTAAAGACTTTAATCTTTCTGCACTATTTACTATACTAGTAATTCTTACTCCAAAGTTTTCATCAACAACAACTACTTCTCCAAGAGCTATTTGCTTTCCATTAACTAGTATTTCAACTGGCTCTTCTGCTAATTTATCAAGTTCAATTAGTGAACCTGCTCCAAGATTTAAGATATCCTTAATACTTTTCTTTGTTCTTCCTAATACTACTGATATATCTAATGGAACATCCATTATTAAATCTATATTCTTAATTGGTGGCACTTGACTTTGTTGCCCTAATGGCTCAAATGCTGCCTTATGTACTTCAACTGGTTGTTGATATTGCATTTGCGGCTGACCATATCCATACTGCATTGGCTGACCTTGATATTGCATCTGCGGTTGACCATATCCATATTGCATTTGTGGTTGACCATATCCATATTGCATTTGTGGTTGACCATATCCATATTGCATTTGTGGTTGCTGTGCCATCTGCTGTGGTTGGTCATATCCATACTGCATCTGCTGATTACCAGCTTGTCCTAATGGATCATATTGCACTTGTGATTGATGATCCACTTGTGGCTGATCATGTATTTCATTATTTAATGTTGATTGATTTGATGGAATTTCCTGCTTTGGTTCTTCTACCTTAAGCTCATCTTGTGTAGTATCTTGACCTGTCATAATAGCGACAATATTTTTCGCAGTTTTTATAGGAAAAATCTGCATTATACTACTATCAACAAGATCCCCAATTGTCATTTTGAAAGATACTTTTACTATCTTCTCATCTTCTGGGATGGAATCTGAAATAGGTTCACTATCATCAGTAACAACTCTTGCAACTGGAGGTGATATATCTACCTTACGTCCAAACATTGTTGCCATTGATGTTGCAGCTGAACCTATCATCTGGTTCATAGCTTCTGATACTGCACTAACTTCTAATTCTGACAACTCATGGCTTTCTCCAATATTTCCATCTCCGCCCATCATAAGATTTGATATTACAAGACCATCATCATTTCTTATAATAAGTACATTTCTTCCAACAATACCAGAAATATATTCTATATCAACTACCACATTAGGAGTTTCAAACCCTTGTTTTATCTCTTTAAGTGTAGTAACAGATACTACTGGAGTAGTTATATTAACTTGTTGATTTATAAGCTGATACAATGCTGTAGATGCAGATCCCATAGATATATTTCCAATTTCACCCAATAAATCTTTATCTGTATCTGTTATTGTGTCTTCTATCGCTTCACTTTTATCTGTTTCAACTTCAGCACTGCTATCATCCATTGGTTCGCCTGATAGCAATGCATTTATTTCTTCTTGAGATAAAAAGTTATTGCTCATACTCATTCACTTCCTTATCTATTATATCTAAAATCATAACACCCATATTCTTACCAGCCACACCTGGTTTAGCATAATAGCATTCTTCATTTCCCACATGCACTTTTATTGGAGATGAACTTTTAGTATCAAGCTTAATTACATCACCTATAGTCAATTTCAAGAAATCATCTACTGTTAAATTAGCACATCCAAGTTCTGCTATAATATCAACATCAACTTTGTTAATACCTTCTTCTATTTTTTCTCTTGTTTCAGCTTTTGCACTTTCATCATCGTTTTTAAAAGAATATTGAACAACTAATTTATCCATAATTTTTTCAATGCTTAAATATGGTATACACATATTTATAAATGTGCTGTGTTTGTTCATTTCTACTGAAAATGTAATAAGTGCTACAGGGTCATTAGGTGCCAATGTTTGATTTATTGCCGGATTAGTTTCTATTCCTTCAACTTCCGGTTCAACTTCTAGCACATTATCCCAAGCTAATTTCAAATTACTTATCATTCCACTTGTTACTTGTTTCATTATATTTTTATCTATATCTGAAAATTCTTTTGCGGAAATCTTTCTATCTCCATTACCGCCTAATAATATGTCTATTACCTGTAGTGAAAACTGCGGATTTGTTTCAAATATTATATTTCCTGAAAGTGGCGGCATTTTAAAAAATGTTATAATAGTAGGATTCTGAACTGAATGTATGAATTCCTCATATTTTATCTGCTCTACAGTTTCCAGCTTGACTTTGACATTTTGTCTAGTCTGACCAGTTAAATAATTCGAAATTATTCTTGCATAATTATCATGAACTACTTCTAAAGTTCTTATATGTTCCTTCGAGAACTTTTGTGGACTATTAAAATCATAAAGTTTTGCTTTATGATTTTCTTCCTTACTAACCTCATCTGGCTCTAACTCACCTGTAGAAAGGGCAGATAACAAGGCATCAATTTCACTTTGCGATAAAACGTCTGCCATATTCCTCCCTCATTTCTCAATTAATTTAATATTTTATCTATATCTATTATAGTTAATAGTTTATTATCGTAATTTAGTATACCCTTTATATAAGGTTGATTTTTATCAGTATCTTTGTCTAGCTTTTGAATATTTTTTTCTTCAATATCTAAAACTTCTTCTACTTCATCTACTAATATTCCAATTTCTTCATCTTCAACAGTTAATATAATTATATTATTCTGTTCATTTCCCTGACTAACATTTAATAATAAATTTAAATCTACTAATGATTTTATACTCCCACGTAAATTTATCAAACCTTTTATATATTTAGGCGCTTTTGGAACTCTTGTGATACTCATTATATCATTTATGCCTTGAACCCTATCAGTTTCAACAGCAAAATGTTCATCACCTAGTTTAAAAACTACTATTTGCATATTTTCCCCTCCCAAAAATTCATTTCACGCTCAAATCGAATTCTCATTTAACATTAATACTTATTTAATAATGTTTATTAATTATTATACAAATATAACTGCTATATGACAATAATGATTTTATAATTTCAGTTGATGATATTCAGATATGAAAAAAACAAATATGTACATAATTCTATAAATTCCCGATTACCATCAACTGCTTAATAACTTAATAGTTGCAAAGTAGCATTTTTCACCCTACTTATGTACTTATAATTTCTAAGTTTCTATGTATTCAATTACTATCCAATTACTTTCTTAATTGCTTCTAAAACTCTATCAGCTTGGAATGGTTTAACTATAAAGTCTTTTGCACCTGCTCTTATAGCATCCATAACCATTGCTTGCTGACCCATTGCTGAACACATTATTATCTTTGCATCTGGATCAAATGCTTTGATTTGTTTTACTGCTTCTATACCATCCATATCAGGCATAGTGATATCCATAGTTACTACATCTGGTTTTTCCTTTTTATACATATCAACGGCAACTATTCCGTTGTTTGCTTCTCCTACAATTTCAAAATCATTTTTTTCTAAAATGTCCTTTATCATCATTCTCATAAATGCTGCATCATCAACAATTAAAACTTTAGCCATATTAATTTTCCCTCCAAATTTAACTTATACCTATTGATTTTAATATTTTTTCCAATGACCCTGGCATAGGGATATAATAGAAGTGTCCTCCTATGTTATCCTCTGTATCATCTAAAAATACAGTTTCTATATCTAATATATATTCATCATATTGATTAGATTCTATAAATGTAGTTGTAAGTATAGCTCCAAGCATATCATATGATAAAGCTGGTACTGACGGTGCAATAACTAAGTTTGTAAGCTGAGCTATTGAATTCATATATGATGCTGATATTATATTTGCTATTTCACATAGTGCGGATCTTCCTATTTCACTATTTGGTGCTTCTTTGCTACCAACTAATCTACTAATTATATTTTCAGACGTATCTTTCTTAAAAACTAAAAGAATATTTCCTGTAATATCTCCAAGAACTCTTACAACTGTTCCTGCTACTATTTCTTCACCATCCAGTTCAACAATATCTTGAAGTTTTATAATATTAACCGCAGGCACAGACATGTCCACTTTTTTATTAAGCATCATAGAAAGAGCAGTTGCAGCATTTCCTGCACCTATATTTGATACTTCCTTAAGAGCATCAAGCTGCACTCCATTTAATTCAGAATACTCCATAATACTCCTCCTTAAACTCATAGTTATAATAATGCGCCTACATCTAAAATTAATGTAACTAGTCCATTTCCAAGTATAGTAGCACCGATATATTGATCAAGCCCCTTTAATGTTTTTCCTAAAGGCTTGATTACTATTTCTTGTTGACCATGTAATGAATCAACTAAAAGACCAATAGTTTTATCACCTACGTTAACTATTATAACAAATTTCTTATCTGTTTTACTAGACTCAATATCTAAACTTTCATTTAGTCTTACTAATGGAATAACATCATCTCTATATACTATAACTTCTTTTCCATTACTCTTCTTGATATTTTCTTCTTTATAATCTATAACTCTATCTATAAATCCTAAAGATATAGCTAGTGTTTCCTCACCTACTTTTACAAGTAAAGCTTGTATTATTTGAAGTGTTAAAGGTAGCTTAATAACAAATTCTGATCCTTTTCCTTCTTCACTTATTACATCAACTGTACCACCTAAAGCTGCAATTTTTGTCTTAACGACATCCATTCCAACTCCTCTACCTGAAAGGTCTGTTACAACTTCATTAGTACTAAAGCCCTGAGCAAAAATTAAGTTCTTAATATCATTATCAGATAATCCCTCAGTATTAATTCCCTTTTGTTCTGCTTTAGCCTTTACTTTAGCAACATTAATACCAGAACCATCATCAATAACTTTGATTAATGCTTTTGTTCCTTCTTGATATGCAATAAGTTTAACTGTACCTACTGGAGACTTTCCTGCATCTATTCTTTCTTCTTTAGATTCAATACCATGATCTGCAGCATTTCTTAATAAGTGGATTAATGGTTCTCCAATTTCATCAATAACTGTTCTATCAAGTTCTGTATCTGCTCCTTCAATAATAAAGTTAATTTCTTTATTTAATTCCATAGATACATCTCTTATCATTCTAGGGAATCTATTGAATACAGTATCTAATGGAAGCATTCTGATTTTCATAACCAAATCTTGTAAATCAGATGTTGTTCTTCCAACTTGTTCTAATGTTTCATTTAATTCTTGTGACTTATGATCTGTAACAATTTGTTCAAGTCTTGTCCTATAAATAACAAGTTCTGAAACCATGTTCATTAAATTATCTATTCTTTCAAGGTCAACTCTTACAGATTGATGTATTTTTTTCTTTTCTTTTTTAACAGCTGGTTTTTTAGCTGTTGCTGCTTTCTTATCTGGTGCTACAGCTTTAGCCTCAGGCTTAGCCTCTTCTTTATTTTTTTCTTCTACCTTAGTTTCTTTAGATTCTACATTAACATCCTTAATATCAATTTCTATAGCTTCAACTTTAGAAACTTCAGAAATTCCATTTACAACTTCAAGTATTTCCTCAACATTATTATGAGTTAATAATAAGAATTTTAATTCTAAATCGAATTCTTCATTTTCTATTTCTTGAGTAGATGGTTCTGATTTTAAAATTTCACCATGTTCCTCTAAATCTTTAACTATTAAAAATGCTCTTGCTGATTTAAGAAGAGTATTTTCACTTAATGTAATTATTATTTCAATACAGTTATATCCTTTTTCATTAGCTTGCTTTATTATTGATGTATCATATTGATTCAATTTCATTTCTTCATCATGATTATCTTCATCTGATGATTCTTCTAAATCACCTGTGGCTTTATTTCCACATTCCTTAATTTCAGCTAATTTTTCCATTATACCTTCTATATCTACTTTTTCATCTGAACCTTCTTGTACATTATCAACCATTTTTTCTAATGTATCAAGACAGTCGAATAGTACAGTTATTACATCTGAAGTAACCTTTAATTCACCCTCTCTAAATTCAGACAGTACATCTTCCATTTTATGAGTTAATTCAGCAAGGTCTGTAAATCCCATAGTTGCAGCCATTCCTTTTATAGTGTGTGCAACTCTAAAAATTTCATTTACCTTATCTATATCCTCTGGATTTTGTTCTAATTCTAAAAGAGATTCATTTAGAGTTTGTAAATTATCTAAAGACTCTTCTAAAAACATTGACATATATTGAGATGTATCCATCATTTGTTCCTCCTTTATATCTTTTTATAAATAAAAGTTGAAGCTTTTTCAAATCCATAGTCTCTATAATTATAAATACTTTCTGTAGCTCCTACAAATAAAAGCCCACCTTTTTTTAATGACTCACTAAATTTTTTGTAAATTTCCTGTTTCACATCATTATTGAAATATATAACTACATTTCTACATACGATAAGATCAAACCCTGTTTCATATCTGTCTAAAATAAGATCATGTTTCTTTAATGTAACCATGCTCTTAATTTTATTGTCTATGTAATACTTATCGTCCCTTTGCAGAAAATATTTACTTAAATCACTACTACTCACAGATTTCATTTCATTTTTTGTGTATTCTCCGACTTTTGCTTTCGAAAGAATTGTACTATCAATATCTGTAGCTAATATTGTATGATTACCTGCTGGTGCTATTTTATTTAAAATCATAGCCAGCGTATATGGTTCACAGCCTATAGAACATGCTGCACTCCATATTTTTAGATTTTTATTTGTTGAAAGTAATTCACTACTCATAAGCTTTTCTAATTCAACAAAAAGTTCTGGATTTCTAAAGAATTCCGTAACATTAATTGTTATAAAATCCAAAAATTTCTGTCTTTGAACAGAATCATTTTTTATAACTTGCGTATATTCTTGTAATGATTTTATTCCTACACGTGTCATTAAGCTATTTATTCGCCTATTAAGCTGTTCTGGCTTATATGCAGATAAATTTATGCCTAATTCCTTATGAACCCATTTATGAAATTCATTAAACTCCATTTATTCCTCCTAAATTCTCTTTACTATTTTTATTATATTGTCACATACCTGATCTAAAGGAAGCACCAAATCTACCTTTCCAGTTTCAAAGGCAGCTTTAGGCATACCATAAATCGTGCATGTGGATTTATCCTCTGCTATTGTAATTCCACCATTATCTTTTATATTTTCTGTTCCAGCGGCTCCATCCCTACCCATACCAGTTAATACAACTGACAATATATTAGAACCATAAACCTTAATAGCTGAATCAAATAGTTTATCTACAGCCGGCCTTACTCCCCATACAGGTGGTTCTTGATTGAAGCATATTTTATTATTATCACCTATGGTCATATGACTTCCACCTTTTGCAATATATATTGTTCCATTATCAATATTCATTCCATCTTCAGCTTCAACAACATTCATCTGACACACTCTATTAAGTCTTTCAGAAAATACCTTAGTAAACCCCTCTGGCATATGTTGAACCACAAAAACAGGTATACCCAAATTTTTTGGAAGATTCACAAGAACTCTTTGTAATGCTTTTGGGCCTCCTGTTGAAGCTCCTATAACTACAGCATTTATTCTCTTATTTGGGAGAATTATATTCTCATTTCTATGTACTAATCTTTGATTATCATCAAAGCATTTTACTTCTCCTTGCTTTTGAATATTAAATTTAACTTTCTGCTTTGTCGTCATATTATTATGTATGTATGTTTTACTATTTTTTCTCTTATTAACCATAATTCCTTTAATCTGGCTTATTAGATTTTCTTTAACCTTTGCTATATCTAAAGATATACTTCCTGATGGTTTTGTAATAAAACTTATTGCTCCATTATCTAGACATTCAAGAGTAAGCTCTGATCCATTTGTTGTTGCGCTGCTAAGCATAATTATAGAATAGCTTTTTCCTAATCTCTTTAGTTCTTTAAGTGTTGAAAGACCATCTAAATCCTTCATATGTACATCAAGTGTGATAATATCTGGATTAAACTTGTCCACTTTATCAACAAGCTCTCTTCCATCTCTAAATTTAGCTATTACCTCAAAATTATCCTCTGACTCTATAATATCTGAAATAGCTTTCCTCATAAAAGCAGAATCATCTACTACTATAACTTTAACTTTCTCCATAAATAACACCCCTTTTATAATTCTATAATACCTTTTCCTAATATCTTTACAATTACTTTCCCATCACTAGCATTAAGAATCATAGTCCTACCTTTATTTCCACCTATCTCTTCTGCAATTATTGGAATTCCATTAGCATTCAATGACTTTTTAACTGCCTCACCATTTCTCTTTCCAATATCACTAATAATGCTCTTATCTGAAAAGTTAAACATTGAAGCTCCTCCGGCTATTTTCGCCACTATCCCACTTTTTTTACATCCTTGTTTTTCCATTTTTTCAATTAAAATAGGTATTGCTAAATCTGCAAATTTCATAGGATTATTTGGCGATTTAAATTGAGTACTATCTGGAAGCATTATATGCGCTAAACCTGCTATTTTTAAACTTTTATCATATAAGGCTATTCCAATACATGATCCAAGTCCAATAGTCATTATAGATCCTGGAGCTAATACTAAATTAAGATCAGCTATTCCCACTTTTACCTCATTTCCTACCATTTTTCCCCCTAAAATATACTAGCCTCATCCTCGCTTGATAATACTCTATCTAAATCCAGTAAAATAACTATATGATTATCTAATTTGATTAATCCTGAAATATACTTTCTTTCAATAGCATTAGTTATCTCTGGCATTTCTGCTATATTTTTATTATTAATATCAGTTACTTCATAAACATTATCTACTATTACTCCAAATTTTTTCTCTTTTCTTTTAACCACTATAATCTTTGTAGCTTCAGTTATCTTGTCTTCCCCAAGCTTAAACTTATTTGATAAACTTATTATAGGTAGAATGCTATCTTCATAGTCTATAACCCCTCTCACAAAGTCTGGTGTCTCTGGAAGTATTGTAGGTTCAACATACCCCAGTATTCTTTCAACTTCTGTAATATTTGTTGAATATTTTTCATTACTTAATCCAAATACTAAAATCTTATTATCGTTATCAGCCATATTCTATTCCTCCTAAAAATATTTTTTAATAAATAGCTACCATCACTATAGATATCCAAATTATTATAATAATTATATATGCGAAATTAGTATCTTCTTTTGAGTTTTATCTACTTTATTATTTTTTAAAACTAATTAAATTATTTTCAAAACAGCATGTCCACATTATAAGTATATCATTAATTTAACCATCTTCACATATTAATTCGACTATTTTTTCTATTTATGTAAAAAAACATTGATTATTTTCAACATATATCGATTCGGATGTTTTAATATGAGGTAATATTATTTAAATAAATAGCGTGACATGGCAATTTACATAGAGTATAAAAAAGTATGCCACATCACACTAATAATTTATTCCAATATAAAAAATACAATCTTATTTGTTTTTTATATATTTTTCTACAGCATCATTATATTTTTTCATTAACTTTAAGACAATATCATTCTTAGGATTAAGTTCTATATTATCTACTGAATTTATAGGTAATACCTTTGGTGATGTTCCTGAAATAAACATTCCATCTAGCTTATAAATATCCTTATAGCTATATTCAACTTCTTCTACTTCAATCCCACACTCTTTAGCAAGTTCTATTACTTCTCCTCGAGTAACTCCTGGAAGAACAGCTTTTGTTTGTGATGTTAAAAGTTTGTTATCTTTAACCATGAATATATTAGACTTGCTTCCTTCTGTAATAAATCCATTTCTATCTATTAATATAGCTTCAAAAGCATTATGTTCCTCTATTTGTTTAGTTACCTTATTTCTAAAATCATCATTGATAATTTTAGCATTAGGATTTTCTCTTTCACCAAAATATAATATTGTTTTTACTCCATTTTCATACATATCTTCTGTTGGATAAAAATGCTTAATAAAAAATATATCTAATTTATCTTCATTGACTTTGTAAGTTATTTTTATATTTCCCATATTTTTATTTTCATATTTAATCAACTTATTAATTCTCGCACAAATATCTTCATACTTTAATGTAAATGTCTTGTTAATTAGCTTAAATGAATTTTCCATCCTTGCAAGATGCTTTTCTAAAAATAGTGGCTTTCCATCTATAACTCGTAATACTTCATAAATAATCTTATCTTCCATATACATTACACCCTTTCTATTTTTATTTCCATTTTAATATTTCTATATCATTCTTCTTTTTATAATTAATCAAATATGGTTTTCCAACTAAATCAAGTAATGGCTTATCTGACAATGAATCAGAAAACATATATGAATTCTTAAAATCAACTTCAATATTTTCTTTATCTAATACTTCTTTAAGTCTTCTTACTTTTTCTTCTCCCTTACAATTTTCACCATACATTTTCCTAATAAAAATTCCATTTTCAAAAGTAAATCTAGTTCCTATTACCTTATCAACTACATCTATATTATAAAATTCATTAATATAAAATTCAGGAGATGCAGATATTAGATATATATCATATCCCTCTTTCTTTAACTTTCTCATCATTTTTAATGCATCTTCATAGACTATATTTTGTAATCTATCTCTATAGAAATCTTTTACTAATACACTTAAATCTTCTTCTTTTATTCCATCAATAAATTTCAGAAACTTTTCTTTTACTTTTTTTTCATCATATACCTTCATTACATACATTAATCCACTAAAGGCAGCTCTAGGAAGAAATCTTATATTTCTCTTATCCTTAGATATTGAATACTTAAAAAATTCCATAAGAGTTTCTTTTCTTGTTATTGTATAGTCGATATCAAATATTGCCAGTTTCTTCAAATCTAAATACCATCCTTCTTTAATAAATATATCTTTTGTTTAATATTATTAACACGTGAAGCAGCATGATATAAAAAAACACTTCTTATATCACCAATAATAAAATATTTAAAAATACTTCACCCATTAATAAAATATAAAATTAGCTAATCCTAATAATATAATAATGCACAACTTCGAACAAGATTCTTATATAATTATCTTAGTATCATTCGCTAATTGTGCATTATTTATAACAATAACTATTTAATTTTACTTAGGAAAGTTGAAATTCTATCTATTCCTTTTTCTATTATATCCATTGATGTTGCATATGATAATCTTATATAATCATCTAGTCCAAATCCTGCACCTGGTATTACAGCTACTTTTTCTTCATCTAATAATACTTTTGCAAAATCTAATGAACTTTCAATCTTCTGGCCTTTAAATTCTGTATTAAAGTAATCAGATACATTAACCATAATATAAAAAGCACCACTTGGCTTAATTATAGAAACCCCATTTATCTTATTTAATTTATCTATCATAAAATTACGTCTTCTTGCAAATTCTGCAACCATATTATTAAGATCTTCAACTGGTCCATTCAAAGCTTCAATTGTTGCATATTGAGTTATTGTATTTACATTTGAAGTCATGTGGCTTTGAATACTTGTCATTATTTTAGTAATTTCTTCACTTGCAGCTATATATCCAAGTCTCCAGCCTGTCATAGCATAAGTTTTCGAAACTCCGTTTATTACTAATGTTCTACTATATGCATCTTCATTTAATGATGCAATACTTACATGCTTTTCATTATCATATATTAATTTTTCATATATCTCATCAGATATTATTAATAGGTTATACTTTTTTGCAAAATCAGCTATTTTTAATAGCTCATCTTCATTATATATTGTTCCAGTTGGATTATTAGGACTATTTATTAATATAGCCTTAGTTTTATCAGTAACAGCTTTTTCTAAATCTTCAACTGTATATTTATAATTATTTTCTTTTTTAGTTTCAACAAATACAGGAACCCCATCTGCAAGTTTAACAAGCTCTGGATAACTCACCCAATATGGAATTGGAATAAGAACTTCATCTCCTGGATTTAATATTGCCATAAATGCATTTGCAAGACATTGTTTTGCTCCTGTTGATACTGTTATTTGATTTGGCTTGTAATCTAAATTATTATCTTTTTTAAATTTTTGACAAATAGTTTCCTTTAATTCTAATATTCCTCCTGCTGGAGTATATTTTGTCTTTCCATCTTTCATTGCTTTTATAGCTGCATTTATTATATTCTCTGGTGTATTAAAATCTGGTTCTCCAGCTCCAAAACTAACAACATCTACACCTTGTTTTTTCAATTCATTTGCCTTTGCTGTTATAGCAAGTGTGATTGATGGACTAATATTCCCCGCTTTTTTGGATAATTGCATTGCTCATTCCTCCAGTAAATTTATTCTACATTAAAAATATAACATTATTAATTTTGATTGTAAATATTTTGATAAACATACTCATTCAGCTAATAATTGAAAGTCGAGAGTTGAAAGTTGGTGGTGCAAATTCTCTAGCGAGAATTTGTTTTAATTTATCTTTATAAAAATTCTATATGAATTTTATCCTTAAACTCTCAACTATCCACTATCAACTTTCAACTAAAAAAAGCTCTGGCTTTCACCAGAGCTCTCTATTATTCACCCATTAATTCATTTTGATAGTAAGATGAAACTGTTTCAAATTCATCTTCTTCTGGAACTACTAATTCTTCTCCATCTAATCTAAATAAGTATACAGAATCTTCATTAGGATTTTGTGCTAAGAAGTATTCATTTTCTTCATATTTAAATTGATCAATTATAGGGCAAGAAATCAAATTACCATTTTCATCTTCTAAATCAATAACGAAGCTTTCATGTTCTCCACAGCCACATCCACATTCATCATGATCATGGTCATGTCCACCGCATCCACAGTCATTACCGCATCCGCATCCGCTTTTTTCTAAATCTTTTTCCATAATTCAACCTGATACTAAAAACATACTCAAATGTGCACATTTTTATTTATTCACTACTTCTTAGTGTTCTGTTTTGCATAAGCTACTCCAGTTTTATATAACACTCCATAGCATTTAAGGATATACCAAAATCCCTAAGACTAAAGCCTCTCAATATTTTAGACTTTAGAATAATTACTTAAATTAAAACTTGCATTTAAATCTCTATCTATTACTAAGTTACATTTATCACATTTATAAATTCTATCTTTAAGTTTTAAATCTTTTTTAAGATTTCCACAACAGCTACAAGTTTTTGAAGAAGGATAAAATTTATCAGCTTGAATAAATTCTATTCCATTAAACTTGCATTTATATTTCATCTGTCTTATAAATTCATAAAAGCATTGTTCTTGTATTGCTTTAGATAAATGTTTATTTTTCATCATTCCACTAGTATTTAAATCTTCCATAACTATTCTATATGGACTCATTTTTACTATTTTATTAGTTACTTGATGAATATGATTAAGTCTTATATTAGATAGTTTCCTATAAATTAACTTTACTTGACTTTCTAACTTAATAATATTATTAGTTTTAACAAAAGTATTGCCTTGTTTATTAGCTTCATACTTTCTGCTAATACTACGCTGCAAGTGTATTAATTTACTTTTCAAATTTCTAACTCTTTTACATTTATTAATATTTTTGAAAGTTAAACCATTAGAGCAGGTAACTAATTTTTTTATACCTAAGTCTAAACCTAAAGATAAGTTTTGGTCTAAAGTAGTTTGGTTTTCTTCTACTTCAACTCCAAAAGTCAAAATCCAACATCTACCATTAAAACTACAGTAAGGATTAGTATACTTACAATAAGGTATATCATACTTAGTTTTAAATTTTACTTTTCCTATTTTTTCTATGTTACATACATCATCTTTGAAATATAAATTATCACATCTAACATAGAAAGACTGTCTGGATTTTCTTTTAGATTTAAATTTAGGATAACTCCCAGTTTTCTTAAAGAAAGATTTAAAAGCTTTATCTAAGTTTCTAATAGACTCTTGAGTAACTTTACTAGAAACTTCATTTAACCACTTAAAATCTTCCTGCTTTTTTAGTTGAGTAAATTCTTTTCTTATATCATTAATAGAATATTTAATACCTTGTTTATATAGAGTATTACATCTACTTAATGCCCAGTTATAAGAAAATCTACTGCAACCTATAGATTTAAGCATTATTTGCTCCTGCTCTCTAGTAGGTAGTAACCTTATCTTAATTGCTTTTATCATATATCTTCACCTCACTTTCTATTTATATTATGTGAAAATGAAGTGATTCTATAGATTAAAGTTTTAAAAAAACTAGAAATTAAGGATTCTGTATACACTTTGAATAAATAAAAATATACACATTTGAATTATTTTTAGTGTGTTCACACAAGTTCGTTAAGCTTATGCAGTTCTCTTATGAACTTCTTAATATTTCTATTAAGCACAGACTATATCACCTCCCCTTTGGGGAGCTACCCACTTCCACCCACTTAGGTGTACTTCCTTTACGGAATAGTCGTTGAAGTTTTCCCTGTTCAGGACTTACCTGCTGATTATCCATTATTATAGTACTTAGGATTTAACCATATACCATCTAGTTAATTTTTTCTACTTTAGTAACCTTCACGCTTAGACTTATTTCATTCTTACGTTGTAGTTTAACTAGCTTTAGGAACTTCCAGCAATTCAAGTAGTTTGGGATAGAATTTATTTTCTATCACTCTATACTCTTTACGAATATAGGGAGCTTTATAATATTAAAAATATTTTAGCATATTTATATATAGTTAAACATAAATGCCTATATTTTTAACAACTATATAGTTGCTCCTCTTGGTTTATGTCTTAATTTTACCCTTAAATCACAAAAAATAAAACCCCAAATTCTAAAATTAATTATAATTCAATTGTTTTTTCTCCACCAAAAGTATAAATTAGTATTTTCAAAAAACACAACCACTCATATATATTATTTTTTAAATTTATTATTACTATTTGATAAAGTGTTACTTATTCATTATTATGAAAATTCCACAATACATGAATAATTGATTTTAACAACATCTAAAACATATAACTAATATTTATTTTTTTAATAACCATTTTAAATTATCAAGTTTCAAAAAAGGGGCTGTCGCACTAAAGTGCGTAGCTCCTTTTTTGAACGCAACAAAACCCAAGCTAAAATAAGCTTGGGTTTTGTGGTAAAATAATGATATGTTAACCAACAATATTTTACACAAAGATTATACAGGATTAAAAGAATTTTATCAACTAAAATTACCTTTAAATATTGATTACATGATTCCAAGTAATGATTCTGTGCGTTTGCTAAGTCAATTTGTTGAGGAGATGGATTTATCAGAGTTATATAAGACTTATTCTCGCGTAAGAGAAAATCAAGCTTCGCCACGAAAGTTACTTAAAATCATGCTTTATGCTTATATGAATAGATTATATTCCTCAAGAAGCATTGAAACTGCATGCCAACGTGATATAAACTTCATGTTTTTACTTGAAGGTTCGCCA
>NZ_JABAGC010000013.1 GCF_012843905.1 Clostridium sp. SM-530-WT-3G
GGGATTAGTCTAGAGTCTACTATTTCCAAATTAGGACTAGTAGCTTAAATTTTTCCTATTTACTGCACAAGTCTAGTACATTAAGTACAATTCACTTTTTATAGTTTGGCAAGAATATTTTCCTCCCTATATTTACACTCTCGTATATATGGGTTTTTGTAAAATGAAAAGCAAAGTTGTATACACATAAAACACCATATAACAGGTTCACATATAATAACTCCAAAGTATTCTAAACTAGGAATAAATAATATTACAAATATTATTTTTCCAAAGAACTCAATAACACTTGAGATAAGAGGTATAACTTTTTTACCTAATCCTTGAAGTGCATTTCTCAAATTTAATAATATTCCCAACACTCCATAAAAAGGTGCATTATAAATTAAATACTTTGATCCATTTTCAATTACTACTGCTTCATTAGAACCTGATAATAATCTTACAATATATTGGGATGTAAACATTAAAATTATTGAAATTACAATCCCCCATAAAACTGCTAAAATATTAGCATATTTTATGGCCTTTCTTATTCTAGTTCCCTCACCTGCTCCTTTATTTTGTGAAACAAATGTCGAAACAGATAAAGCTATAGTTCCAGCTGGCATCATACAAAATGCACTTAATTTACGAGCGGCAGTATGTCCTGCAATAACTAAATGACCTAAATTATTAATAGCTGTCTGTAATATTACAGTTCCTGTTGAAACTATACATAGCATCATCCCCATAGATAATCCCTGACCAATTAATTCAGAATATAAATCCTTATCAATCGCAAAATGCTTTTTACTAGGAATTAAAATATGCGCTTTTTTAAATATATATACAATGCATAATATTGCTGAACCCCCCTGTGCAATCACAGTAGCTGCTGCTGCCCCTCTTATTCCCATGTTAAATTCAGTAATAAATAATATATCTAAAAATACATTAAGTATAGACGATATAATCAAAAAAATTAATGGCATAAAACTATTTCCAATAGCCCGTAAAAGTCCTGCGCACAAATTATATATAAACATAACTCCTACAAATAACGTAACCATAGAAATATACGAATAGGATTCTTCTATTATATTTTGGGGAGTATTTAATAATTGTAATAATGGGAATAAAAATAATTTAGATATTATCATTATGCTGATTGTTATAAAAATACCTATTACTATAGAACCTGCTACAGATTTTTTTAAAAGATCATTATCATTCTTTCCATAACATCTAGCTGTAACTATACTTAAACCATTCCCTACTCCTATTGCAAATCCTATCAATAATTCATATATTGCTGCACATGCTCCAATAGCTGCTAAAGAAACATCACCTAAGAAATTTCCTACAATCATAGTGTCAACAGTATTGTATAACTGCTGAAATATGTTCGAAATAAAAATAGGTATTGCAAAAATTATTAAAGATTTTAATATATTTCCCTTAATTAAATCTACTTTACACTCAACCACTTACCACCAATCCTTTATCATCTTATTTTTAAAAAATACAAATTATGTAACTTTTATCCACAAAGTAATTATACCATAATATTAGTTTGAATATTATTTATTTTTTTGAATACATTAGTAATATATAAAAGGGTAATACTAATACTAATATTAAATATTTAAATATGGAAGTGATATTATGTACGATCAATTGAACTCTGAAAATGATGATTTTAACAGAATGCAGCAAAAAATCAAGGATACAATAGACAGTATGGTTACAGATACTCATGTTTATAATCCAGCAAATAATTCATCCCCTGATAATACAAATGTAGATAATAATAATAATAATAATAATGCTGAAATATTCTAAAAAGACCGTATCACAAAGATACGGTTTTTTAATCACTTTATTATTAAATTAACCTTAACTTCTTAGCCCTTTATTAATCATAGCTTTAAATTTATCCCACTCAACCATCTTAGCTCCCATAGATTCTAGATGTGGAGTATATACCTGACAGTCTATAAATTTAAAACCAAGCTCCTGTAATTTTTGTGCAAGGGTAATCAAAGCTGCTTTTGAAGCATTGCTCACTTTTGAAAACATGCTCTCGCCGAAATAACATCGCCCAAGCACTACCCCATAAAGTCCACCTACAAGTTCGCCATTTAAATATGTTTCAACACTTAGAGCATATCCTTCTTTATATAAATTTATATAAGCCTTTTTCATTTCGTCAGTAATCCAAGTTCCCTCTTCATTTTCTCTCATGGACTTACAGTTTTCAATAACTCCTTCAAAATCATTGTTAAAAGTAACCTGAAACTCACCTTTTCGCATTATTTTTTTCATAGATTTTGATATTTTAATATCTTGAGGCATTAGTACAAATCTAGGTTTTGGACACCACCATAGTATAGGCTCTCCCTTGCTATACCATGGAAAAATACCATTAGAGTATGCAAGAACAAGTCTTTCTATAGATAAATCTCCCCCAACTGCTAAAAGACCATCTTCATCACTTAATTCAGGATTAGGAAATACAAGTTCATCAGGTAATTGATATACTGCCATAAATACACCTTCTTCCTTTGTTATAAACTATTAATATTGATAAGTCATATTCTGTGGTTCATAAAAAGATAATCCATGCTTCTTAGCCAGCTCCATAACTAAATCATTTATATATTGTGCATTTTTAAATTCACATCCAATTATCACATATCCTTTAAATTTATTGCACTTAACACATGATGTTCTTACCATAAGTTCACTGTAAAATCCATCAATTATATCCACAATATCTCCAACAAGAGAATCTTCACCTTCGCATAATCTTTCATATAAAACCTGTGCGCCTGCTGCACTACTCACTTTATCTGTATTAAAAACTGCACAAAACCATTCCATTTTCTTTTCCTCTTAACCTTAAATTATTTTTTATTATATACAACTCCTATTTTATCATACTTTTCATATTTAAAATTTTTATTTATTATACTATCTTAACTAATTTGAGAATTTACTATATATAGGATTTTTCTACACCCTTAACAATAAAAATTAATTAAATATTTTACATAACCATGTAACACTTTTTAGTTATGGTGAATATATTACACTATAAAGAAAAACAAAAGATGATAACTAAGTAATTAACCAAAGAAAATCCTCCAAAAAACAAATGATTAAATTAAAACAGTTTAAAGATTAAAAATCATAATAAACTCTAAGAAAAAACACATTAAATACAAAAGATAATAAATTGATTTACAAAAGATAAATATTAGATTAACAAAAAAGATTATAAAGGAGATTTTAATATGTCACATTGTTGTAAAAAATCATGCTGTAGACCTTGTAATAATGCTTACGGCTATAATAATAATTTCTATGGATATGCTCCAAATAACTATTACGGATATATTCCAAACAACTATTATATAGGAAATCCATATAATAATTTCTATGGATACAATGCTTACAACTTATACGGATATAATTATCCATATAACTATGGTTTTAATGGTTTCTATAATAACAACCTTCTACTTCCTTTCTTACTTTTCTAATAACGTGTAATTTTTATATTTAGTCAATCTAAATTACAATATTAAGAATAAAATCATAAGAATTATAAGATTTTTAATTATAAATGTTTTAAATAAAAAACTCCTAAATTAATGTTATCATAATTTAGGAGTTTTTATTGTTTTTACTAGTCAGTCAATTTTATTCTTTTCCTGCTAATTTCTTATATGTATTTAATCTTTCATTTGCATCAAATGCACTCTTTTCAAATAATTTTTCTGCTTCTTCTGGGAATGCTTTTGCTAATGAAGCATATCTTACTTCTCCCATTAAGAAATCCTTAAAATCACTCTTAGGATCTTTGCTGTCTAATGTAAATGGATTTCCACTTTCCTTAAGTTCTGGATTGTATCTATATAAGTGCCAATAGCCACATTCTACAGCCTTTCTTTCTTCAGCTTGTGAATTTGACATTCCCATTTTAATTCCATGATTTATACATGGTGCATATGCTATTATAAGTGATGGACCATCATAATTTTCAGCTTCTAAAATAGCTTTAATGGCTTGATTCTTATCTGCTCCCATTGCTATCTGAGCTACATAAACATATCCGTATGTCATTGCCATTAATCCAAGATCTTTCTTCTTTGTTCTCTTACCACTTGCAGCAAATTTAGCTACAGCACCTGTAGGAGTTGACTTAGAACTTTGACCACCTGTATTTGAATATATTTCTGTATCAAACACCAAAATATTTACATTTTCATTCGATGCTAAAACTTGATCTAATCCTCCATATCCAATATCATATGCCCAGCCGTCTCCACCAAATATCCATTGCGATCTCTTAACCAAGAAGTTCTTATCATTTAAAATTATTTTAGCAATTTCACTGTTATCTTCTTCAAGTGCTGCAATAACTCTTTCAGCTCTTTCTCTAGAACATTCTGAATCATTCATCTTAGCAAGCCATTCTTCAAGTACAGCTTTAGTATCATCATCTATATCTTCATTTAATGCCATTTCAACATTTTTAGCTATTCTATCTCTTATTGTCTTAACACCTAAATGCATACCAAGACCAAATTCTGCATTATCTTCAAACAAAGAATTGGCCCATGCAGGTCCATGACCTTCAGGATTTTTACAATATGCAGATGATGGAGTACTTGCCGCCCATATTGAAGAACATCCAGTAGCATTAGCTATCATCATCCTATCTCCAAATAACTGTGTTACAAGTTTTGCATATGGTGTTTCTCCGCATCCTGCACATGCTCCATTATATTCTAATAATGGAATTTCAAATTGGCTTCCTTTAACTGTTGTTTTCTTCATAGGATTTTTACGTTCAACTTTTTCTATAGTATAATTCCAAACTTCAATTTGTTTATGTTGACTGTCTTGTGGCTTCATTACTAAAGCCTTTCCTGGAGCAGGACATGTTTCAACGCAGTTTCCACATCCAGTACAATCAAGTGGTGATACTCCTATACTGAAATGTAGCTGCTCATCATATTTTATTCCTTTTGGATCTAGGGATTTAAATCCTTCTGGCGCATGAGATTTTTCTTCCTCAGTTAATAAGAATGGTCGTATAGTTGCATGTGGACATACATATGAACACTGATTACATTGAATACACTTTTCAGGAATCCATTCTGGAACATTGACTGCAATACCTCTCTTTTCATATCTTGTAGTTCCATGCATGAAGGTACCATCTTCCATTCCTGCTTCAACAAATGCTGATACAGGAAGAGAATCGCCTTCAAGTCTATTCATAGGTCTTACTATATTTTTAACAAACTCTGGATATGTATTTACAAAGCTTTCATCGTCGTCTACTGCATTTTTCCATTCTGTTTTAATATCTATTTTTACTATGCCATCTATACCTCTATCTATAGCATCATGATTCATCTTTACAATGTTTTCACCTTTTTTACCATAAGAAGTAACAACAGCTTCTTTTAAATATTTAATAGCATCCTCTATTGGTATAATATTAGCTAGCTTAAAGAATGCAGCCTGCATAATCATATTTATTCTTCCACCAAGCCCTACTTCTTGAGCAATTTTTACTGCATTCAAAGTATAAAAGTTTATATCATTTTCTGCTATATATCTCTTAAGGGATGCTGGCAATCTATTGTCTAATTCTTCTGGAGTCCATATTGTATTTAATAAGAATACTCCATTTTTCTTTAATCCTTTTATGACATCATATTTGTATACATAAGACTGATTATGACATGCAATAAAGTCTGCTCTAGCAATTGGATATCTTGATCTAATAATATTTTTTCCAAACCTCAAATATGATAGTGTGATTCCCCCAGATTTTCTTGAATCATATTCGAAATATCCTTGAGCGTACATATCAGTATGGTCACCAATTATCTTTATAGCTGACTTGTTAGCTCCTACTGTACCATCAGAACCAAGTCCCCAGAATTTACAAGAAGTAATTCCAGTTGGAGTTATATCAATATCATCAAGTGGTCTTAATGATGTATTTGTTACATCATCCACAATTCCAATTGTAAAACCATCCTTTGGATTCTCTTGTGCTAAATTATCATATACAGCAGCAATATCATTAGGTAATGGGTCCTTAGAACCTAGACCAAATCTTCCTCCAACTATACATGGTGCATCTTCTTTGTTATAAAAAGCTTTTACAACATCTAAATATAAAGGTTCTCCTATACTTCCTGGTTCCTTTGTTCTATCTAATACAGCAATCTTTTTCACTGTCTTTGGTATTGCTTTAAGAAGTCTTTCTGTAGAAAATGGTCTAAATAATCTTACTCTTATTAGACCAACTTTTTGTTTATTTTCATTTAAATAATCTACAGTTTCAGATATAACATCATTAACTGCTCCCATTGCAATTATAATTCTGTCAGCATCTGGTGCACCATAATAATCAAAGCAATGATACTCTCTTCCTGTAAGCTTTGTTATTTCAGCCATATATTCTTCAACTATTTCTGGCACCTTTTCATAATGCCTATTTACAGCTTCTCTTGTCTGAAAATATATATCAGGATTTTGAGCAGTACCTCTTGTTACTGGATGATCAGGATTAAGTGCTCTATTTCTAAATTCTTCAATAGCTTTATAATCAACTAAATTTGCAAGTTCTTCATCTTCAAATACTTCAACCTTTTGAATTTCATGAGATGTTCTAAAGCCATCAAAGAAATTCATAAATGGAATTTTTGATTTAATTGTTGAAAGATGTGCTACTGCACTTAAATCCATAACCTCTTGAACATTATCTTCGCAAAGCATTGCGAAACCAGTGGCTCTTGCTGCCATTACATCTTGATGATCTCCAAATATATTTAATGATGATGTTGCTAAGGCTCTTGCTGCAACATGAATTACACATGGAAGCAATTCACCTGCTATTTTATACATATTAGGTATCATAAGTAGTAGACCTTGAGATGCTGTGTAAGTTGTAGTGAGCGCTCCACTTTGAAGTGAACCATGAAGTGCTCCAGCAGCTCCTGCTTCAGACTGCATTTCTACAACCTTTACAGTCTGGCCAAATATATTTTTCTTGCCTTTAGCCACCCACTCATCAACATGTTCAGCCATAGGTGATGATGGAGTTATTGGATAAATGGTTGATACTTCAGTAAATGCATATGATACATATGCTGCTGCAGTATTACCATCCATTGTCTTAGTTTTTCTCATTTATCTTCCCTCTTTTTCTAGTCTGCATTATGCTCTTTTATTTGGCTACAGCTTAAATATATAATGCTACACTTAAACTAATATTAGTCTAAACAGATAAAAAAATATTTTATTAAGAATCACATTAAATTATAGTAATCAAAATAATTACTAGCGCACAATCTTTAAATAATTAAGTAGCATTGTATATTTATTAGCTATAGCACTTATAATTTTAGTATGTTCAAATTCAATATTAGTTATGTATGTATTTAGCTTTTTAATAATTCTTTTATGATTGCTCTTATTTATATTAAAATATATTTATTATTAGTAACAAAAAAGTGCTGACTGAAATTTCAATCAACACTTTTTTTATAAATTAACTTATATTATTTTTTAATTGGCTTTTTTAAAATAGCAAGCATAATCATTCCTACAACAGAACCTATTGCTATTGATAAAAGATACATTAATGGATTTCCTACAACAGGAACTACAAATATTCCACCGTGAGGAGCCATTAAAGTACAGTTAAATAACATAGATAGTGCACCAGCTATTGCTGAACCAATTACACAAGAAGGAATAACTCTTAATGGGTCTGCTGCTGCAAATGGTATTGCACCTTCAGTTATAAATGATAATCCCATTATATAGTTTGTTAAACCAGATTTTCTTTCGCTTTCAGTAAATCTATTTCCAAAGAAAGTTGTAGCTAAAGCTATTGCAAGAGGTGGAACCATTCCACCAGCCATAACTGCTGCCATAATTTCAAAGTTTCCACTAGCAAGAGATGCTGTACCGAATACATATGCTGCCTTGTTGAAAGGACCACCCATATCAATTGCCATCATACCTGCAACAATAATACCTAAAAGAATTTTACTTGTGTCACCCATTGAGTTAAGGAATCCAGTAATACCTAAATTAATTGCACCAAAGAATGGATTAATCATTATCATAATCAATCCCATTATTCCTATTCCGAATAAAGGATATAATAAAGTTGGTTTTATACCATCTAATGTATCAGGTAATAAATCAAATAATTTCTTTAATCCACGTACTAAATAACCACCTACAAAACCTGCAAATAAAGCACCTAAGAAACCACCACTTACAACTGGAATATTTGGATCAAAAGCACTTGCAAAAGTAGTACCGTAATTTGCTAAAGCACCACCTACAAATCCAACTGCAAGACCTGGTCTATCAGCAATACTCATAGCAATAAATCCAGCTAAAACAGGAAGCATAAATCCAAATGCTGTATTACCAATATTATTTAATAAAGCAGCAATTGGTGTATTTCTACCAAAATTACTTGGATCAATACTGTATTTATCAACAAGGAATGATAACGCAATTAATATACCTCCACCAATAACAAATGGTAACATATAAGAAACACCATTCATTAAATGTTTATATAGTTGACGTCCAAAGCTTTCACCATCACCACTTTCTTGAGGTTCATCACTTCCACCTGCATGATGATATATAGGTGCATCTCCATTTATAGCTCTAGTTATTAATTCTTCTGCTTTATGAATTCCATCTGCAACTTTTGTCTTAATAACTTTCTTTCCATCAAATCTAGCCATTTCAACATTTTTATCAGCTGCAACTATAATACATTCTGCTTTTTCAATTTCTTCTTTAGTTAAAACATTCTTAGCTCCTCCTGAACCATTAGTTTCAACCTTTATAGATACTCCCATCTCTTTAGCTTTCTTTTCAAGACTTTCTGCAGCCATATAAGTATGAGCAATACCTGTTGGACATGCAGTAACTGCTAAAACTCTATAAGATCCACTTTCAGATTTTTCTTCTTCCTTTGGCTCATCCGGGAATTTTTCACTTTCTTTTTCATCAATTAACCTTAAAAATTCATCTTTATCTGTACATGCAATTAATTTCTTTCTAAAATCTTCATCCATTAATATGGTAGAAAGTCTAGCTAATACTTCTAAGTGTAAGTTATCGCTATTATCTGGAACTGCTATCATAAAGAAAAGATGAACTGGTGCACCATCTAGCGCATCGTAATCTACACCATCTTTACAAACTGCGGCAGCTAAAGATGCTCGTTTTACTGCTTTAGTTTTGCCGTGAGGAATTGCAATTCCATCTCCAATACCTGTTGTACTTAATTCTTCTCTAGCAAGTATTGCTTTCTTATATTCTTCTTTATCATTTAAGTTTCCTGTTTTGTCCATTAAATCAACTAATTCATCAATACATTGTGCTTTAGATGTTGGTTTAATATCCAAATTCATACCTTGCTTATGTAATAAGTCAACAATTTTCATATATATCACTCCCAACTATACAATATAAATAATTATACTGAATATTAAGATTGCCTTATACTCTTATATACTTAAGTACTGACAATACTCTTTTTATTCTAAAATTATTATAATTGTTTTAATAAATTTTCAACTTCTTCTTTTGTGGCTAACTCTTCTGAAAATGCACTTGCACTTCCTGTTGCTATTCCCATTTTAAATGCTTCATCTAAATCCTTATTTTTCAAGTATCCACATAAGAATCCAGCTACCATAGAATCTCCTGCACCTACTGAATTTTTAAGAGTTCCTTTTGGAACAGATCTCTTAATTGGTTCTCCATTTTCAGGTAGTAAAATAGCTCCATCTCCAGCCATTGATATAAGAACATTTTTTGCTCCCATTTCTTGAAGCTTTCTAGCATATGTTATTATATCTTCATCACTCTTTAACTCAACATTAAATATTTCTGCTAATTCATGATGATTTGGTTTTATTAAAAATGGTTTATATTTTAGTACATTTAATAATAAATCCTTAGTAGCATCTACTATAAATTCCACACCTCTATCTAAAAGGCTTTCCATTATTCTTTCATAAATATCATCAGGTACACTCTTTGGAATACTTCCTGAAAGAATTAAGAAATCACCTTTACCAAGCTTACTTACTTTTTCATAAAGAGCCTTTAAGTCATTTTCTGTAATATCTGGACCAGAACCATTAATTTCTGTTTCACCATTACTCTTAAGTTTCACATTAATTCTAGACATTCCATCTTTTAATTTAACAAAATCACAATTAACATTATGCTCTTTAACTTGTCTTAATATTTCATCTCCAGTAAAACCTGCTATGTATCCTAGTGCTGTATTATCAACACCTAAATTTTTAAGCACTATTGAAACATTTATACCTTTTCCTCCAGCATAAATCATTTCCTCATTACTTCTATTTAATTCATCTGCTTTAAAATTATCTACTTTAACTACATAATCTAAAGAAGGATTTAAAGTTATAGTATTAATCATTTTCTTCCACTCCTATTACTTTAGTATCATAATTATAATCATTTTGATCAGATTTATTTGTTATTAATGCTGAATCACTTATGCTTCCAAATGTTATAAAACTTATTTGTTCTAATTTTGATTCATCTGCAAGTACATAGGATTCACTACATCTTTTTATAGCCTCACATTTAACCATTGCCTCATCAACATCTGGAGTTGTATATCCACTTTTATTACTAACTCCATTTGTTCCAAAGAACCCTTTTGAAAAATTATACTTTTTCAAATCCTCTACAGCATTGTTTCCAACAATAGCTTCCGTGACTGCTTTTACTTCTCCACCCAAAATAAATGTTTTTATTCCTTTTTCTAAAAGTTTTTTTGCATGCACTATTCCATTTGTAACAACTAATATATTTTTTACTTCAATATAATTAATCATAAATTCTGTCGTAGTACCAGCATCTAAATATACAATTTCGTTTTCATGTATTAGAGATGCAGCCTTTTTAGCAATACTTTTTTTCTCTTCAATATTGAGATTCTTTCTCACATTTACTTTATAATCATGCTTTGAAGCATTATCTCCTATTGAAATTGCTCCTCCATGAATTTTTTTTAGCAAACCATCATTATGAAGTGCATTTAAATCTCTTCTTACAGTAGATTCTGATGCATCTAAAAGTTTCACTAATTCTGTAACAGAAACAATCCCTTTAGTTTTTAATTCTTGAAGAATGATATTAAATCTCTCCTCTGTAAACATTATCACCACTCCTCTGATATAATAATAAATCATTATCCTTTAAGAATCAATCATTTTCGTTCAAAAAAAATCATTTTTTATTTTTTTAAATAATATTATAATTATCGTTAATACAAAATACTTTTATATACATAAAAACAATTAAACAACAGGTAAAAATATATAATATATTTTATTTTTTAACTAATACAAATATTTTAGGCATTTTTCTAATAGAACACCTTCTTTAGCAGGATAATCATACAAACTACTTACTCTCATACACTTTTCTACAAATTCACATGCTTTCAAGGCACTTTCTTCTATTTCCATTCCATTTAATATAAACCCTAATAGAACAGATGTGAAAATATCTCCAGTGCCAGGATAGCTTTTTTCTTGTTTTTGGCTATTTATGATTTTTATTGAATTATTTTTTTGATTATAAATTCCTGTTCCTAATATATTATCTCTTAAAGGAATACTTGTTATTACAATATCTTTAGCTCCAAGCTCTCCTAACTTGTAAAACAAATTCTCTACATTCTTTTCATCACAATTTTCTAATATAGGCATATCACATAAAATACAAGCTTCTGTGTAATTAGGAGTTATTATATCCGCAAATTTAATAAGCTCTTTGATCCTTTCAACATAAGCTTTTGTAAAATTACTATACAAGCATCCGTTATCTCCAAAAATGGGATCAACTAATGTGAGTGAATTACTATTTTTATAGTTTTTTAATAGTTTTAAGCACTCATCTATATTTTTTATACTTCCTAGATATCCTACAAAAATCCCTTCAAAATTCATTCCTAATTCTCTGTAATGATCAGTAGTTTCACTTATATAATCCTCCAATTTCACCATAACAGGCTTCCCAAATCCTCCAGTATGGGTAGAAAGTATTACAGTTGGTATAGGGCATGGTTCTATTTCCATTACTGATAAAATCGGAATAATATTTGTAAGTGCAGCTTTTCCAACTCCACACAAATCATGGATTACTGCTAATCTTTTTATTGGCTTTTTCATAAAATCTCCTCTTTCTCAGATATTTACTCTCATTTGATTATCAAATATAAACTTATAAAATTAATTATATATTAACCTGTAAATACTAAGCAACTGTACACTTTTTTGTTTGGAAATTCATATTTTTATATATTTATTTACATTTTTTTAATTTTAATTTCTTAATACACTGTATAAAAATCTTTTTAATGTAAATTCTAATTTTATCAACTATAACTAAACTGGAGGAAAATATATGATTATGAGCAAAAGATTAAAAGCTATAATCTATATGATAATAGCTTCAATCTTATTTACTACTCTTAATTTATTTGGAAAGCTATCCAACGAGATATAATTATACATGAAAGCTTTTATATCCAATGTTACTGCCTTTATTATTATTTCCACAGTGATTATAAAAAATAAAATTTCTTTCATTGGTAAAAAGGAAAACTTTAAATATCTTTTAACAAGAGGCATATGTGGTACACTTTCAGCTTTTAGTCTTTTTTATACTTTGGACAATTTGATTTTATCTGATTCTACTCTCTTATCTAAACTTGGTCCTTTTTTTGCAACAATATTTGGATTTATCATCTTAAAAGATACAGTAGAAAAAAAGCAGATTATATTTCTATTAATCACTTTTGTAGGTGTACTATTTGTAATCAAACCTAATTTATCTATAAAAATTTTTCCTGCTTTAATAGGACTTTTAGGTGCTACTTTTGCAGGTATTGCGTTTACAATGATAAGAAAAATTGGAGATGCTGAAAGTAATTTTACAATCATTTTTTATAACATTTTTATTTCTATAATAAGCAGCATTCCTTTTATTATTAATGAGAAAGATATCCTTTTGCATACTTCAAATATTGTATATATGATTCTTGGAGGTTTATGCATATCTTTTGGACAGATATTTCTGACTTTAGCCTACAAAAATGCTCCTGCATCAAATATAGCAATGTATGACTATACTGGCCTTCTAGCCTCAGCAATATATGGCATATTAATTTTCAATGAATATCCTGATTTCCTCTCTATAATAGGATATTTAATTATTATTTTAGTATCATTAATAAATTTCTTATCTTTAAAGAATAAAATAAATTAATACTATACTGTAACTCAAGAAGGACTCACTAAGATACATCTTAATAAGTCCTTCTTACTACTAAATAACTATTCATATATTTCAAAACATTTTATACCTTTAGCTTCTTTATATGCTGTCATAAACCTTTTTGCTTCCTTTTCCACTGCTTCATAATCTCCAGTTTTAGCTCCTTTTGTCAAACTTCCACCTGTGCCAACAACTACAGCCCCTGCTTCAATCCATTCATGTAAATTTTCAACTGTAACTCCCCCAGTCGGCATAAACTCACCTTGTGGAAGAGGCCCTTTAAATGATTTTATAACTGAAGGACCATAAAGATCAGCAGGAAATACTTTTACAATGTCAACTCCATACTCCATAGCAGTTATTGCATCTTTAACAGTCATAACTCCTGGCATGACACAAACCTTATATCTATTACAAAGTTTTAATGTATCAATATCCAAACTTGGACTAACTATAAATTGAGCTCCTGCCAAAATACAGGCTCTGGCAGTTTCTGAATCTAAAACAGTACCTGCTCCCACAATAATATCTGTATCTCTATATTGTTCTGCAACTTCTTTCAATAATTCTATAGGATTTGGAACTGTCATTGTTAATTCAAGAACTTTAATTCCGCCTTTTACTACTGAATCAACAATTTTTAATCCCTGTTCTTTTGATTCACTTCTAATTACAGCCACTACTCCACCATCAATAATTCCTTTTAATATTTCGTGTCTTTTCATACTGCACCCCACTATAATTTTATATTAATCTAGAACTTAATTTATTTTTTAAAGTAATTATTTCAATACTTTTTTCCTTAGTCTTAAATTTATATAATATAAAATGAGATATATTACTTAGCTTTTTACAATCCAAAATCAAAATAATTTTTAGCATTGTTATAGCTGATATCAGATACAATCTTCCCTAACATATCTATATCATTTGGTAATTCACCATTATATACCCATTGACCAATAATATCACACAATATTCTTCTAAAATATTCATGTCTAGTATATGATAAAAAGCTTCTTGAATCCGTAAGCATTCCTACAAATGTACTTAACATTCCTAGATTAGCTAATGATTTTATCTGCTGTTCTATTCCTAACTTATTATCATTAAACCACCAAGCAGATCCTTGCTGAATCTTTCCTCTTATCCCATCTCCCTGAAAGCATCCAATCAATGTTCCTATTACTGCATTATCATTAGGGTTTAAGCTATAAATAATAGTTTTAGGTAAAGAATTTTCTTCATTCATTGCATTTAATAATCTTGATAATGAAATAGCTATCTCTCCATCATTAATAGCATCGAAACCAGTATCTGATCCTACTTTTTTATACATTCTAGTATTATTATCTCTTATACAATTTATGTGCAACTGATTCACCCATCCCAAATTATGATACAATTTACTAAAAAAACTCAACAGATAAACTCTCATTTTATTTTCTTCTTCAAAGGAAATTTGTCCATACTCCAGTAGTTTAGAAAATATTTCTCTTAGCTCTTTAATATCAGCTTCACCTCTTGGAATAAAATCCAAACCATTGTCTGCAACTCTACATCCAACACTATGAAAAAACTCAACTCTTGATTTTAATGCACTTAAATATTCATCAAAGGTTTTAATTCTACTTCCTACAACTTCCTCTAATCTTCTAAACCATTCTTTAAATGTATCTTTATTTATTCCCAAAGCTTTATCTGGTCTAAATGCTGGCAATACTTTAACATCAAAACTTCTATCTTTCTTTAAGGCTATATGATATTCTAATGAATCAATAGGATCATCCGTAGTACAGATAACCTTTACATTAGACTTTTTAATTAATTGTCTTACTGTAAATTGTTCTGTTGATAGCATCTTGTTTACTTTTCCCCATATTTTAGGAGCTGTTTTTTCATTTAATATTTCATTAATTCCAAAATACTTTTTTAATTCTAAATGAGTCCAATGATATAATGGATTCCCTATATCTACTGATATGGTCTTAGCCCACGCCATAAACTTTTCATAATCTGAAGCCTCTCCCTTAATATACTTCTCATCTATTCCATTACTTCTCATTGCCCTCCATTTATAATGGTCTCCATAAAGCCATACTTCCGTAATATTTTTAAATTTTTTATCCTCAAGTATTTCCTTTGGATCAATATGACAATGATAATCTATTATAGGCATGTTTTCTGAATATTCATGATATAATCTTTCTGAAATTGAATTTGTCAGCAAAAAATTTTCATCCATAAATTTTTTCATTTCAATACTCCTCTCAAATTCTGTTAACGTGAACAAAAATACCTAATTTATTGTTCACGTTAACACTTTAGGCTTAGCTATTAGCTAACTATATTATAGTATTACTTTTTTGCTTTTTCAATATTTTTCCAGTTAACATAGACAATTTATAATAGCCAAAAAATTTTCTTATAATTTCTTGACTGATTTTCTAATAACAAGTGTAGATTCTATATATACACGGTCATTATTTGCAGGCTTATTCTGTATTATATTTAATAAATTAATCCCTCCCATTTCACTCATTAAAAATGCATCTTTTCTTACACTAGTAAGTGTAGGCGTAACATAATTACAAAAGTTACTATTATCAAATCCAATAACAGATATATCTTCTGGAACATTTAACCCACTTTCACTGACTGCTTTAATTGCCCCCACTGCAATATCATCATTAGCACAAAAAACAGCTGTTGGTTTTTCAGATAACCTTAATAGCTTCATCATATTATCATACCCACTATCAAGTGTATATTTACCAGTCATTATATAATCTTCATTAACCTTAATATTATTATCTTCTAGTGCTTTTATATATCCTTTTTTTCTATAAGCACTTGATTCAAATCCATCATTACCTTGTATATATGCAATATTTTTATGATTATTTCTTACAAAATAATTTACTGCATCATAAGCCCCTTTAGTATCATCATTTACTATGTTTACAATATTATCTATATCAACAACTCTATTTATAACAACTATAGGTATATTTTTTTCAATTATTTTCTTTATAAACTCATCGTCCTCTTTTCTCTGACTTACAACAATAATTCCATCAAAATTTTTATTGTCAACAGGATGAGAATCATCATACTGATCAATACCTCTTATTACTAAGTTATATTCCTTATCTATAACCTTATTTATACCCTTAACAATTTCGTGAAAAAACGTATCAGATGTTCCCTCACTTATAGATGAAAAAAATAGCCCTATAACGTAAGATTTTAAAAGCACTAAACTTTTTGCATTATAATTAGGAACATAATTAAGTTCCTTTGCTAATGCTTTAATCTTGTTTTTAGTATCTTCGTTAATATAAGGGCTATTATTTAATGCTCTAGAAACTGTCGTATGTGACACATTTGCAAGCTTTGCAATATCTTTTATAGTAACACTCATTTTTTCACACTCCTTCTGGCTTATTATAATATTTTATCATATTATTACCATTTTGTGCAAAAAATATATTTTGTTACTTTATATAATTACTCTTAATTGTTAGTGCAATACTCATCAATTGTATCTGCAACAATTTTTGCTTTTGCTACAGCTTCAACAACAGTTTTAGCTCCAGTTACTACATCTCCCGATGCAAATGTTCCTTTTTTAGTTGTATTACCTTTATCATCAGTAATTAAAAGTCCCCATTTATTAGTATCAAGTTCAGTTGTATTAGAAACTATATTAGATTTAGGATTTTGGCTTACTGCTATTATTACAGAATCACATTCATAGAACTCTTCTTTACCTTCTAATATCTTAGTTTGAATTCTTCCATTTTCATCTGTAATATTCTCAGTTAATGCAAATTTTATTCCTTCATCAGTGATTTTTAAAGGTGCTTTAAATAAATCAAATTTAACTCCATCTTCCTTTGCTTCACTTATTTCTTGTTTTGTAGCTTTCATTTGTTCAAAGCCTTTTCTATAGAATACAATAACTTCATCTGCACCATATCTTTTTGCACTTCTTGCTGCATCCATAGCTACATTACCGGCACCTATTACTGCAACTCTCTTTCCTAATCTATAGTCTAAAGGCGATTTTAAATAATCTATAGCATAGTGAACATTTCCTAATGTTTCTCCAGGTATATCAAGTGTTTTTGGATTCCATACTCCAGTACCTATAAATGCAGCTTTATATCCGTCTTCAAGTAGCATATCTAATGTAACTACAGGTCCAATAAGAGTATTAGGTTTTATTCTTACACCAAGTTCTACTAATCTATCTTCAATTTTATCTATTATCTTTTTAGGTAATCTATACTCAGGTATTCCGTATCTAAGTACACCACCAATTTTACTATGAGCCTCAAATATAGTAACTTTATAACCTCTTTGAGCAAGAATAAATGCCATTGTCATTCCAGCAGGACCTCCACCTATAACGGCAACTCTATCTTTATCCTTTGGAACAAATTCAAATTTTGCTTCCTCTAGATACTTTAATGAAATTTCATGTTCAATCTTATGAAAATAAACTGGCTCACTTTTTATTCCCTTTACACAGTTCCCCCTACATTGATCTTCATGTATACATACTAAAGAACAAATAACTGATAAAGGATTATTTTCAAATAATATCTTTCCTGCTTCCTCAATTCTTCCTTCCTTGTATAAAGCAATCACTTCTGGTATTGCTGTATCAATAGGACAATTTTCTCTACATCTAGGTTTTTTGCATCCTAAACATTTTTGTGCTTCTTCTAATAATGTTATATTATCTAACATTTGTATCCCCCTTTTTATTTCAATATATTAGTATATTAACCTATTTATAACATTTTTTCAAATATAATATTTGCAGTATAAGTTAGGAAATTATCATCTAATATTTTTAACTATTTCCATTATCATATCAACTCTATTAAATGGTACTATAAAATATAAGCCATCACAGATATCTTTAAGTTTTCTTCCAATGTCTACAGCTATCTCCATACCTACTTTTTGGGCTTCTTCCTTAGGCATGCCTTCTTTAAATTTATTAACTATACATTCAGGTACATTTACTCCAGGCAACTCATTGTTTAAAAATACTGCATTTCTATAACTTACTATTGGAAGTATTCCACCCAATATTTTAGTATTTGTTTTTTCTTTTATTTCTTTAATAAACTGCATAGCTTCTTCATCGTATATAGGTTGAGTTAAAAAGAAGCTTGCACCACATTCTATTTTTTTCTTCATTCTTTCATATTCAACATGTTTATTTCTAACATTTGGGTTCAAAGCTCCTCCAATTAACATGCCATTATTAAAAAAAACATCAGTATTCATAGTATTTATAAGATTAATTAATTTAAATGAATTTAAATTAAATACACTCTTTGTTTTAACTTTACTTATATCAGATACTGGGTCACCAGTTATAGCCAACACATTTCTTATATTTTCAATATGTGCTCCTATAAGACTTGATCTTATTGCATTAGTATTTTTATCTCTACAGCATACATGAGGCATTGCTTCTATACCGATTTCCCTTTTTATTTTAGCTGATATAAGCACTGAGTCTGCCCTAACCCTAGACATTGGTGAATCAGGTACTGTAACCAAATCAATTTTATTTTTTTTACATATATCTGCACTATTAATCAACTTAGTAACATCTGTATCAACAGGAGCTGTAAGCTCTACTGCAATAACAAATTCATTATTCTTAAGTTTATTTTTAAAGGTATTTGATACATTATCAGAACTATCAATTTTCTTACTTATTTCTTCATTCTTTTTTACTTCTTTAAAATCTTTCTTTTCTAATATCTTCTTTATTTCTTTAATATACAAAGGATTTGTTCCACAACATCCTCCTAAAATTACTGCTCCTTGCATCCTTATATCATTAATTCTTCTTGCAAAATATATAGGATTATTAGGATATACAGTTCTCTCATGAATAATTTCAGGAAATCCTGCATTAGGAAGAATAGAAACTATATCACCTTTTGATATTTTTATTTTTCTTACTAATTCCAATAAATGAGCAGACCCAGATCCACAATTCATTCCATATGCATCGATATATTTGTTATTTTTTACATTTTCAAAAATATTATCTACACCAACTCCATCTCTTGTATAGCCATCTGGCTTAAATGCAAACTGAGTTAAAATAAAGTTATTTTTATTTTTTTTCTTAATATACTCACTAATTTTATCTAAATGATGATAACTGCTAAATGTTTCAAATATAAAAATATCTATTCCTTTTTCTATAAAACAATCTACTATAAATTTATATTCTTCAAGTATTTCATCATCATTTTCTTCCATGTATTCATTTCTTATAGGCCCTATACTGGCACCTATATATACATTTCTATTACCTACTGCTTCTTCTGCTATATTAATACCTTCAGAAATTATATCTTTCAACTCTTTTCTTGTTATTCCAAGATCATATGTATTAGCTGAAAATGTATTCGTTCTTATAAGTTTAGCCCCTGCTTCAATATATTCACAATGTATTTTTTTTATAATGTCTCTATTATTTAAATTTGCAAATTCACAATAAGATATATCATTACCACTTAATTCTGAATAATATGTTCCCATTGCCCCATCACAAATCAAAATATTATTTTTTAAATACTCAGTAATCATAATTAATCTCCCCAATTCATATAATTTACCGATATTATACTACATTTTCCTAACTTAGTCTTTAATTTCATTATGATAAAAAAAGACTATATTAAACTATTGTATAAAAACTTTAATTTGATATAGTCTCTTTAAAATTATTTACTCTTTTCTTTTTTAGGAATATCTATTATTACATTTTCATTTCCAGTTACTTTTCCATCTTCTTCTGGTTTTATTTCAATTGTAGAACCTGTCCCTGTACCATCTGGCTTTGTTTCTGGTTTTATTTCAGGCTTTACTTCTGGTTGTGGTGGCTCAGGTTTTACTTCTGGTTGTGGTTGTAGTGGAATAACCACATCTTCTTTTTTGTCTGCATTATTTGATGGAGCTTCAGGCTTAAGCTCAATTTCCTGAGTCATATTAGAAGATGATGATGAAGTATTATTATTTTCTTCTTTTATTGAATCAGAATCCTTATCAATACTTGCAGATGGTAATTTTGATTCTTGATGTTTATTAGGTTCGTCCTTAACCTTTGTTTCATTATCAGTAGTTATAGCAGATGAATTATTCTTTTCATCTGTTTTAGATACTGCTGATTTATCTTCTTCTTTATTTGGAATAGTTTCTAAATTATTAATTTCATCACTATTTGAATCCCAATATACAACATTATCTTGATCTTTAATTTGCGCTGTAAGTTCTTTTACAGGTGCATTCTTAATATTCTTTTTCGTAACTTCATCTGCTACTTTATAAGCTTCATATCTTCCAAGACTTATTCCTTTTTCATTAGCTTCCTTAATATCTTCTTTCTTATCAACTGTTACGCATGCAACATTTTGACTATCAAAAGTTGATACTATTATTCCTTTTATATTTTCTGCATACTCAGTATCACAATCGTTATTTGGGAAACCTACTGCTACAAGTACATCTTTATTCTTACTTAAATAATCTTTTTCTATTAGAATATCTTTTATTTTTTTTATTCCATCATTTATATTTAAGTTTTTAATTTCTTGAAAATCAGCATCTTGTCCATCCAAATTTTTGCCTTCTACTTTAATTATATTTTTCTTATTATCAGCTGTAATTTCTATACTTGGATTTATATCTATACTAACGACTGCATAAGCTTTACTAAATATCAAATTTTGAAAGACGGTGAATACAATCAAAAATAGTGCTGCTATTGACCCAAAACTCTTCATAAATATATTCATATTAAAATGCTTTTTATTAGACGATTCAGCACTTTTAACAATATCTTCTTCAAAGTAGAATATCTTCTGCCCTATAGACATTCCAGGTTTAACAAGAATTCTATCCATAGTACCATCATCACACATAACAATAGCATAGTCATCTTTGACTTCCATTATTAACCCTTTATTCATTTTATCACCTACTTTCTGATCCAGTTTTTTAATGCATTAAGATTTTTATTGATTATAATTACTACTGAAATAATGAATTTTTTACTCCTTTTAACAACTTTTTCTGTAACTCCAAACTTCAAAACAATCTTCTTTATTGGAAGTCTTCGTTTTAAATACATAAATGATACAAATTCTTCCTCTTCACTAATTTTTTGTGCTAAATTAATTGCATTTTCTCTTGTAGCCTGTTGTTTAGGGGCTTCATTCACTAAATCATCTAATGAAAAACCAAATAGTTCAATTTCACTTTTTAGTTTTTCAATCTGTTCAACCAGTATGCTGTTGTCCTCTTTTTGCTCTAAATATTCGTCCTTGAATTCAATTCCACTATCAAGTAACTCTTCAAGTGATGAGTGTACATGTCTATTCTCACCTTTTAAATAGTTTTTAATCCTGCTGGATATAACTAATTTAGCATACGACAAAAAATGGCCTTTTTCATTATCATATCTTTCGACAGCTTCACTAAATGCCAGCATTCCAACACTTAATTCTTCATCGTTTTCACATGAAACATACCTGCCTGTAACATCTGAAATGCTCTTTATAATAAAAGGCATATGACTATCTATAATTTCATTAATACTAGTACCTTCATCACGATTTAAATCAATTAAAACATTATTGAGCATACATCCGCTCCCTTCCTGGTCATTAATATATACCAAAAAAATTATGTATTTTGGTACTTTTTTGACCAAATACATTTTACCATAAAAAATTCTCAAATTTACTTGTCCTAAATATTCTATTACCTACATAGTATATATTACCATATTTTTTTCTATACAATAATATATACTATATTATTAAGTAAAATTTAATATTACTCACTAATCCATCACAAGAATTAATTAATATGACTATTCACTCTACATAACTAAGTTACGTAATGATTTATTGGACTAATATTTTTAATAGTTCATCACTACTTAATTTATCAATAATATTATTTTCTTTTAACTCTGTTGTCAAGACACTATTAATTAAATGTCTTTTATCTTCTTGTAATAATATTATTTTTTCCTCAATTGTTCCTTTTGCAACAAGTTTTATCACTTCAACTTCTTTTCTCTGGCCTATTCTATGAGCTCTATCATTGGCCTGTTCTTCAGCTGATGGATTCCACCATGGATCTAAATGCAAAACCATGTCAGCACTTGTCAAATTTAGTCCTGTCCCCCCTGCTTTTAGCGAGATTAAAAAAACACTTTTTTCTTTTGTTTCGTTAAATTCATTTACCTGGCTTACACGTGTTTTTGCATTTGTATTTCCATCAAGATAAAAATAATTGATTTTTTCTTCATCTAGTAATTTTGCAACTTTTTTTAAGGCTGAAGTAAATTGTGAAAAAATAAGAATTTTATGATTACTGATTTTTTCTTTTACCATATTCTTAACAAAATCTATTTTTCCACTTCCTCCATTATAATCATCTATTACTATAGATGGGTCAATACATATCTGACGAAGCTTAGTAAAATAAGCAAACAAATCTATACTTCTATAATTCTCATCTTTAATATTATTTTGAATTTCATTTATAAGCCCTTCATATATACGTTGTTGCATAATTGTATTTTCCACCATATATATTTTCTCTGTTTTTTGTGGCAACTCTGTTATAACATCAGATTTTGTTCTTCGCAATATATATGGTCCTATTAATACTTTTAATTCATTTAAATTTTCCTCTTTTGATTCAACATTCTTTATAAATCTTTCATTAAATTTCTTATTTGAAAACAAATAACCCGGCATAATAAAATCAAATAATGACCATAACTCATCTAAATTATTCTCTATAGGAGTACCTGTTAAAATAAATTTATTTTTGCCATTTAATTTTTTTACTATACTGCTTATTTGTGATTTATGATTATTAATATTCTGTCCTTCATCCAAAATAATATTTTCAAATATAATATTATCATAAATATCTGAATTTGACCTTACTGTTCCATAAGTAGTTAAAATAACACTATATTCTTCCATATTATTTAGTATAAAATTCTTATTCTTATTGCTTCCATGGAGAATTCCAACCTTTAAATCTGGTGCAAATTTTTGAATTTCTTCATCCCAGTTGTAAATCAAAGAAGTTGGACATATTATCAATGAAGTATTTTCTTTCTGAGTAAGAAGAAATGATATTGTCTGAATTGTTTTTCCAAGCCCCATTTCATCACACAATATTCCCCCTAATCCAAACCTCTTCAAATTCATAAACCACTCAAAACCTTCTTTTTGATATGGTCTTAGACTTGCCTTTAAATTTTCTGGCACTTTAAAATCAGCACTCAATTTATTATTCTTTACTTTATCTATAATATTTTTTATTTTGTCCGTATTACAATTATATAACTTCTCATTCTCAAGTCTTTCATCTAAATAAAGTAACTTGTTTAACTCTATTTCATATTCATCCCTATAGTTTTCTATATTTAAATTAAGGTTGTCAATAATTCTAAATATTTTTATCAATTCTTCATTTGTTAAATCAATAAATTTTCCGTTTCTAAGTCTAAAATAATGCTTTTTCTCTTTGTAAGCATTATAAGCATCTTCAATTTGATTATTAGAAATTCCATTTAGATCAAATGATAAATCATACTTTCCATTATCCTTTTCCTTAACATGTATCTTTTCTAATTCCCCATAATATAAATTATAACTCTCATCACTAAATTCAGCTGTACCAATCTTTTTTAATAATTGAGATTTATATTTTATAAACTCATAAAATTCTTCTTCTTCCCCCAAAAATTCAAATCTTTCATTTCTAAAATAAAATCTACAGTTATTCAATTCACTTTCAATTATTCTTAGCTTTTTAGATGGACATATTATTTCATTATTAATACTCGAGGCATCTTTATAGTCTAACTCTCCAAATTCACTATTAATCATAACTTTACAAATATAACTTTCATCTTCTTTGTAAAAATCAAACTTTACTTTTACTCCACTACTTATCTCTTTTATTATATTTTCATCATAATACATATTTTTAGCTATCCTGCTAAGACACCATACAATTTTATTTAAATCATCCTTTATAATATCTGAATTTAACTCTATTCTTCCTTTCTCCTTTAATCCAGAATAAAAAATTCTATATAATTCTATCTGTCCACTACTTGGTATATATAAATCTCTATCATAAAACCAAAGATTCATCTTTTTATTTAAAGGAATAGGAAATACTTTAGTTGTTGTTATAATATATTTATTACTCACTTTTTTTATAGTAAAAGTTAAAGGTAGATTTTCATTTCTTATCTTACTTAAATATGTTTGATATTTATATACAAATTTTATCTTTTTATTCGGAATATTATTTAGTATTCTTTGAAGCATTGAACTTGATAGTCGTAATTTATTTTTATTATGAATATCTCTACTTATTATATTATAATCATACAAACTACTTATTAAATCCATATCATCATCACTTAAATAATACTTATTTTTATTATAAATCAAACCATTTCCAATATGATATTCTTCATCATTTATCACTTTTTCTATGAATTCTGAAATATTAAGTACAGGATATATCTTTGAATTTCCAATATACAAAAATATATCAAAATAAAGTTCTTTTTCATCATTTACTTCTTTTAGCGAAATACTAAGTTCTAATTTTTCTCTTTTATCTTCTAATTTATTATAATTGCAGAATTCTTTTGTTTGTAAAATTTCGTTTATTATTTTTTTCTCTAATGTACCTTTACCATCAGCCTTATTACTAATTTTATTTTTAATTTGATTTATGAATTGAAGACCTGTTGCTATAATATGTTCACATTTATAACGATTGTTTCCTACAGAGCCATCCTTATATGTATTACAATTACACTTGGATAATGTAATCACTTCATTTTTTAAATCTATTTTTAAATGAGCACTATAACTTTGAAGTTTATTTTCACTTTTAAAATTACCATATATATTGTAGTAACCTTCAGACTTATGGATGTTAAATTTTATAAGCTCTTTATCATTTAATAATTTTTTTGCTCTATTAACATTTATTGTTGATGTACTACCGAGTACAATCTCTTCTAATTTTGATAATTTCATAAGTTTTACCTCCCATTTTTATCACAACTGCAAAAAGGAGCTTAGAGACCGGCGAAGGACACTCTAAGCTCCATAATTAGCACTTTTACGTACCAACTGCTCATATAGAATATCATATAACTATAATATTATCAAGTCATTTGTTTCAGCACATACCACCATTACCTCCACCACTTCCTCCACATGCATTCATATTATTATTGTTATTTCCAACTCCCTGCTTTGGAACACTCCTCATATTCGCATATTTTGTAGCATATTCAATCACTCTTGCTTGAAGTGTATTCAAACTGCTTAAATATTCAGTATTATTAGGATCCAATTCAACTGCTTTTCGTAAATAATTTAGTCCAGTTTCAAACCATCCTTTTTGTACACATACAAATCCTTGCAGATAATTCCATTATCCATTTTCTCTGTCATTCGCAATATTCAGCCTTGCTTCTGCTGCTACAAAATTCTTTTTTTCAATAAGTCCTCTTATTTCTTTATATATATTTCTATTCACTAGCATATCGTATGCATCATTAAGTTTCTGGATTTTCTCTTGTGTTGTCTCATCCTGATTCATAGTATATTCTTCTAACAAAGCTTTATATCTTTCTTTTATTTCATCCTGTGATGCATTATTATTAATTCCTAATACCTCATACGGATTCACTCTTCTACGCTCCTAACATTATATTATATCTCTGTTACTAAATATATTTTTCAAATAATATATTATTACTCTGTAGTAAATGATTAAAAATATAAAATCAGGTAAATAATTTTACTTTTTATTAATGTTTCATAAAATATTTATTTAATATAACAGCTCTTATAGCTTCATATTTTGTAAATTTAGGAAGTTTATTTTTTAATTCAGATACTTTATCATATCCATATTTTTCACAAGCTTCTACTATTAATTTTTCTTCTTCCTCATTAAAGAATTCACTTAAATTAATATCAAATGGATTTTCTCCAATTTCTTTAAGATATTCCTGAACATATCCTAATACTGTGGATACTGAAATTTCTAACTTTTCAGCTACACTATGAATATTTTCTTTTTTCTTAAGCATATCAATAGCTATTTCATCATTATTTCTAGTTTCTCCATCAAGTATAACTTTTCTTTTTTTCTTATAACTCCAGTTTACATCTATATGATTTTCTAAAATATAATTATTTATTGCTTCTATAAATCTTTCTCCATAAGAACTTATTTTTTTAGGCCCCATTCCACTAATATCTTTTAATTCTTCTAAAGTTGTAGGATATCTTCCACTCATTTCTTTAAGACTGTTCATAGAAATTATAAATTGAGGATATTCTGTATTTTCTTCTCTAGCGATTTCTGCTCTTACATTTTTAAGTATTTCATATAATTTTTCATCTGTTGATACTTCAAGTATAAGAGTATTTTCTTCTGAATCATCATTGTTTTCTTCTGATTTTTCTTCTAAAACAATATTATGTTTCTGTACATATTCCTTAATTACCTCTTCAAATAATTTACCATACTTACTATACTTGACTTCACCAACACCAGAAATATTTTTCATTGAATCTTCATTTATTGGATATTTCACAGACATTTCTTTAAGAGTAACATCTCCAAATACAATGTAGGGTGGAACATTATGTTCTTTGGCAATTTCACTTCTAATTCCTTTAAGTATTTCAAATAATTCATTATCTTCTCTAATCCTTTTATTAACCTTAAATTCTTTAAGGATTACTTTTGTTTCGCCCACAAGAACCTGTCTTGATACAGAATTTAAAGACAAAACTGGATAAGTTCCTTGTACTACTGTAATAAATCCTTGAGATATTAATGTATTTATAAAATTCTTAAGTTCTTCTGCTGAATAATCCTTCATTATTCCATAAGTTGATAACTTATCAAATTCAAACTGCAACACTTTTTTATTCTTAGAACCCCTTAAAACATCAATAAGCATTCCTGCTCCAAATTTATGTTTCATCCTATAGATACATGAGAGAACTTTTTGTGCATCTACTGTCTTATCTGTCATTTCTCCCTCATTCAAACAATTACTACACTTATTACAATTTTCATTATATTCTTCTCCAAAATAATTCAATATATATTTTCTATAGCACTCATTACTAAATACAAAATCCTGCATCTGCTGAAGTTTTTCGTATTGATTATTTTTTCTTATTGGATTTTCTATGGAGTTTTCTATTAAATACTTTTGAACATGAATATCTTGTGGTGAAAATAACAAGATACATTCACTTTCTTCACCATCTCTTCCTGCTCTTCCTATTTCCTGATAGTAACTTTCTAAATTTCTAGGCATATTATAATGAATGATATACCTTACATCTGGCTTATCAATCCCCATGCCAAAGGCATTTGTCGCAACCATTATTTTTGCTCTATCATAAATAAAATCTTCCTGATTTTCTCTTCTATTTTCTTCAGATAAACCTGCATGATAATGTGTAACACTAAAGCCCTTTGAAGATAATAATTCATAAATGTTATCTACTTCTTTCCTTGTTGCTGCATAAATAATCCCTGAAACATCTATATTATCTTCTATGTATTTAAGCATATATGCTTTTTTACTTTCACCTTTAACAATATTAATAGTTAAATTTTCTCTATTAAATCCAGTTACAAAAACTTCAGGATCTTTTAACTTTAATAAAGAAACAATATCATTTCTAACTTCTTCAGATGCTGTAGCAGTAAATGCTGTTACTATTGGTCTCTTCTTTAAAAGATTAATAAATTGAGAAATTCTTCTATAGCTAGATCTAAAATCATGTCCCCATTGAGATATACAGTGGGCTTCATCTACGGCAATTTGAGATATATCACATCTTGAAATGACATCTAAAAATAATCCTGATTCAAGTCTTTCAGGTGCAATATATAATATTTTTATATCTCCCATTTCAAGGTCTTTTATGATATTATTTTCTTCTTCACTTGTAAGGCTACTATTTATATACGCTCCCTTTATTCCCATATCCTTTAATGTATCAACCTGATCTTTCATAAGCGATATTAAAGGAGATATTACAATAGTTAATCCTTCTAACATAAGAGCAGGTACTTGATAGCATATAGATTTTCCCCCTCCAGTAGGCATAATAGCAAGCACATCTCTTCCTTCTACTATTGTATCTATAATCTTTTCCTGACCTCTTCTAAAACTCTTATATCCATAATACTTTTCTAAAATCCCTAATGAAGTTTCACTCATACCTTTTTATTCTCCTTTACAATAACGAAATAAAACGAACATATGTTTTATTTTGATTATTAACATATATTTATTTTTTATTCACATTCTTCAACAAATTTTATTATATTTTATTAGCATGTATGGCACAAATAAAACTGTATTATTGCCAAAACCTAAAACATCATAAATAAAAGCCGCTCTAAATTTTTAGAACAGCTTTTTATCCTTATATTAACTTATTCAATATAGTCTTAACTAAATAGTCACTTATTTTAGTAAGCTAATACTTCAACTCCATCTTCAGTTATTAAAACTGTATGTTCCCATTGTGCTGATAACTTATCATCTTCTGTATAAATAGTCCATCCATTATCAGCATCTTGATATACATCATATGTACCTTCATTAACCATTGGTTCAACTGTTAATACCATACCTGGTACTAATAACATTCCTGTACCTGCTTCACCTATATGAGGCACAAATGGTTCTTCGTGGAATTCATTTCCTACTCCATGACCACCTAATAATCTTACTATAGAATATCCGTTATCATGAGCAACCTTTTGACATGCAGCTCCTATATCACCTAAGAATCCCCATGGTTTAATTGCTTTTATACCAGCAAGCATACATTCTCTAGATACTTCAACAAGTTTTTTAGCTTCTTCAGATACTTCTCCAATCATAAACATTCTTGAAGCATCTGAATAATATCCATCTAATATAGTAGATACATCAACATTTATTATATCTCCATCTTTTAATATTACATTTTCATCTGGAATACCGTGACATACTTCATTATTTATTGATGTACATACGCTCTTTGGAAATCCTTCAAAATTTAATGGTGCTGGAATTGCACCATGTTCAGTAGTATAATCATAAACAAGCTTATCAATATCTGCTGTACTCATTCCTGCTTTAATTTTGCTTGCTACTAAATCTAATACACCGTTATTTATTGCTGCACTCTTTTTTATTCCTTCTATTTCTTCAGGTGTTTTAATTAAACTTCTATCTGGAACTTCGTATCCCTTTAATCTGTAACTTTCTATTTTTTCATCAAATTCTAAGTGGCATTTCTTATATTTTTTACCACTACCACACCAGCATTTCGCATTTCTATCATCTGCCATTTTACTTTTGCACCTCTTTATTTTCTCTAAATTTTATTTACTATATAATAATTAAATTTCAACAATTATAATTTTTCCAAAGCTAATCAATATAAATGTCACTTAAAATATAGCAATAATATATTATAGCTTAATTATTAATCTATGGTTTATTATATATCAAAACAAATTATATAACAAATTCCTAAAGAATATTACTTCCTAGCTCTTTCAGCTTTAAGCTTCTTTCCCTTTATGGTCATATCTCTTAATGCTTTTAATACAAACATTCCTTTTCCATTAAGTATTTCTACATATGATCCATTATCTTGAACATCAATGATACCGATATCTGTTCCTGAAACACCATTAACTTTTGTTATTGCTCCAACAATATCTCCTGGTCTTATTTTCTTTTTCTTTCCACCATTTAAATAAATCTTTGTTATATCAGCATTTATATTTTTAGATTTTTCTTTCTTTTTCTTAGGTGCTGATTTTAAAATTTCTGTTCCAATTTTGAAATTTTCTTTTATTGTTTCATTTGAAGGATTTTCTTTTACAGGAAGCTCAAAACCTATATATTTTTGAATTTCATCTAAATATCTATCTCCTTTTCTTGTACATATGGAAATAGCTTTTCCTTTTGCACCAGCTCTTCCACTTCTACCTATTCTATGAACATATGCTTCTTTTTCAACTGGAAGTTCAAAATTTATTACATGAGTTATATTTTCTATATCTATACCTCTAGCTGCAATATCAGTAGCAACAAGTATTCTAAATTCACCTTTTTTGAATCTATCCATTACCTCAAGTCTTTCTTTTTGTAATAGTCCGCCATGAATTTTCCCTGCAGAATATGACTTTGATTTCAAAAATTCAAATATATTATCAACACTATCTTTAGTTCTTCCAAAAATAACAGCTGTTTCTGGCTTTTCACATATTAATATATTATTTAAAAAGTCAAGTCTACTATCATAATTTACATAATACAGATTATGCTCTATATTATCTGTAATAAGTTTCTGGTTCTTAATTGAAATATCAACTGGTCTATCCATATACTTTTCACAAAGTTCTTTAATTTCTTGAGGAATTGTTGCAGAAAAAAGCATAGTAACCTTTTTCTTTGGAATTCTTCTTATTATTCCTTCTACCTGTCTAATAAATCCCATATTAAGCATTTCATCTGCTTCATCAATTACAAAATACTTAATTTTTGAAACATCAAGACTTCCTCTATCTATATGATCTAATATTCTTCCTGGAGTTCCTACAACCACATGAGTCTTTTGTTTAAGAGCTCTAGCCTGCTCACTTATAGGCTGCTTACCAAATACAGGTACACATTTTATTCTCTTAAATCTTCCTATATTAATAAAATCATCACTTACTTGAACTGCAAGTTCTCTTGTTGGACTTAGCACTAAAACTTGTGGCTTATTTTCTTCCCAATCTATCTTTTCACATAAAGGTATAGCAAAAGCCGCTGTCTTACCACTTCCAGTCTGTGATTTAACTAATAAATCTTTATTTAGCATTATTTCAGGAATTACTCGTCCCTGTACTTCAGATGGTTTTTTATATCCTAACCCTTCTATAGCTCTCATTATTTCATCACTTAATTTAAATTTACTAAATTCATTTTTCATCTATGTTATATATCTCCTGACTTTTTACTTTAATTCACCCAAATTCTATTTATTATATCACCATAAACTCATATATACCAATTATTATATATTTAAAAAACAAAAAGAACCTCAATGACATTTTATCAGTCTATCATAAAGATTCTTCTTAGATTATTGCAATAAATTCTATGGCTTTAATATTACCCTCCAAAATTATATTTTATTTATTTTTTACCTGTTTGAAGAGTAATATGTATTGTTTTTAATAATAAAATAAAAAGTCAGCATAAACATAAACTCCCTTTCAACAATATAGTTCATATTTATACTGACAAAAAAGTATAATAACTTCTATGTACATAATCTTATTTTATCTCTTCAATAGCCAATATTTGAGGTTCATTTTGTTGTATCTTAACATAAATTTCTGTTACAGTTATCTCCAATCTACTCATAATTGGATGCCTTTTACAAATAAAATGGTACTCCTTATCTCCATTTGTAATAACCGCAATCGGATAAAACTTCCATCCTATTACACCTTTAAGTGCATCATTTAATATTTCCATTTCTTCTAGACTAATTGTACTTTCAATCTTTAGTTCTTTGCTTTGTATATCCATGGTAATTCTCCTTGCTTCTAAACAAATTCAATATTATTTACATATAAATAACACCCATATTTCATTATATAGACTTAATTATATGAATCTGCAACTCTTCCTTTCTTCTATAGCTACATCTTACTCTAAATATCTGTATATTTGGTTAACAAGAAATTAATAAAAGATTAAAATTTTATTATAATTATGTAAATTAACACTTAAAAAAACTTAGATATACATTGAAGATTTTCTTAATAATTATTTACTTTTCTCTATATTTAATAATTTCTCTTTAATATCAAGTCCACCTCCATATCCTACAAGCTTACCATTAGTTCCAATTACTCTATGACATGGTATAAATATTGATATAGGATTTTTATTATTCGCATTTCCAACTGCTCTTACAGCTTTTTCATTATTTATAGCTACTGCTATATCCTTATAACTTCTTGTTTCTCCATAAGGAATTTTAGTCAGAGCATCCCATACACTCATTTGAAACTGAGTTCCCTCAGCCTTTAAAGGCAGTTCAAATTCTCTTCTTTCTCCTTTAAGATATTCATCTAGTTGTTTAAATGCCTCATATATTAATTCTGTTTCTTTCTTTATATAATCATCTTCTATATTATCTCTTATATATAATTTAGTTATATATCCATCTTCCTCGGCAATTTCTATATCACCAAGAATAGTTGAATATGTATAATAATATTTCATTAATATTTCTCTCCTTCCAATCCAATATAATTAATATATCAAAAAAATGCATATATAATTATAGTTTAATAAAATAATAAGTATCACTTTTTCATTCGTACTTATATTCTTCTAGCAAAAATTAAATATTAAATATATAATTAATTGACAATTAATGTTGTCTTTTGATAATTTTAATTGTAGATTACTAATTTAGTATAAGATACAAAGGAGATATTATGACTACTTTTAATGATTTAAACTTAGATTCAAATATAATAGAGGGATTAAAGAAACAAGGAATAACAAGACCCACAGCAATTCAAGCTGCTGCAATAGGTCCAGCCCTTGAAAATAAAGATATAATAGGTGAAGCTTTTACTGGAAGTGGTAAAACATTAGCTTATTTACTACCTATATTCCACAAAATAGATACATCAAAAAGAGAAATGCAGGCTATTATCTTAGCACCTACTCACGAACTTGCACTTCAAATTGAAGCACAAATTAAGCTTTTAGCAAAGAATTCAAGTACTCCTGTAACTTCACTTTCAGTAATTGGAGATGTAAATATCAATAATCAAATTAAAAAACTTAAAGAAATAAAACCTCATATAATTGTAGGTTCAACAGGTAGAATTTTAGATTTAATTAGAAAGAAAAAGATTACTGCCCATACAATTAAGACAATTGTTATTGATGAAGGTGATAATTTACTTGATCCAAAGAGATCTCAAATAACAAAAGATATTATAAAAACTACTATGAGAGATCGTCAGCTTATGGTATTTTCAGCTTCAATAAAGCCAGAAACATTACTTACAGCTGAAAGATTAATGAAAGAACCTGTCATAATAAAATCAGAAGAAAAACCTGAAATAAATCCAAATATTAAACATATGCTTTTTGTATGCGACAGAAGAGATAAATTTGAAACCTTAAGAAAAATAATTGTTGCAGAGAAACCTGAAAAGGCAATTGTATTTGTTAATAGTAATGAAGATATTGAGATGACTACTGCAAAATTAAACTTCCATAGTAAAGATTGTTTTGCTATGAGCGGTCATATTTCTAAAGAAGATAGAAAACTTGCTATTGAAAGCTTTAGAAAAGGTGATATTAAAATATTAGTTTCTTCAGATGTAACTGCAAGAGGATTGGATGTTGAAGGAGTTACTCATGTATTCCATCTTGATCTCCCATTAAAATTAAATGAATATCTTCACAGAGCAGGAAGAACTGCAAGAGGAAATAATAGTGGAGTTTCTATAGCTATTGCTACAGAAAAGCAACTTAATATAATTAAAAAGTATGAAAAAGAATTTAAAATTAAATTTGAAAACAAGAGAGTTTTTGGTGGAAAAATAGAAGATAAATCTAGTGAAAAATCATATTCAAATTCAAAAAAGCCTAAAAAGAAAATTAACTCTTACGGAAACAGAGAAGGAAAGTCTAAATTCTTTTAATGTATAAAAAAGACATCCCTTAATTGGGATGTTTTTTATGTACTAATTTAATTATCTTTTATCTAAGAAATCAACTACTTCTTTAATAACACCAATATTATTATTTACAGTAATATAATCGGCATACTTTTTTACTTTCTCTGATGCATTGTCTGGGCAAAATGATATTCCACATTCCTGTAACATTTCAGCATCATTTATATTGTCACCAGCTGCTATAACTTTCTTTTTATCCAATTTATATAAGTTAATTATCTCTCTTAACGCCTGTCCTTTTGATATGTTATCAGGTAAAATTTCTAAAAATCTATCTCCACTTCTAGTGACCTCTACATTATATTTATCTTTAAATATTAACTGAAGTTTATCCATAAATTCTATTTCCCCAACAAGGAGTACTTTATTCCATCTTAATTCAAATAAATTTTCAGGCATATCATAAATTATATTTAAAAAGCTTGTTGCTTGTCTTTCTGACATACCATTATCATTAAAAACATAAATATCTTTTCCACAATAAACTTCAATTCCAAGATTACTATAATCTTCAGTCAGCTTGCATATAACTTGTTTTTTATGATCTTCAAGAGTATGTTCTATTATTATTTTTCCATCTATACAATCATAAATCATTCCACCATTATATACTATTGATGGCAACTCCATTTTTAATCCATAAATATATTTTTCTATTGATTCAAAAGCTCTTCCTGTCGCAATAGCAAACTTTCCTCCACCTTCTATAAAACGTTCTATTGCTTCTCTATTTTGAGGTGATACTTCTTTTTTATCATTTAAAAGTGTACCATCTAAATCTGTGTAAATAACATAACCTTTATACTTGTCTCCCATTATTCTGTCCTCCATTAACTTTCTTTATACAACAATATATTATAACTTATTATAGTTTTATTATATATTACTATGAAAGCTGCTCCAACATTAGGTGCCTATATAAAAAGGCAGGAAGACTTCTTCCTGCCTAATAATTAATATTATGTGTAAATTTTATCAATTTTATATATATTATTTTCCTTTATTATTTCAACATAATTACTTTTATTTCTAATCCAATTATTATCACTTATTTTTCCATTACCTGCTATCCATTTATTACTTTCATCTGTAAATTGTATATCATATGATATTTTTGCAATAAATCTATTTTCTTTAATTTCCATAATTTTTATATTATTTATTTTGTATTCAGCAAAGGTTTCTACTTCTTTATTGTTCAAATTGTCATTTAAATCCATTCCAGCTATTGCAATTCTATTTTTATTTATATATTCTTCAAATAACTTTCTTCCAATAACCTCTTCTGAATTTTCACTTGAATTTGTTAACACAGCTTGATTATTTGGTTCTTCTTGTTCATTAATACTTATAGTATCAGCATATGCATTGACCAAATTAAATGAGGATTTTTCAATAAATAAATTAGAAATTAATAATAAACTTAAACTTGAGATTAAAATTAATACTTTCCTTTTTTTCATAATACCACCCTCTTCAGCTGCTATGATATTCATCGTAGCATTATATAAATAATATAAAAAGAAGAAGCTTCTTTTATTTATTTTACCACACTGAAATAATAATGTGTATATGAATTCTTACTAGTAAATTAATTCTTTTTATGTATTAATAATAATTTTATAAAATTTAAATAACTAATCTTCTTAAATGTCACTTTATGAATTAACTATATGTCCTCCATTCACATGTATAGTCTGGCCACTTATAAAACTTGCATTATCACTTGCCAAGAATACATACGCTCCTGCACATTCAACTGGCTGGCCAGCTCTTCCCATTGGAGTATCACTTCCAAATTTACTTACTTTAGTTTTATCAAAGCTTGATACTATAAGTGGAGTCCATATTGGCCCTGGTGCAACAGCATTTACTCTTATTCCTGTTTTCCCCTTACATAAAGCCATAGAAAGAGATCTTGTAAATACTTCAAGTGCCCCTTTAGTCATAGAGTAATCTATTAATGTTTCGTTCCCCTTAAATGCAACTATTGATGTTGTATTTATAATGCATCCCCCTCTTTTTAGATAATTCATTGCAGCTTTAGTCATATAAAAAGCCCCATAAACATTTATTTTAAAAGTCTTATCAAACTGTTCACTTTTAAGTTGTTTTATATCGGTACATTCATACTGTACTGCGGCATTGTTAACAAGTATATCTATTTTTCCATATTCACTTATTACTTTTTCTATTGCAGACTTACAGAACTCTTCATCACTTATATCCCCATATATTAAAGTACACTTTCTGCCTGTTTCATCAACTATTTTTTTTGTTTCTTCTGCATCCTTATGTTCATTATAATAAATAATTATTATATCTGCTCCTTGATTTGCATAAGCCACAGATACAGCTCTTCCTATTCCACTATCTCCCCCTGTAATTACTGCGACCTTATCTTTTAACATATCTCCTTTTTTATTGTATATAGGATCATTAAATATTGGTCTTGGATTCATTTCATATTCCATACCTGGCTGTACATTCTGCATTTGTTCTGGAAATGATATTGGAAAATTCATTTATAATTCCTCCTTTAGAAATTCATATTTAGATTTTTATATTATAAAAATATCTTCTCCAAATAATTATTAATTATTAGCATATGATTCCCTAGATAATCTAAAAAATAGCCATGGAAGAATAGTATTACTACTCATCCATAGCTAGTCATTTTCTATCTTTATTCTCTAATTTTTCTAAGCTGGCTATTTGTACTATAGGAACTCTATGACTTACTCCATCATCATCATTTACTATTGTATAACTTATGCTGCCCTTTATATTTACCCAATCATTTTCATTAAGTACTTTGGAGTTTTTATATTCTGCAAGTATCCCCATAACTCTAGAATCTGCTGCACAACAAGTTGTCTGTACACGTCCTACCATAAACATATTCTCACCTAAAAGACTATCTCTACATACAAATCCTTTGAATTCCATATTTTTGCCTATATAATTATCTAAATTCTTTCTCATATCTATAAGTATTTCTAAATTATCATCAGTTATGACTATATTTCCACCTTCAATATACTCACTAATTTCTTTTTTACTTAACTGAAATTCATGTTCATGACTCTCTTCAAAATTATTTATAATATTATCATAAAGTTCATTATGTCTGAATGACTGCTGAGCTTTAACTGATATAACACCTATTATTAAAGCTAGAATTATAGGCAAAACTTTATTAAAAACACTTCCATTTCCCTTTGGAGTAAAAATATTTGGTATTTGAAATATACTTAATATAAATAATAAAAAAATTGTCATGTACATATATTTAATCATCTTACTGCCTATATAGAAACTTATCTTATCAGTCTTAATCAAATAAATTATCCCAATATCTAGGCATACTAAAACAAGAAACCATATAAATTCCTCTAAATTAAATTTTCTCACTTTTTAAACTCACCTTCCTTATCAATTTGACCTTTAAGATATTATATTTATACTCCACATATCATAAACATACATGAAACAATAAATACTACTCCCAATGTTACAAAGCTGAGTTTAGATATAAATTCCTTTTTAAAAGCACCAGTAAGCATAATTAAATTCTTTAAATCAAGCATAGGGCCAATTAATAAAAATCCTACTACTCCACTGAATGAATATGTTTCAAGAAAGCTTTTCCCAACAAAAGCATCTGCTTCAGAGCATAAAGATAATGCAACCCCTAAGAACATCATAAATACTATGGCAAGTACCTTATTTTCAGTTATAAATGTAAATGCTATTTTTGATTCTGCAATTTGAAACATACTTGAAAGTGCCGCACCTAAAATCAAATATCTTGTTATATCCATAAATTCTCTATTTGTATTTTCAATCAAAGCAATAAACTTATTATCACTATCTACTATAGAATTGCATCCACATGAACAATAGTTATCATCACCAAGAAAACCCTTTGCTAAACATTCTTCATTTCCTTGAATTGCATTTACAATAATACCTATTATTATTGCACATGCAAATCCACCTATTGTTCTTATCAAAACCATAGACTGTTTATCATAAAAAGCATAATATGTTGACATTATTACTACGGGATTAACTATTGGTACACTGAGCATAAAAGTTATGCCTAAACCTACAGGAACCCCCTTCTTTATAAGTCTTCTTGTTATAGGAACTATTGCACATTCACATACTGGAAAAATAATACCTATAAGTGCCGCACCAATATATCCAACTACACTATTCTTAGGTATTATTTTTTCAATAAGTTCTTCTGAAATGAATAACTGTATTACAGCAGATACTATGGAACCTATAATTATAAAAGGAATAGAATCAAGAATAATGCTAGAAAATATTATTGAAAAGTCACCGACTTCCTTTACAACCATATCTAGTCCCATAGTATTACAAACATACATTAAATAAGCAACAATTCCCAATGCTAAAGTTGTAAAAATAGCACTACTACCCCTCATATGTTTCCCCTCTTTTCTTATATTTTTTTAGAATTCATCATTCTTACCTTAAGTTTTTTTAAATATCCATTATCTAATACTCTTGCTTCTTTTAATTTCGAGTTTAATGTGTATTTGTTATTTACCTTTAATATAAATGCCTTAGGATTCATGCTTTTTATTCTCTTTACTTCTTCTTCTATAATTTTTTCATTACAACATTCAGTATTATTAACAATAATCATATCAGCACTTCTTATAAATGGAATTATAAAATTTCCTATATTATTTATATATTCATTTAAGCTTTTTCCATCTGCAACAAAAAATATAGTAGATATTCTAACAAATTCTCGATACTTTTTATCTTTTAATATTTTGATGAGTTCATCCATATAAAAAGTTCCATTATATTCTATAATTATTCGATTAGGCTTATAACACGATATTTCATTCAAAATATCACGTTTCAAATCTTCAATATTTTTAAGCCTTAAGCATTTAACAGGGTAATTTTTATCATTACTTTCACATAATTGTATCTTTCCACTCTCAAGTTGAAATACTATTATCTTTTCACCTTCAACCTGGCTCTCCCTTAGCAATGAATTAATAAATGATGTTTTGCCTGCCCCTAAAAATCCTGTTACTATTTCAATATCAATCTTCATGCAATGCCCCCCATCAAAGACTAAAAATATCACTTATAAAAATAATTTTTCTAATTCTCTTCTATTTAAATTACTTCCTATTATGGATACAACCTTCTTATTAGACCATTTAATTTCTCTTGCTTTAAATTCATTGGGAACATAGTCAAATTGAAAATACACTCCACTTGGATCCTTCATAACACCCTTTACACGTATTATATTCCCATATTTCTTTTCATCGGATATATAAACAAACTTCTTTTTTAATTCTTCTAATTTCAGATCTTTTACCAAATCTATTGGATAACTTTCAAATATGTCATCTGCATAATGATTTACTTCTTTTTTAAGATGTGCAGTTTTATTGATCATACTTCCAAATTTGCCAAAGCTAATATTCTTTTTATTTACCTTTACACTATTACTTCCAAAAAAATTCTTATAATTTAATTGATCCCATGGCTTATATATTATTTCTGATTTCTTATTTATATTTCTTAATGACTCAACTGTCCCATTAATTTTCTTTTTATCACAATACTGTGTTCTGCTTATTACTATTTTATTTGCATTTTTTATCTGATTTTCATAAAATTCTTTAAAATTTTCTAAATACATATCATAGTTTTGTATATCTATTAAAGTAAATATATTTCGTATTTCAAGCATATGCTGAAATTTTATTCCTTCTAATATCCTTAATATCTCACTTAACTTAGCCACACCAGATGGCTCTATTATTATATTTTCAGGTTCATATTTCTTTATTACTTCCATAACTGCATCTCCAAAGTTACCTGAAACCTGACAGCATATACAACCTGAGTTTATTTCCTTAATATTTATATTTGCTTCTTTTAATATCTCACCATCAATTCCTACTTCTCCAAATTCATTTTCAATAATAACGGTATTTTTACTATATGCATTTTCCCTAAGCAATTTTTTTATAAGCATTGTTTTTCCAGCACCTAAAAATCCCGAAAAAATATCAACAACAGCTTTCATAAAATGCTCCTTTCTTTTTATTATGGTACTTTTATTTATACTATTCTTTTTATATTTATATGATTGATGCTTAAAAGAAAGTATTTTTCTTTATCCAATATATCTCGAATTAATCACCATATATTTACATAGATATATATTAGTTTTCTATTTTAATAATATTTATTTAAGGTGGTGTTAAATATGAAATTAAAGATGTCATTTGAGAATAGAGCAAAAAAAGCTTTGATAAATTCAATATGTACTCTTCTAGAAAATAACCCTGAAAAAAATATCCCAAAAATTTTTAAGCTTTCAAAAACTCTTGCTAAAGATTCTACTACACAGAAAATACTAGCTGATTTTGAAAAGTATTATGAGCAGATACCATCAGTTAAAACATATGTGGATAATTCACTAATGGGCATAAATCCCCAAATCAAAAGGACTATTTTTATGAATTTAATGAACAAAAATGCTTCTTCATCAGATAATGATGTAAAATACCTTCCTGTATCTGCTATATTAAATTCTAATAATACATGCAATTTAAGCTGCTTAAATTGTAATATATGTAATAACAAAAATAACCCATTAACTTATAATGATTTTGATAAAGTTATAAAAAATATTCACAAATTAGAAATTAATTCTGTAATTTTAATTGGTGGTGAACCCTTCTTACTAGATTTCATGCTAGATATATTTGAAAACAATAAAAATATTATATTTGTCCCTGTAACAAATGGAACACTATTTACCGAAAAAAATTCAACAAGATTACTTAAAAGTGGAAATGTAGTTCCAATAATTTCACTAGGAAATAATGAACTAAATGTAGATTCTAACTATGGAAATGGAACTTACAATAAAATTATAACTGGAATGCATCTCTTAAAATCAAAAGGAATTCCTTTTGGAACTTTAACCGCTGTAAATTCTAATAATCTATCAACAGTTATATCAGATGAATTTGTAGATTCATTAATTTTTAATGGTTCAAAATTTAGTATATATTCTAACTCTTTTTGTTCAAATGCCCCATTAAATTCTAACCTTACAAGCAAAGAACGAAATGCTCTAAATGAAAAAATTAATACTTTTAGAAATACTAAGCCTTATTTCTTTATAGATTTATTTAATGATGCTAAGTATTTCAGCCATTTACTTGATTCAGATGTTGCTGGCAAAAGTTCGTTTATATTTAGTAAAATGCCCTTTGAAACACTTCAATCTGAATCATTAGAAAAATTATTAAGCCACTCCCTTTATTAATTTTTAAATATAATAATACAAATAAACATGCTATTTATAACTTAGTAATTAAAATAGCCAAAAATAAACAGGCATATATTTTTAAGAATATACACCTGTTTATTTTAATCCAATATAACAACTATTCTACAAAAAATTATCAGCTACTTTACTTAATATATTTTCTTCTCTAGTTTTAATTTTATATTTATTCTCTAATAACAGACTCATTCCTACAACTAAAACTGATGTAATCTTAAAATATATTAATAGCATCCATAATATAACTATATATAAAATCCAAACTTTAAGGGGTGATTTTGTTTTAAAAAATATATATTTATTTATTATCATAAAAGAATCTTGTAATACAAAAAATATGATTATATACAATTCACAATTACATATTATCTTTAAATACATGTGATTTTGCACAAAAGCAACCTTGTTTAAAATAACAAAAAATATAACTAAGAATATATTTAAATAAACAACTCTTCGTGAACAAGCAATTAATCCACTATACTTCTTATATCCCAATATAATTCCAGCTTTAATACGTGCACTTTTATTTAATATTCTTAATTTTTTTCCTAATATTAAAGTCAATAGATAACACAATATTACAGTACCTACTGGAAGAACTGATATTGTAATATAAAATACAGTATAATTTATATATTTCAAATCACTAGGAACATATTGAAGATACTGACTACACTCTTCTAATAGGCTATATCCTGTTAAAAATGAAAAATTAATATCAAAAATTACAATTATTAAACATGCAATAATACTACAAAAAAATATATCATCATATATTCCTCTTCCCTTTTCTATAGCTATTCCAATTACTATTCCAAGAATCATACTCTGTGTCATCATAACAGCAGCAGATAAATTTCCTAATAGAAATATAGTTAATAATAAACTTGTTATACTTGCCAATACTGAATATTTTATATTACATTTGAGAAGAATTATTCCAATAAAAACGGGTACAACAAAATCTATATAGCCTAAATATCCAAGTCCAAATCCTATAAAAATTAAACTTGAAATAATAAAAATAGAAGAAAGAACTGCTGCTGTTGTTAATTCTTTTACATTCAAAAAATATCACCTCAATCGCATTCATGTTAAAATAAATAAAAAACTATTCATTTTATGATTTATAATAAAAATACTGTTGCCAATAAAGGAAACAGTATTTTTATGTATAACGAAAGATTATATCTACCAGATAAAAAGTTTTATTTAGTTCTAATATATTCTACAATACACTTATTAATTTTCTTTTGTTAAATAAAGATATAATAATTTTATAGTATTCTCAAATGCACTATAGTGAGTTCTTTCCATTCCATGAGATGCTGATACTCCTGGTCCTATAAGTGCTCCACGAATATCATTTCCTCCTCTTAATGCAGCACCTACATCTGAGCCATAAAATGGATAAATATCTACTGCATATTTTAACGAATTATCCTTTGCAAGTGTTACTAAATCAGTTACCATATTAAAATCATAAGGTCCGCCTGAATCCTTTGCACATATAGATACATCATATTCTGTACAGCTTAAATCATCACCTATACATCCCATATCAACACTTATCATTTCTGTTATATCAGATGGTATGTAAGAAGCTCCATGACCTACTTCTTCATATGTAGATATTAATATTTTAATTGTATATTCAGGAGTTATTTTCTTTCTATTAAATAATTCTAAAAGTCCCATTAAGCAAGACACACTTCCCTTATCATCAATAAACCTTGATTTAATAAATCCACTTTGGGTAATTGTAGTCTTTGGATCAATAAACACAAAATCTCCTGGACATATTCCTAAATTTAGAACATCTTCTTTATTCGATACTTCTTCATCTATTCTAATTTCCATATGTTCAGGATCTCTAGCCTTACTTTTAGCATCTTCAAAAACATGAGCTGCTGGACTTGTGCTTAAAAATGTTCCTGTATATATTCTTCCATCTCTTGTTCTTATTTTACAATATTCTCCATCTAAAGTTGGTACAATAGGTCCTCCTAATAAGGTAAACTTCAATTTCCCTTCACTTGTAATAGATCTTACCATACATCCTAGTGTATCAACGTGAGCTGATAATCCTATAACCTTATCATTCTTTTTTCCATTAATAGTAATTATTCCACAACCTTTATTAGTTGTTGTAAAAGCATATCCAAAGCTTTCTGCTATATCTTTTATCTTTTCCATAATATCAAAACAAAAACCTGTAGGGCTATTAAATTTTAATATTTCCTCTGCAGTTTTTAAAACATATTCTTTGCTAATTTCTAATTCCATAGCTTTCTCCCTGCTTTCCTAAAAACTTAGTTTACAAATATAAAAATATATCTATATAAGTTCATAATAATACATATTTTTTTATTAATCCAGTTAAATTTTTATACAACAAAAGAGTTAATACAGTGCTGAAAGCTTGTATCAACTCTTTTTTTTACTTATTTATTAATATGGAGAGTAGAAGAAATGTGTTGCTCTATCAGTTATAGCTGTATCACCATATACATTTCTTAAATGAAGAACTTTATTATCAAATCTATCTGCCTGATTATCACATACATATGCATATCCATTACTTGCCCATCCCATAAATATGTATACATGAGTGTATCCATTTGTGAATACTATGTCTCCAGGTTTTAATTGTGATAAATCATATGATTTTACAAATCCTCTTGCTTCAAGTTTATTTTCTAAATCATAAGTGTTACATGTTCCAAGTGGTAAATCTACACCAACTCTTCTTAATGCTTCTGATGTAAAGAACACACAATTGTTACTTGTATCTCCACCATGAAGATCAATTGCTCTATAATGAACACTTACTCTATTGTTAGTATCAGTCATATATTTATATAATCTAAATTGTGTATCTGAATGAGTATTTGCTCTTGATACCGTTTGTCCATTTGAATCTACATAAGTATTGTTGTCAACCCATCCACTAACCATTAATGATCCATCACTTAAGAATTTATAATTTTTCCCATCTATATTTCTTACTTGATTACAAACAATTTCACCAGTCCAAGGGTCACAATAATATTGTTTTCCATTTACAGTAATCCACCCAAACTGCATTTCTCCACTACTTGCAAAATATACTCTTTTACCATCTACAACTTGTATTCCTGTAAGCATTGCCCCATCGGAACCTAAATAATACTTATTATTATTTATTGTTTGTAAACCTGTAAGCATTACTCCATCTTTATTGAAATAATACCATTTTCCATCAATAGATTGCCATGAACTTTTTACTTTTCCTTTGTCTTTATCATGATAGGAGCTAGTACCATCTTCGCCCTTCTCCCAACCTTCACGAACATATCCTTCATCAGTAAATTCATATTGCTTGCCATCTATCGTTTGTGGACCAGTTACCTTACGTCCCCATCTATCAAAATAGTACCATTTACCTTTTATATAATACCAGCCTTCATCTAATCTAAATCTATTTCCTAGAATATCGCAGTAAGAATAGCCTTTTGCTTTAATCTTCTCTTCTACTTCTTTACCAATTTCATCAAAATTATTATCACCTAAGTCCAAATATGTTAACTTAGGTAATTCAGCTAACTCATTTGGTATATTTCCTTTTAATCTACAATAATTTAAATTTAAAGACTGTAGATTATGAAGTAAACTTATTTCTTCTGGAAACTTTTCTTCTATTCTTTTATAGTGTAGATCAATTTCTGTAATTTTATTAAAATCATCTACTGTAAGTTCTTTTACTTTTTTATTTAACTGCTTGGCAACTTCTTGCGTTAACCAGTTATTAGTTATTTTAACATCTGAATCCTTAGTCTGCATAGCTTCATTAACTTTGGATTCCTCATATTTAACTTCATCATTACTTTTATTTTCAACTTGATCTTTATTTTTATCTTTAATTTCACCCTCATTTTGGTCTTCAACTACATTAACTACTGAAGTCGAAGAATTAGTGCTTTTAACTTCCTCAGCATGTGCACCATATGTAATACCATTAGCGCATAGAGCAACTACTACCATAGCTAATAATTTCACTTTTTTTTGACCCATCATATCATCCTCCTAATTTCAAACATTTCAATTATACCATTTTTTATTTTACATCTCAATTTTTTCATGATACTTTCACAGAAAAAAACTGTAATATGCTTATATTAAACATAATTACAGTTTTTTTATTGTTTTTATAAAAATAATACAAATAAAGTTCTATTTATTTATAATTTCTTTAATTTTCTCAACAAGAATACCCATCTCTTCGTTAGTTCCAATAGTAATTCTCAAATAATCTTCTACTTTTTCTTTACCAAAATACCTTACTAAAACACCTTTTTCTTTTAATTGATTATAGATATAATCACCTTTTAACTCATTATGCTTTACAAATATAAAATTTGATTTTGACTCTAATACTTCAAATCCTAATTCTTTTATCTTAACAATATATTTCTCTCTAGTTTCTATAATTAATTTAGTTATTTTTTTGAAATATTCATCATCTTCAATTGCAGCTTTTGCACCAGCTAATGCTAATCTATCAATTGTATATGAATTCATACTATTTTTTATTCTATTCAAACCTTCTATAAGTTCTTTATTTCCTATAGCAAAACCAACTCTAAGCCCTGCTAATGCACGTGATTTCGAAAAAGTCTGTACTACTAATAGATTAGAATATTTCTTAGTATACGGAACCATTGATTCTCCTCCAAAATCGATATATGCCTCATCTATAATGACAACAGAATCTTCATTTGCTTTAACCAGTTTTTCAAGTTCAAATGTATCTATATATTTACCTGTAGGTGCGTTAGGATTTGGTAAAATAACTCCTCCATTTTTCTTTTTAAGTTCATCTAATGGTATATTAAATTCATCATCTAACTTTACCATTTTATAATCTAATTCAAATAATTCTGCATAAACTTTATAAAAAGTATAGCTTATATCTGGAAATAAAACTGTTCTTCCTTTTTCAAAATATGTCATAAATATAAAAGCTAATATTTCATCAGAACCATTCCCTATAAATACTTCATCATTATCAATATCATAATATTCTGCAATTTTACTTTTCAAATCACTACATGTTGGGTCTGGATAAAGCTTCAAATCACCATTTGCAGTTTTCTTTATTGCTTCAATTACCTTTTCTGATGGTGGATAAGGATTTTCATTGGTATTAAGCTTTATGTATTTTTTATCCTTTGGCTGCTCACCTGGTACATATGGCTCTATAGCTTTAACATTTTCATTCCAATATTTACTCATTTTTATGCCCCCATTTAAAAATTTTCAGTTAATAGTTAACAAGTAACAGTGAACAGTTTAAGGTAAAAAGCTTAAGCTTTTCATTATATTATTACTTTGATTTTGCTGTGCAAAGTCACTGTATAATATTAAGATTTTACGAAAATAAAATCTTCCTCAACTGCTCACTGTTAACTGAGTTAATTTCTCATATTATTATTACTTATAAGTTAAATTTATTTTTCTTTATACAATCTATTTATTGCACTCATCATTGATTTAACTGAAGCTCTTGTTATATTACTATCAACACCAACTCCAAATGACTTATTTCCATTATCTTGTCTTTCCATGTATACATATGATGCTGCTTTTGCTTCTGAACCAGTACTCATTGCATGCTCAGTATAGTCAATTATTTTAACATTTATAAGACTGCTTGCAGCAAGTGCTTTCTTAAATGAATCTATAGGACCATTACCTATTCCTGAAATATTTTTTTCTTGTCCATTATAAATTATTGCAATATCTGCTTTAGTATCCTCTTCTCCTGATTTATCTGAAATATCAGAAAAAGTAGCTTTAACTAATTTAAATGGTTCTTGTAAATCAAGATATTCCTTTGTGAAAGCTTCCATAACTTGAACTGGTGATACTTCACCTATTGATTCTGAAATCTTTTGTATTACATCTGCAAATTCCTTCTGCATTGTCTTTGGAAGTTTAAATCCATAACAATGATCCATTACAAATGCAACTCCTCCTTTTCCTGATTGAGAATTAATCCTTACTAATGCTTCGTATTCTCTTCCAATATCACTTGGATCTATAGGCAAATATGGTACCTGCCATATATTTCCGTGTCTTTCATTGTATTTTTTCATTCCTTTATTTATGGCATCTTGATGGGAACCTGAAAATGCTGTAAACACCAAATTTCCTGCATAAGGATGCCTTACGTGAACAGGAATCTTTACACATCTTTCATACACTTCAATTATTTCATTTATATTTTCAAGATTTAATTTTGGATTAACACCATGGGTAAACATATTGTAAGCAATATTTAATATATCAACATTACCTGTTCTTTCACCATTACCAAACAAAGTTCCTTCAATTCTATCTGCTCCCGCAAGTAATGCCAATTCACTATCAGCTACTCCTGTTCCTCTATCATTATGTGGATGTACACTTAAAATAACTCTTTCTCTGTCTTTAAAGTTTTTACTCATCCATTCAATCTGGTCTGCAAATACATTAGGCGTATCCATTTCTACTGTTGCAGGAAGGTTAATTATAACCTTTTTATCTTTAGAAGCCCCCCATGCATCTAACACTCCTTCACACACTTCTAATGCATATTCAACTTCTGTTCCTGTAAAACTTTCTGGAGAATATTCAAGTAATACTTCCCCCTCAAACTCCTTGCAATATTCCCTAACTAATTTTGTTCCTTCTACAGCTATATTCTTAATTTCTTCTTTAGTCATATTAAATACAACATCTCTTTGTAATACTGATGTTGAATTATATATATGAACAATTACCTTTTTAAGTCCCTTTAAACTTTCAAAAGTTTTTTTAATTAAATGTGGCCTTGCTTGAGTCAGAACTTGTACTACAACATCATCTGGAATACGATTTTCATCTATCAATTTCCTTAAGAAATCATATTCAATCTGAGATGCTGATGGAAAACCTATTTCTATTTCCTTAAAACCAAGCTTCACTAATAAATTAAAAAATTCCACTTTTTCATCAACTGTCATTGGATTTATAAGTGCCTGATTCCCATCTCTCAAATCAACACTGCACCATATTGGTGCTTTACTTATTTCATTATTTGGCCATGTTCTATCCTTTAATTTAATAGTATCAAATCTTTTATATTTTTTATAATTTAACATTTATATGCCCCCCAAAATATATCTATTATAAAATTAATTTCATATATACTTAGTTAACCTTCACAGATATAGTCCCTCTACTATACCTCTTAACTTCATAATAAATATAATTTTTTTATCTACTTTCTTATTAACCCCACCTTATTTCACCTCTTCAACTTTTCGAATATTATAAGTATTCTACCACACCGTTAATTATCTGTAAATAATTTGATTTATTTCTTGATATTTCATCAACAAAACTTTACTTTTTTTATTTTTATGTCATTATCAACTCTATTTTAGTTCCACTTTTTTACCATTTTGAATATAATAAATTAAACTTATATATATGAGGTGTAGTTATGCTTTATTTATCACCAATACTACTATGCATATTATTAAACTTATTACTTATTCAAGTTATTTCTTCACTAAACATGCAGAAAATCTCATTAAATAAGTCAAGCATAATTTTAACCAGTACTCTTTTCTCATTAGTAGCTTTTATTTCAATGGAGCTAGGCAAGTTTATAAATTTATATCTACTAAAATCATATAGTTCTATGTTTGGAGGTATTTTACTATTATTCATAGGTATTAATTATTTAATTGAACATAAAAAAATAATTGAATATGCAGATGGTTATGATACTTCATTCTACTACGAAACATTTTCTAAATACAGAAAATACTTTTTCACTCCAAATATTATAGATTTTAATAACTCTAAGTGTATTGAAATAAATGAATCAATATATATATCCATCCCTCTATCTTTATGTACATTCTTAATATTTTTTGCAGCTGGAATTAATTTAGATAATATTCCTGCTACTTTATTTACTTTATTTACATCTACAACTATTATTCTATGCACTAATTTCTTAAAAAAATTATACGTTTTAAATACTTTTTTTAAGAAATATTGTTTTCTTATGGTCAGTATAGTTTTAATATTTTATGGTTTTCTTAAAATCCTAATCTAATACTTTTATGTCTGATAATTTTAATAAATATAAAAAGAAAATATTTAATTCATTTTAATTTTGAATTAAATATTTTCTTTTTATATTATGTTAATTGTTCAAGTAAATCATATGCTTTATCAAAATCAATATGTTTAGACTGTGCTATTTCATCTGCTAATATTCTTTTTGCAGTCCTAAGCATTGTCTTCTCCATATAATTCAAATCATGCTTCTTCTTCATTTGTGTAAGATTATATATTAGTTCAAGATAATCTTCAACAGTACCAGATTTAATTTTTAAAGTATAAAATTCATTTCTTTCTTTATAATTAATCTTAGATAATTCTTCTGTCTTATTAACATATTCAGTTGCATGATCTAATTTGTAATCTAAATAACTTGGATCACTTATAAGTCTCATATGTGATTTTTCAACTCTGCTGAATGGTAATAAAACCTGCATCTTATTGTTTGTCAAATAAATTCTATAATATTTTTCAAGCTTTCCTCTGAATTCTTTTTCTTCAATATACTCAATAATTCCAACTCCTTGATTTGGATATACAACTTTATCTCCTTCCTTAAATTGAAGCATGACTTATAAACCTCCTTAAACATAATAATTATCTAATTTTATATTAACCAATTAATCAAAATTCATACGTTTACTTAAGAGTATTAGTCTATTTTTAAAATTTTATACATTTAAAGGATTATCATTCTTAATTTTTTTAACTTTTTACTTTCCTATATATTTAAGAATGAATAAATTTATGTGAAATCGTCAATATTTACAATAAGATTATAGTTATTCATTTTAGGAGGTATATGATGAAAAAAAAATTTATATTATTTTTTATATTTTTAATAATTAGCTTTTTCTCTGCTTTATTATCTTTTAAAATTATATATTCAGATCAATATTCAAAAATACAAAATACATCAGCCTCATCTTGCGAAAATAACGCTTCAAATTCAATTATAAAAGATTCCACAACTGATACTAAATGTTTTACTTCTGGTGGTAATGTTATAATTACTATACCTGAATACCTCTATAATATGCAGTGTAAAGAGTATATTGTGCAAAAAGGAGAAACTCTTAATTCAATAGCAAAGAACTATGTTTCTACATGCCCTACAAATTGTTCAGTAAAATTAATAAAAGAAGCCAGCAAAATTAATAATGCTGACTCCATATCTGCTGGTACTAAAATATATATACCAGAAACTATATTGAAAAATGGATATATTCATGTAGTACAATCTGGAGATACTTGGAGTAAATTGTGTAGAGATTATTATCCTATTTATGATATAACCTCCATGACCAATCTTCTTATTTTCATAAATGACTTGCCTAATAATTCTCTTTCAATAGGTGATGAAATATATTTACCTAATATCAATATCTAACCTAAATAAAATATTATATTAATTGCTTTCATCTACTATTTTAATGTGCTTTAACCTAAAAATTCTGATGCGTGTATCTATTTTTATAAAAATACATTAAACATTTATTTTTCTTCATAACATATTATAGGTACACCTGATTCAATTTCTTCATAAATAGTTTTAGCTAAATATTGTGGAGTATTTACACATCCATGAGTACCATTGCTCTTATAAATATTTCCTCCAAAGCTGTTCCTCCAGCTTGCATCATGAATGCCTATATTTCCATTAAAAGGCATCCAGTACTTTACATCAGAACTATATCCAAACCCCTTTAAAGTTGCATTTTTTTGTTTATAATTTAATGGATATATACCAAGAGCAGTAGCATTCCCCCTATTTATATTACCTGTAACTATATCTCCTTGAGTTATTAGCTTTCCTTTCTTATAAAACCACAAATGTTGTTTTGTAATATTTACTTCAACATAAGTATTCCCTATATCATTTTTATCTCTACTCATTGCCTTCTGACTATAAACTGGTTCCTTAATTATGTTTTGCCCTTTTTTTATATTTTCTATCAAATCATTAGTTTCTTCTATAGCATTTATCTTCCATCCATAACTTCCATCTTTTATCTTTATCCTTTTTCCCGTAGATGTATTAAATTCTCTCTCTATTCCTACAGTGTTATATTTTTGGCATAAGTTATTTATATATTCTCTAATACTATCCATATTAAATTCAACATCTAAATCATCATTTAAACTAATCCATTTATCTATTAATTGCCCATCTACACTTTCAGTCTGTTCTCCAAAATCATATACAATCTTAGCTGAAACATATTTATCTAAGATTATTTTAGTTTCTTGTACTTTTTTCGAGTCAGCTGTATATTTAGGATTTTCATAACAGTTTTGTTTATCTAAGTCTAACTTTTTATTTCCATTATTGATAAATTTCTTTATTGCTTTAGTTGTTAAATCAGCATTAACTTTATTACCATATACTTCATCAGTAACTTCATATTCTAAACCATTATAATGAAATGATGGATTAATTGGTCCTATAATATTAGGTCCATTTATACATGTAAGATTATTAATTATATTTAAAAGTTTATCTTCATCATATTCAAATAAATCTTCTTCTATGTTATTTCCTATAAAAATACTTATAATCCATAAAAAATTATTTTGTTTTTTATGGATTTCTTTTAACTCTTCACTTTTGCCTGTATATTTTAAGTTTATATCCTTTCCACTTATACTCTCCTGCATTCCATTACGCTCATTTAACTGCAACTCATAATTACCAATTTCTTTTGCAATTTTTAATTTAGCTTCATCTATATTATTAAGTGAAACATCAATGCCATTAATCTGTGTATTTATTAAATAATGATTACTAAAAAATATAACTCCAATAAAATATATAATAACTATTATAGATGTAATCATAATTTTTTTATTTGTATATATAATATCCAACTTTTTCATCACATAAATGTATCCTTTCTTAATATAGGTGCTTGTTATATTAGACTATATTAATATTTATGCTTTTAAGTTGATATTTAAAACAAACTGTAACCTTTTCTTTTCCTAATTATTTAACAAAATAGCTAATCTTTATCAATTATAATTTACTTATACTACCTATCAGTAGTATAATTACTTATACGAATTAAATCACAAAGGAGAATCATAATGAGCGGTAAAGAACATATGACTATTGGCACTACTGCTACTATAGGAATAGCTATAGGTTTAATTGCTCTTGGTAATATGTCCATAAATATTAACCTGTTTGTTTTAGTTGCAGGAGGAGTAATCGGTTCATACATGCCTGATATTGATAGCCACAAATCAAAAGCTGCCCAAATATTTAATAAGTTGCTTATGTTCATAATAATAATGTATTCCATATTTTATTGTTTTGGAATAAAGTTAAATCATGAATATATTTTGCTTATCCATAGATTTATCAAATTAAACACTAATGGTCTTATTCTATTTAGCATTCTAACAATTCTAGGCAAATTATCGCCTCATAGAATGTTTACACATAAATGGTTAGGCACGCTACTATTCTGTTATAGTGTATATTTGATGAATAATACATATCTAACTCTTGGTTTTTCAATGGGATATATATTACACATTGTTGCTGATAGGATTACACGAAATGGTAAATACCTAAAATTTTTTCAATTTAAATTACCTTTAAAAAATTCAAAAAATAATTTTTGTATAAGTTGGTAAAACAAAAGACATATATAGCAGTTAAATTTCCATAAATTTTTTAATGCTATATATGCCTTTTTCTTTATATTAATTATTTTTTAATAAAATAAATCCATTGTTTACATCCGCTGCTCTTTGAATAAATACACCTTTATCTGTAGCATAATAATCATTAACACCTTCTTTAGATACATCCGTAAATTCTACTTTAGGTTCTTCGCCACTATTATCTATTTCAAGTGTTGAAAGATGCCTAGCATTATTAACGTCAATAAAATATAATTTACCTTGAGATTCCTTTAAGTTTTCTCCATTCATTAAAGCCAGCCTTTTAGTATCAAGATTTTCTAAATCAATCATATACAAGTTATTATTATCACCTGAATTTATAGCTATAATATTATTATCATTATATTTAGCGAAACTATCTACTGAAAAATCCGTCAATTGTTCTTTTTCAGTTCCATCTATATTTATTTTATATAACTTACTTTTATCACTTTTATTTTGATATATAATTGAATTTCCATTAACAAAGTATGTACCTACATTATCAAAACAAACTGTATTATATGTATTATTTACAGTATCATATGATTGAAGAATATTATTTTTCTTTGCATTAATAAAATATACTATTTCATTATCTCCTATTATATTTTTTGCATTGCTATCTATTACTACAGGACTATATGACTTATTTTCCAAATCTATTTTTGATAAAGAATTTTTATTACTTCCATCAGCAAAATATGCAACATTATTGATTACAGTTAATGAATATGTTGGATAATTTACAAAATCCTTAATTCCTGAAGTATTTATTGTACCTTCTTTAATAGAATCATCAATTATTGAAATATTATTATTATCATCCCAGTTAGGAAATACAATTGTTGTTCCATTAGAAATAAAAAGATTTGCATAAGCTGATTCTTTATCAAGTGAAAATTTCACGTAATTATTTTTAAAATTATTCTTATCTAAATACAATAAATCATTTTCAATACTAGCTGTATCGCTATCTACAGAACTTGTTGCCGTTACTCCCTCTGCATTATTTATTCCTGATGAATCTCTTGAATCCTTACTATCTTTTGTTCCGCATCCTGTAATAATTAATGCTAAAACAAGAGTAGCTGCCAATATACTCTTTTTCATTTTCTCACCCTTTACAAAATAACCTCTACATTTAGCAATTATTTTTTATTATTATTTAAATAAAAAATAATTACATTTTATTATACATAATTTCTATAAATATAAAAAGGTTTCAAACCTTTTATGATTTGAAAGCTTTTATTTCTAATGATTTTTTCTCCAAATAGATGGACTAAACAAAATTATCATAGGGTAAATTTCCAATCTTCCTGCAAGCATACAGAAAGAAAACACAAGTTTACTAAATGGTGAAAATGCTGAGAAGTTGCCAGCTGGTCCTACCATTCCTAATCCTGGTCCAATATTACTCATAGTTGTAATTACAGATGTTATTGTAGTTGTAAAATCAAAATTATCAAACGAAATTATAAATATAGCAATAAGACTAATAATTGCATAAGCACCTATAAATAAAAATATACCATGTATAAGCTCTTCGTCTACTGCTCTACCGTCAATTTTCACACTATTTATACGTTTAGGATGTATTATTTTATTTATTTCACGCTTAATTGCTTTAAGCATTATTACAACCCTTACAGTTTTTATTCCTCCACCTGTTGACCCTGCCATAGCACCTACTAGCATAAGCATTACAAGTATTGATTGACTAAGTGTAGGCCAAAAATTATAATCAACTGTTGCATATCCTGTAGAGGTTACTATTGATGTAACTTGGAATGCTGCCTGCCTTATTGAAAGAGCCACATCTCCATTGTTAAGACCTAATATATTAAATGTAATAAGAATAACTGCAACTAAAATAATCAATAAATAATATTTAAGTTCTTCATTTTTAAAGAATCCCTTTATATTTCCCTTTAGTAATTGAAAATATAATGCAAAGTTTATTCCAAATATAGTCATAAAAATAGTAATTATCCAATCTATTGCTGGGCTATGGAATGCAGCTATATTTGCATTCATATCTGAAAAACCACCAGTTCCTGCTGTACCCATAGCATGAATTGTTGCATCATACCAATCCATCCCTGCAATTTTTAATAAAACTAGTTCTATTAATGTAAGTGCTAAATAAATTAAGTACAATATCTTTGCAGTATCTTTTATTTTAGGAACTATTTTCCCAGGTGCAGGACCTGGACTCTCAGCTTTAAGAAGATGTATTGAATTTTTTCCCATTGAAGGAATTAGCGCAAGCATAAATATTAGGAATCCCATGCCTCCTATCCAATGGGTAAAACTTCTCCAAAATAATATTCCTTTTGGCAAACCTTCTATCTCAGTTAAAAGAGTAGCTCCTGTTGTGGTAAACCCTGATACTGTTTCAAAGAAAGCATCTATAAATGATGGTATTGCACCACTTATAACAAAAGGAAGTGCACCTATAATAGAAATTACTATCCAAGCTAAGCCTACGATTACAAACCCTTCCTTTGCATAAATTTCTTGTTTTTTTACTTTTACACTCGAAAGTACTAATGCTATAGGTAAGCCTATTATTATAGTATATAAAAATGATTTAGCATCACCTTCACCATAATATATAGCAATAGCCATTGGAATAAGAAGAAGTGCAAGTACATACTCAATTACATTACCTAATATCTTCAGTACTACTTTATAATTCACGTACTTTTCCTCCTCCATTTAATGTATCTCTTAAGCTTAGAAGATTTGGATTCTTTGTTACTATAACAACTCTGTCACCTTCTTGTAAGAAATCATCTCCTGATGGTATTATTATTTGCTTATTCCTTACAATAGTAGCAATAATACAATCTATTTTAAAATCTAAATTCTTAAGTTTTATATTTTGGAAATTAAAATCATCATTCACTATAAATTCTATAGCTTCAGCTTTTTCATTACATATCTTATAAATATTTTCTATTGAACATTTTCTTCTATTTTTTACAGTTCTTACATATTTTATTATTTTATTTGCTGTTACTCTTTTCGGACTAATAATTGAATTTATTCCTATTGTTTTAGCAATATCATTATAATTATCTCTTGTAATCTTAGTAATAATATTTTTCACACCATTTTGCGCTGCAAATAAAGATGCAATTAAGTTATCCTCATCTCTTCCTGTAAGTGTAACAAAACTATCTGCTTCATTTAGACTTTCGGAAAGAAGTAATTCCTGATCTAACCCATCACCATTAATTATTACAGAACTAGGTAATAACTCAGTAAGCTCTTCACATTTACTCAAATCGCTTTCTATTAATTTACAATGAACACCAGACTCAGTTGCTATTTTAGATAAATAATATGCTATTCTTCCTCCTCCAATTATCATTGTATTTCTTACTTTCTTTTTGTATCTTCCCATTCTTTTGAACATTTCCTGAATTTCTTTATGTTCACCAATTACATATGCCTTATCATCTTTACGAAATACATAATCTCCCTTTGGAATTATAACTTCATCATTTCTTTCAATACCACAAAAAAGAATATTTCCCCTAATATTGTTTAAATCAGACATTTTTTTATCTACTAAACCTGTATCATCAGAAATATTAAAACTAACCATATTTACTTTTCCCTCAGCAAATGTATCAACACTACTTACTAATGGATATTTAATAAGCTTTGCTATTTCCATAGCTGCTGTCTTTTCAGGATTAATAACAAGATTTATTCCTACTGCTTCAGTAAGCAAAGTAATATCCTCATCATAACCTGGATTCCTCACTCTTGCTATAGTATGTTTTGCTCCAAGTTTTTTACCTGCTAATGAGCAAAGCATATTAAGTTCATCGCTGTTAGTTACTGATATAAGCAGATCTGCTTCTGCAATTCCAGCTTCAGTTAAAACTTTTAGACTGGTACAATTACCTTTTATGCACATAACATCTAGGTTGTTATTTATATGCTCTAAGGCGGATATTTTGTTATCAATAATTGTTATATTATCATTTTCATCTGATAAGTTTTTCGCTAACGTATATCCTACTTTACCTGCACCTACTATAATAATATTCATCTTATGTCTCCTTGTTTATATAAATATTAACTCAAAAATCACATTACAATTATACAATATATAGTATATTAACTCAAAATTATTTCTTATTATTTTAACAAATCATATTATTATATCGTTATCAATAATTAACTTTATTAATTTAATCCTTTTCCATTATTTTTTTATGTATTTATGCTTATAAATATTCAAATTGTTTACTATTTATTTTTCAGCAAAAATGAAAATTTAAACGTAATAAATCATATAATAGTAAAAATCAATATTTTATCAAGGTATAAAATGAGATACATCTTAGATATCAAAGAATGTAAGTTCTTAGGAAAAGGACATGAAGGTGCTGTATATTTAACCCCTGAAGGATACGCACTCAAAATATTCTATAAACAAAGTAAAGCAAAAGATGAGGTAGAAATACTTGAACGTGTAAATGAAAGTAGATTTTTCCCAAAAGTTTTATTTATAGCCCATAACATGGTTTTAAGAGAATATGTTAATGGAATTATACTAAAAGAATATATAAAAAAACATGGACTTTCTTATAACCTATCATGTGAAATTATAGACCTTATCGAAGACTTCAAAAATATGAAATTTAAACGGCTAAACATTAGAAATGCTCATATTTTCGTAGATGAACATGAAAAAATAAAAGTTATAGATCCAAGAAAAATTTTCATTAAAAATACACCTTATCCAAAAGATATTATTAAGGTGTTAGTTTCTTTAAATATATTTGATAACTTTTTAAAAAACTTAGTAAACTACAGACCTGATTTATTAAAATACTGGATAGATGGTTATAACTACTTTTATTATAACTCTAAAAAAAATATAAAAATTAATATGTATGCATAACTTTTAGTTAAGAGTTGGTTTGCTTTATAATCTATATTTAAATCAACTCTTATAGCTAAGCTTTATTATAAAAATATAATAATTAACCTTTTAAAATAATTAATTTATTAATTTAAAGCTCATTTTATTGACATATATATTATATTTTGAGTATAATTGGTATTAATATAATAATTGCCAAAGAGATTGATAAGGAGTATTACATACATAATCTAAGCAAAGAGAGAGGATGGCTGCTGTAAATCCTCGTGAAATTAGTATGGAACTAGCCTTTGACTTTTTAATAGAAATCTATAACTTAGAGAGTAAAATTAAACGTATACCCATCGTTAAAAGGGAAATGATATAGTTTATCTGTATTGTTATGAGTGTGCATAATTATATGCAAATTTAGGTGGTACCGCGATGAGTTGCTCTTCGTCCTATAATATAGGTCGAAGAGTTTTTATATTATATATTCTTTATAAATAATAAATAAATTTTTATTATCGTGATTATAATAAATAAACTAATATTTTATAACACACAAATTTATACCAAAATAATTATCATATGCTATATAAGGAGTGATTTATTTGAAATATAATGGTGCTGAAATTGTAATAAAATTATTAGAAAATGAACATGTAAAATATATTGCTGGCATTCCTGGCGGATTTAATCTTCCTATATATGATGCTTTGTTTAAAAGCAATATAAAACATATATTAGCACGCCATGAACAAGGTGCTGCATTTATTGCTCAAGGCATATCAAGGGCTAACAAAGGCTGTGGAGTATGCTTTGCAACTTCTGGACCTGGCGCAACAAACTTATTAACAGCTATTGCTGATGCAAAATTAGATTCTATTCCACTTATAGCAATTACAGGACAAGTTCCTCTTTCCGCTATTGGTACAGATGCTTTTCAAGAAGTTGATGCTTATGGACTTACTATTCCAATAACAAAACATAATTTCTTAATAAGAGATATACACGAATTATTTACTATTATTCCTGAAGCCTTTAAAATTGCTTTAGAAGGCAGACCAGGTCCTGTTTTAATAGATATCCCAAAGAATATCCAAACTCAAATTATTGATGTAAGTGAAAAAGATTTTACAAAAAACAAACCATTTCATCAATCTATTTCAGAGTCTTCAAAAAGAACTAAAGAAGAAATCAATGATTCAGTAATTCAATCAAACATATGTGGAAATATTGAACATATAAATGAGACACATAAATCAATTCTAAAGAAATCAACCCTTGAATGTATAGCAGAAATGATAAATAGTGCAAGAAAACCTATTATATATGCAGGTGGAGGTGTAATTAACTCTTGTGCATCTAAAGAATTATATACATTAGCAAGGAAAAATAATATTCCTATAACATTAAGCCTTATGGGTTTAGGAGTATTCCCATCAAATGATGAACTTAATTTAGGAATGTTAGGAATGCACGGTGCTCCATATACCAATTACCTTATTAATGAAGCTGATTTGATTTTAGCATTAGGAACAAGATTTGATGATAGAGCTACTGGTAATATTGAAAAATTCTGTCCTAAAGCTTCTATAATTCATATAGATATAGATCCATCTGAAATAAATAAAGTAAAAATAAGTAGTCTTTCACTTGTAGCTGATATTAAAGATTTCTTAATCGAAATACTTCCATTCATTGCTGAAAAAGAAAGAACTTCATGGATTAAAAGAATAAATTGTTTCAAAGACAAATATCCTCTTCCACAATATGAAGACCCTCTTCATCCAGCTAATCTTATGCCATATATTGCTTCAAAAGTACCAGATGACAGTATTATTACTACTGACGTAGGAGAACATCAAATGTGGGTTGCTCAAAGATATCCATTTAAAACACCAAAAACTCTTCTTACTTCGGGTGGCCTTGGTACTATGGGATTTGGATTACCTGTTGCAATAGGTGCTTCATTGGTTAATACAGATAAAACTATTTTATGTTTTAGTGGAGATGGTTCAATATTAATGAATCTTCAGGAACTTGCTACATTAAGTGAGCAGAATTTAAACGTAAAAGTAATAATTCTTTCCAATCATCACCTTGGGCTTGTACGACAACAGCAACAGTTATTTTATAACGAACATTATATAGCTTCACATTTTGAATGTAACCCTGACTTTAAAATGATTGCCCAAGGTTTTGGAATCAAATCATGTAATCTTTCCGAAGAGGAAAATCCTCTTGAAAAGCTTGAAGAAATGCTTGCATACTCTGGCCCATGTGTAATAAACATACCAATTAAGGAATGTGAAAACATACTTCCTATGGTTGCGCCAGGTAAATCAAATCTTGAAATGATAGGATGTGAAAATAATGATTAACACTAACTTTTACCTTATCGAATTATTAGTAAGAAACCATCCTGGTGTTATGAGTCATATTACTGGACTCTTTGCAAGACGTGCATTTAACTTAGAAGGTATTTTATGTGCTCAGATCGGAGATGGCTCAACAAGTAAAATGTTTCTTTTAGTAAAAAACGACTTTATTTTAGAACAGATAATAAAACAGCTTGAAAAACTTTATGATGTTCTTGAAGTCTCAATTCATCAAGACTATGATCAGACAGTTTTCCAAAATCTTAATAAAGTTCTTAAAATAAACTAGCTATTTTATTCTCTTGTATAATTAAACTATTATTCAAACAAATATAATAAATTATACAAATTCCATTAACATTTGTAGTATAATATGGTGTAAGTATTAATCTTAGGAGGAAAATCGCACATGAGCTGCTTAGGTAATATAATTTGGTTTATATTTGGAGGCTTTTTTAATGCTATCGGTTGGTTTCTCATAGGACTTCTATGGTGTATAACTATTATAGGCATACCTATTGGAAAACAATGCTTTAAAATGGCAGCACTTCAGCTAGCGCCATTTGGTAAAGAAGTAGTTGATACAAATTCTGGATCTATGACTTTAATTTTAAATATATTATGGATTATTTTTGGTGGTCTTGAATTATGTATTGCTAATTTAATTAGTGCTGCATGCTTATGTATTACTATTGTTGGAATTCCATTTGCATATCAGTCAGTAAAACTAGCATGGCTTTCTCTTATGCCATTCGGTAAAGAAGTCGTTTAAACTTCATATTAAAAATACGCACAAATATATACGGTATATTTGTGCGTATTTTTAATATAAATTTATTTCTTACAATTCATTTAATTTCTTATCTATAAGCGGTTTTGCAACTTTTGGATTAGCTTTTCCTTTACTTGCTTTCATTACTTGACCCATTAAGAAACCAGCAGCCTGTTTTTTACCTGATTTATAATCTTCAACTGATTGAGGATTTGCTGCTATAACCTCATCTACAATCTTCTCTATTTCATCACTTGAACTTATCTGCATAAGCCCTTTTTCTTCAATGACTTTTAGTGGATCTTTATTTTCATCAAATATTGCTTCCAACACTTCTTTACCAATATTATTGCTTATTTTTCCTTCATCAACAATCTTAAGAAGTTTAACAAAATTATCTGAACTCAACTTCATATCAGAAGCTTCAATTTTCTTTTCTTTTAAAAGTCTTATAATATCGGTTAATATCCAATTAATTGCACTCTTTGGTGCTGCACCTTCTTTTACAGATTCCTCAAAGAACTTTGAAAGATATATATTATCAATTAATATTTCTACTTCTTTTTCACTTATTCCATATTCCTTAGTATATCTTTCTCTCTTACTATCTGGCATTTCTGGAATTGATGCTCTTAATTTATTAATTTGTTCATCATAAATTATAATTGGTGGTAAATCTGGTTCAACAACATATCTGTAGTCATGTGCCTGTTCTTTTGAACGCATTGGCATTGTTCTTCCTTTACCAGCATCCCATCTTCTAGTCTCCTGTACTATTTTATGTCCCTCATTAAAACTATAGAGTTCTTTTTGTCTACTTTCTTCTTTTTCTAGAGCTTTTTGAAGTTCTCTAAAAGAGTTAATATTTTTCAATTCAACTTTAGTTCCATATTCTTCACTACCAACAGGTCTTAAAGAAATATTTGCATCACATCTTAATGAACCTTGTTCCATACGACAGTCTGAAACTCCAGCGTATTGAAGCATTTCTTTTAACTTTTTCATAAATGCAACTGCTTCACCAACACTTCTCATATCTGGCTCAGTAACTATTTCAGCTAGTGGTACTCCAACTCTGTTATAATCTATTAAAGAAATTGGTTCACCTTCAAGATGGACTAATTTTCCTGCATCTTCTTCTATATGAATTCTATTTAATCTTACTTTTACTTGTTTACCTTCATGTTCAAATTTAACAAGTCCTCCTGAACATATTGGAATATCAAATTGAGAAGTTTGATATGCTTTAGGTAAATCTGGGTAAAAATAATTTTTTCTATCCATTTTATTAAATTTATTTATCTTACATCCAAGTATTGATCCAGCTTTGATTGCCAAATTTACAACTTCTTCATTTAATACAGGAAGTGTACCTGGTACCCCTGTACATATTGGACATGTATTTTCATTAGGTCTTGCTCCAAATTTTGTTGAACACGAGCAAAATATCTTTGTTTTAGATTTAAGTTCAGCATGTATTTCTAATCCTATAACTGTTTCGTAATTCATTATTTTCCCCTCCTACAAATCAAGATTTAAAGCTTTTTCTAATGCAAAAGCTGCTTTATAAATTTTTTCTTCACATAATGTATCACCTATAATCTGAATTCCTATTGGAATTCCTTCTTTGCTTACTCCTCCAGGAAGTGAAATAGCTGGATTTCCAGCAAGGTTAACATTAACTGTGTAAATATCCGCTAAATACATTGATAAAGGCTCTTGATTTTTTTCACCAAGCTTAAATGGTAATACAGGAGATACAGGTCCTACTATTAAGTCATATTTTTCAAATGTTTTCTTTAAATCATATCTTAATTTAGTTCTAAACTGCTCTGCTTTATTATAATAAGCATCATAGTATCCAGATGATAATGCATAAGTTCCCATCATTATTCTTCTTTTTACTTCTTCCCCAAAACCTTCAGTTCTACTGTTTAACATAAGTTCATCTACACTTGTGTAATTTTCAGTTTTATAACCATACCTTATACCATCATACCTTGCAAGATTTGTACTTGCTTCTGCAGATGACATAATATAATAAGCTGCTAAACCATCCTTTATTATAGGTAATGAAAATCTTTCAACTTCAGCTCCTAAATGCTCTAATACTTTTAAATTTTTTTCAATACACTCTGCAATTTCTGAATCTAAACCTTCTCCAAAAAATTCTTCAGGCACACCAATCTTTATGCCTTTAATTCCCTCTTTTAAGGACTCAGTATAATCTATTTCACTCAAATCTCTTATACTTGTTGAATCATACATATCAGTTCCAGCAATTATACTTAAAATATAAGCATTATCTTCAACAGAATTTGTAATTGGTCCAATTTGATCTAAAGATGAACCAAAAGCTATAAGTCCAAATCTTGATACTAATCCATAAGTTGGTTTAAGTCCAACAACTCCGCAAAATGCTGCTGGCTGTCTAATCGATCCTCCAGTATCTGAACCTAGAGAAACCGGGCACATTTTTGCTCCAACTGCTGCTGCCGATCCACCTGATGAACCTCCAGGCACTCTAGTTAAATCTCTAGGATTACTTGTCTTTTTAAATGCAGAATTTTCTGTAGAAGACCCCATTGCAAATTCATCCATATTAGCTTTTCCAATAATTATTGCATCTTCTGCTAATAACTTCTTAACTACAGTAGCATTATATGGTGGTATAAAATCTTCAAGCATTTTAGATGCACAAGTTGTCTTAGTACCTTCTGTGCATATATTGTCTTTAATGGCTATGGGAATTCCTACTAACTTACCTGTTTTTTCTCCATTCTTAATTTTTTCATCTATTTCTTTGGCTTTTTCAATAGCTTCATCACACATTAATGTTAAAAATGCATTAACGTCTTTTTCTCTTTCCTTGATTTGATCAATATATGAATGAACCAATTCTTCACTTGTAATTTCTTGAGATTTTATTTTTAAAACCATTTCTTTTATGCTCATACTCATTGCTATTTAATCCCCCTATTCAATAATCTTTGGTACTTCAATATAAGTATCTCTCATAGATTTAACATTTCTAAATAAATCCTTACATTCAAATTCCTTAACTTCATCTTTTCTTATTACTGGCTTATATTCTTTTTTAATATTTTTATAAATAGTAAGATCTAATTCACTTAAATATTTAAAATTATCTAATATTCCTTCAAATTCTTTTGCAAACTTTTCTGCTTCTTCATCAGTAAATTTAAGTTTACATAAATTTGCTATATACTTTACTTCATCAATACTTACACTCATTTTTTAACACCACTTTCTTTTCAGTTAACAGTTATCAGTTAACAGTTGACAGTTTTTTATTAACTAAAACTATCATCCTGAAACCAAGAAAACTGCTGAACTACTTCTATTTTTATCTATTATTTTTTTAAATTAAATCATTCAATATAACATTCAAAACACAACTTTTATCTATTTATCAAAATATAATTTCTAAAAATTCCGTCAGGAATTTTATCCTTAAACTGTAAACTGTCAATTGAAACCCGACTCACATTCGTTCGCTGGGTACTCACAGAGTAAGTTCTGTTACCTGAATCAAAGATTTAGAACATCACTTAAGTTCTGCTAAATACAGGAAACACACTACTCACATGTGTTCGTAGGTGTAAGTTCGAGTAACCAAATATTAAATTTGGACTCTCACTTAATTTGTCCCCTCACTTAGGGTTCTAATCTTTTCATGTCTCTTGGGAATAATGCTGCTTCTCTTATGTTTGAAAGTCCTAGAACTTGCATTGTTATTCTCTCAAGACCTATTGCAAATCCTCCATGTGGTGGCATTCCATATTTAAATGTATCTAGATAGAATCCAAATGCATCTAAATCAAGGCCAAGTCTTTCCATTTTTTCTTTAAACATTTGATAATCATGTATTCTTTGTCCACCAGTTGTTATTTCAAGACCTTTGAATATTAAATCAAAACTTCTTGTAATTGAGTGATCATGGTCAAATTCCATTGCATACATAGGTCTTTTAGCTGTTGGATATTCAGTTAAGAATACAAAATCGCTGTTATATTTTTCTTTAACATACTTTGCAAATAGTACTTCTCCTTCATTGTCTATATTTCCAACTGGTGATTTTTTACCATATTCCCTTAAAAGTATTTCTTGTGCTTCACTTAATGGAATTCTTGGAATATCTATCTTTTCTGGAACTTCAACACCATACATTTTTAATTCCTTGCTGCATGTTTCTTTTAAATGTTTATACATACTTCTGATAAAATCTTCTTCTACTTTCATAAGATCAGTTTCATCTTTTATAAATCCCATTTCAACATCTAAGCTTACATATTCATTTAAATGTCTATATGTATTGTGAAGTTCAGCTCTATAGGCATATCCTACTTCAAATACTCTTTCAAAACCAGCTCCTACCATCATCTGTTTATAGAACTGAGGACTTTGTGCTAAAAATGCTCTTCTGTTAAAGTAATTCACAGTAAACATTTCTGATCCACCTTCAGTGCCTGAATTAATTATTTTAGGTGTATGAATTTCTTCAAAAGAGTGTTCTTTAAAATATTTTCTAAAGCTTTCTTCTATTTCATTTTGAACTTTAAAAATTGCTTTTCTCTTTGGACTTCTTAAAGAAATTGTTCTGTAATCTAATTGAGTTTCTAAAGATACTTTTTCTTTATAACTCTGTACTTCAAATGGGAGTTTATCATAATAAACTTGTCCTTCTATTTTTATTTCAGAAACTTCTACTTCAATTCCTCCTATAGCTTTTTCACTTTCACGAACAACTCCTACTACTTCAATAGAATTTTCTAATCTCATCCCCTTTATTTGTTCTTTAGTACATACAAGTTGTATTATTCCTGATTTGTCTCTAAGCATTACAAATGATACATGAGATAAATCTCTTATTTTATGAACCCATCCTCTTAATAATACTTTTTTCTCCCCATCTACTTCTAAATCTTTTATAAATATTCTATTCATTACTTATCGCTCTCCTTTTTTCTTTAATTTTACTTTTATTGAATTTTATTACATTTAAATTTTATAAAAATATATAGACTTTTTAACTTATCCTATAAAAAAACTCGTCCCTATGCACTTACAATGCATAGGGACGAGATATAATCGCGCGGTACCACCCTAGTTAACTTAAAAAGTTCTCCTCAAATAAATACAGAGTTTAATTTATAAATGCTTATAACTTTACAAATTAAACCCTGCTTATAAAAATACTTGAAAGTAAATTTAATCTATAAAATAAAAGCTTTATCTTTCTCTATATCCTTCACTTTTAACGGTGTGATACCGGCTAAGTCTACTCTTAGAATTATAAAAATTAATAATTTCGGTTAGCTGCTCCTAAGTGTTCTTCAATTCAAGACTCATACAGATATCCCACCATCATCTGCTCTCTAAAAATCATCAATAGAATTTACTTTTCTTTATCATAGCATTTATTAATTTGTTAAACACATCACTTTTCGTTGATGTTGTATTTATTATATTGCTTTATTTTTTATAAATCAATAGTTTTTGAAAATTTTTTATTATTTTTTCTATAAAAATAATATATAAATATCTACTTCTTATTCAATTTAATTGATTTATCTACACACAACATATATAAATTTTACAAGAAATTTATATCTATTTTTACCTACATTTCAAAGTCTATTACAGCATTTTGAATCTAAGTGAATCTAATGGATGCATATCACTTCTATTGATATTGGAGTATTTTATTACATTTTCCCCACCATGATATGCTTTATTAATAAATATACTCCCTAGTAGAATAAATATAAAAATTGATATTGCCCCACCTATGATAAATATCCTATTACTTTTTGCTTTGCGCATAATACTCCCCCCTTTAAACTAATACAATCTATTAAGTTATATTAATATTACTCTTTTAAATATCATTTATTAAAATTTAATTTATTTCATTAATTAGTTAATAAATCTTGTAAAATTTTAGTAACAACGCAATTTCATATAATATTAATATCGTTCCTCATAGCAGCACACCTAATTGATAATATATTATAATTATAAATATTTTTGTAATTTTTTTTCAATACAAACCTCTATTTTTTAACTATTTCTTAAAGATAAATGTATTTTTTCTCTTTTTGTTAATAAAGAAATAATATTCCAATATATTCATATAACTTTATTAATTAACTTAATTTATATTACATTAATAAACTCATATAATAGTTTATATAAAAAAGCTCTGAATCTTTCAGAGCTTTAACTAATTATAAATTTTCATTATAAAATTTAAATATTTCTTCAAAATATGGTTTTTGAATATCATCACTTTCATTGTACATTTCATGACGTGCATTTTCTATTCTTATAATTTTACAGTTTTCTGCGCCTTCTGCAAATTTATTCTGTCCACCAGGTCTTACATAAGTATCCTTTCCTGCCTGAATTATAGTTACAGGAATTTTAACTTTTTCTGCATTCTTTTTCTTTATAATTTCACTAGTAGCTTTAAATGCTTCATTTAACCAGTTATTTGCACAGTCACCTTTTTGGAATGACTCATTTGAACATACTATATCATGTATATATTCGTAGCGTGGAAGACAGCTTGTTCCTATTTGATTTACATCATACTCAGGTGTATATGGCTGTTTTCCCATTACATATTCTCCATCCATTCCAAATGCTACTGCCAATTTCACAATAGTTTTTGCTATAAAACTTGGAACATTTCCAGTACTAACTTCAAGCATAGGTGCTGTTAATATAGCAGCATTAAAATATTCAGGATAATCTTCTAAAAACTTAGCACCTATTCCTCCTCCCATTGAATGAGCAAAAAGGAATAATTTTTTTCCTTGTGAATTAGGAACAACTACCTCATCTAATAGAGTTTTAAAATCCTCTATATATTGATTAAAATATCTAACATAGATTTGACTTGTATCTTTAACTCCTAAATTTGTTGATCTTCCATGGCCCCTATGTTCAATTGCAAATACATTATATCCATTATTTAAAAAATAATATATTACTTCATGATACTTTTCTAGCGATTCACTATATCCATGAGAAATAACTATATTACCTTTTGCCGAATCTGTCATATATTTTTCGTAATAAAGCTGAACATTCTCTTCACCTGTAATATAACCGCTTTCTAATCTCTGTTCTATAAATGGCATAACTATGTTATTCATCTTTTCTGAATAATTATCTTCAGTTATTCCAATTTTAGACATCACCCTATTTTCTTCAGATGCATACGCTTTGACCCCCAAAAAATTTACATTAAGTATAGCTTGTCCAAAAAGCATTAAGCATAAAACAATCTTAAAAAACATACTTTTTGTATTTATCTTTTGCATTCTTAAAATCCCCTTTTTAATTGTATATAATGAATATAATAGTATGCAGTCACAATAACTTTATCTAACTGCATACAATTTTTTATTCTTCCAATATTGATATAGTCCACTTACCACATGCTGTACATTTATGAACAGTAATGACAAACAAGCTAAATGTTTTCCCCATAGCTGCAAGTCCTAAAGCTTCTCTTTCATCTCTTGTTATAAACTCATCATTTTCATCTAAGTATCCTATTATCTCTACTAAAACATTCTTTTTAGTATCATCACAGCATCCATTATCTCCTGCAATTTCAACTACTTCATAAGATAAATCTGAGCTTAATTCTTGAATAATTGGTAATATATCTTCAAATTCTCTTATATCATCTAAAAAATCTTCTTTATAAAAAACTACATCTTTAACTTGAAATAATTTTTCCATCATAATCTCCAATCTATATACATATTTTTTCAATGTGTATTATAATATGATTTCAAAAAATTATCAATCATTTCATTTTTTAAATATTATTGAAAAATCAACAAAACTTTAATTTACTTTATTTAAAAATAGGAATAATGAAAGTATTCACTATTCCTTACTAAAAATTATTTATTAAATTTTATTACTGCTTTAAATAAATCTCCATCTATGTCTATATTAAATCTACCATTTTGCAACTCTACAAAACTTTTTACTATGGCAAGCCCAAGACCTGATCCTTCTGTATTACGTGATTTATCCCCTCTTGTAAATCTTTCTATAATTTCATTACTATTAAAATTCATTTCATCAGCAGATATATTTTTTATCAATATAGTCACTTCATTTTCATCTTCAATAACATCAACATATACCCTAGAGTTTTCCATAGCATACTTACTTACATTATTAAAAAGATTTTCAAAAATCCTAAAAGTCTTCTGACTATCTAGACTTAATACTATTTTATCTTCTGGAAAATTATTCTTAACTGTTAGCTTTGACTTATTAAATTTATCTTCTAACTCAAATTCACTTTGCTTAATCAATTCAACTATATCAACCTTAACTAAATTTACTTTAACATTGCCACTATTGGCTTTGCTTACTTCAAATAAATCTTCAATAAGAAATTTAAGTCTTTGAGATTTTTTATCTAATGTATCAATATATAACTTTCTTTCCTCTTCTGTAATATCATCTTTTTTTAGAAGATCCACATAAGTAATTATTGAAGTTAATGGTGTCTTTAAATCATGAGAAACATTTGAAATTAACTCTGTTTTCATCTTCTGGCTTTTTATTTCTTCATCTACTGCTTTTTTAAATCCTGATTGAATCTCTTTAAGTTCATCCTTAAATGGATTAAATATACCTAAATCTTCGGTTATTTCGCCTTCTAGATTTCCATTAGCAATTTTATTAGTTTCAGCTAAAAGTTTTCTAAATTTATCTTTAATATCATCATAGTATTTCTTAGCTATAACAAACAATATTACACTATACACAAATGCAGCTATTATTCCAAATACCCATATAATACTTATTAATGATAAAATAACGAAATTTATTGCAATAATTTTTATCAAGTCTTTATTTGTTTTATCTGATAAATCTATATGAATAATATAATAGTATAATTTATCAGATTTTCTTACTACAAATTTCCATATTCTTAGAATTAATAGGTTCTCTTTCATATATGATCTAAAGCCATATTTAAATATGTGTTTTAATAATGTAACGCCATTTAATATGAAGTAAATTATCATTGTCCATAAAGCAACATTAATAGCATAAACAATATAGCTAACATTTGAGGATATATTTAATACATTTACTATAACTGTTTCTGCTTCACCAGTTAGAGTTCCCATTACCAAAGTAAATCCCATACTTACAAAGATAATTGTAGCCAATCCATATAAAATACAGTTTATTTCAAAAGGTACATTGAAAAACTTACTATTCCCAGCTATTTGTTTAGATTTTTTATATGGAACTACAAGTGCAGCCATAAGTATAATACATCCTACAATAAATCCATATACTACTATTCTATCTTGATTAATTCCACCATTAATTCTTCTATTTACTATATCAGCTATAGAATCTTTATATTTTAGTTCTTTAGGTATTCCATAAATAATTGTAGTATCCTTAATATTATTAAATTTAAGATTATATCTTCTTGTCAAATTATTTCCAATAATAGTATCAATATTATTTCCGAATGTCTCCCTAGCAGAAAATTCTTCTATCCCTGTACAGTTAATTATCTGCACTTTACCACTTTCATTATAATTTACTGCTACAAAGAAACCGTACACATCCTTTAATTGTTGTATTTTATCTTCAGAATTTAATACCACATCTTTTAATTCACTTTTATTATTAGATAAAAGTACATTGTGATCTTTATCTAATACAACATAATCAAGATTTTTAAAATTACTATTTAAATTATCTTTCCCCTCTGAGTACCTATTATAAAGTATATTGCTAATATTAGTAGATTCTATGCTTCCCGAATCACTTTCACTTCCCTTAGGTAATGATTTTTCATCATAGGATTTAATAAATGCATCAGTCAGCGATAAATTTTCATTACTATTATTATCTAGTACTTCCTTGTATAAAAACATATTACAGTTAGCTATACTTTCCATTAAATTAACATCATCATATACTGACTCATACTGCATTTTAGATATGCGTTTAAGCTGTGGATAAAAGCGTGTTATAGCAACAGCCATAATTATCATTACTGCAAATGCAATTAGATTAATTAATACTTTCTCTGATTTAATTAAATTTGTATTTTCTTTTTTTAAATTATCATTGCTTGTCAATTTTATATCCAACTCCCCATACAACTCTTAAATATTTTGGTTCTTTAGGATTTATTTCAATCTTTTCCCTTATATTTCTTATATGAACCATTATAGTTTCAGTACTTATGGCAGTTTCATTCCATACTCTTTCATAAATTTCTTCTGCCGAAAAGACTCTTCCTGGATTTTTCATTAAAAGTTCTAAAATATTAAATTCCTTTGGAGTAAGCTTTACCCCTTCCCCATCTACTGTTACTTCTTTAGTATCCGTATTAAGTTCAATTCCCCCAACTTCATAAATATTGCTCTTTTCATTCTTTCCCTTCACAACATTTAGATACTTCTTATATCTTCTAAGCTGAGAGTTTACCCTTGCAAGAAGTTCCATTGGATTAAATGGCTTTGTTACGTAGTCATCAGCTCCAATATTAAGTCCCATTATCTTATCCATTTCTTCTGATTTTGCAGAAAGCATTATTACCGGAAATTCATAATGCTCTCTAAGCTTCATAACCATTGTTATCCCATCCATCTTAGGCATCATTATGTCTACTATAGCCAAATGAATATTTTCTTTTTCAATAACTTTAATTCCTTCTATTCCATTGCACGCTTTAAAAACATTGTATCCTTGGTTTTTTAAATAAATTCCTATCGCATCACAAATTTCTTTTTCATCTTCTACTACTAAAACATTATATAATTCCATATTAACACCCCGTATATTAAAACTTTCTTAATCTATTTTGATTATAAAGTACAGTAAAATATACGAAAGTTTAAATGATTAAAATTCCTCAACCCATGTGCTTTCCTCCTTCTTACTTACTGTAACCTTATAATATATTTAATTTTTTAAGATACACTCTAATAAAATCTAAAGAAATTATAAAGAATTATTTATTAAATTCTAATCATTTCATCATTTATTATTTTTCTTATTATTTTCAGCCCTTCTTTAATGTTTTCTTCAGTTTCATATGCATATGATAACCTAACAAAATTCTTACTTTTAGCACCATATATACTTCCTGGATTTATAATAATTTTATGTTCTATAGCTTTAAAGAACAGTCTATCTGTATCAATTTTATCCTTAAATCTAATCCATAAATAAAATCCACCTTCTGTAATATTCCATGATGCTATATTTTTATAATATTTCTCTAAATACTCAAGCATAATATTTCTTTTCTTCATTAATTCTTTTCGTACTTTCTTTATATATTCATCATATAATCCACTAGAGTAAAATTCATATAAAAACCATTGAGAAATTGAGCTAACACCATAATCAATCTGCATTTTTGCATCACCAAGTCTTTTAATTACAGATTGTGGACCAATAACCCATCCAATCCGTATCCCTGGTGCAAGAGTTTTAGATATTGATCCAAGGTATAATACATTACCATTTTTATCCATTGATTTTAAAGGTCTTTCCTTAATCTCATCAAAATACAGTTCTCCATAAGCATCATCTTCAATTATAGGTAGCCTATTTGCATTGCAAAAGTTTATTAACTCTTTTCTCCTATTTTGACTCATTACTATATTAGTTGGATTTTGAAATGATGGAATTGTGTAAATTATAGAAGACATATCTGAATATTGATCAGATTTTGGTATTTTATATAAATCAATACCTTCTCTATCCATTGGTATTCCGTAAAGTTCTATTCATGATGACTGAAATAAATTAAGAGACTTTATATAAGACACATTTTCTGTATATACCTTAGCTCCTCTTCCTAATATACATATTGATAATAAATGTAACGCTTGAAGTGAACCTGAAGTTATTAATACATTATCTACTTCTGCTTCTATACCTATGTTTTTTACTCTTTTACATATTTCCTCTCTAAGACTTTTAAGTCCTAAAGGCTCTAAATAATTTAATTTAGTTAAATTTTTAGGAATGTTTTCAAATACCTTTTTAATTTTTTCCTTTTGTATAAAATCAGGAGATAATTCTCCTGTACTAAGCCTGATAACTCTATCCTCATACTCCATTTTATTAATAACCTTTACTATAGGCTTATTCTCTTGGAATTCTCCACCATTAATAAAATCCCCCATTTATATTGTTAATATATTCCACAATATAAATAGTATAAATTTGGTTGGTTAATAAATCAAATTTTGGATGGGTACAACAAATATTTTAAATAATAATATATGACTTGAAAAAAGTAATTATTGTATATTAAATAGTAATATTTTTAAAGTTGAAAGGAGAAAAATATGATTGAAACTATAATTAAAGGTTTTATAATTGGACTAGCTTATCTTGCACCTATTGGTATGCAAAATCTATATGTAATAAATAGCGCTATTTCTCAAAAAAAATCCCAAATGTATTTTGTTGTAATACTAACTACTTTCTTTGATATTTCCTTAAGTCTTGCAAGCTTTTTTGGCATAGGATATGCAATGAGCAAACTTCCTATTTTAAAACTTATAATTCTTTGTTTAGGGTCATTAACAATTATCATAATTGGGTTTCAGTTATTAAAAAGTAGACCTGTTATTGATACTAGTATAAAAACTAATAATAATATAAAAAAAATTATCTTATCCTGTTTCCTAGTAACATGGGCTAATCCTCAAGCAATATTAGATAGCACTATGTTATTCGGTTCTCTTCGAGCTTCAATACCAGATTCACTGATTACATATTTTATTTTAGGAGCATGTACTTCTTCAATAGTATGGTTTTTTTCTTTAGGAACTTTTGTTAATATACTAAAAAAATCTTTTAATTCGCAAGTGCTAAAAATAATAAATATTCTTTGTGGTATTATAGTAATTTACTATGGATGCAGGATAGGATACAACTTTCTAATAGAAATATTGTAAATCTACTATTTTAAAATTCTAATAACAACATTTTATAATTTGCAAAAAGCTTATGTTTATAATCTTCAAACAATTATAAACATAAGCTCCTTTTTGCAATTTAAAATTATACATACAATACTATTTTATAAGTAGTTTTATTTTTTGAATATAACTCCTAAAATCTATCAAAATCACTTCCAATATCTTTGGATTCATGAGAATCTGATCCAAACACAACTCTTATATTATACTTTTCAACTAAATCTTTAAAATACCCACTTACGTATATTTCATTACAATACTCTTTTCTAAGACCAGCTGTATTAATATCTACTTCATAATCCTTCTTCTTAATTTCTTTTGCAATCTCTTCTAGAAGTTTATAATTCTTATACTCTATTGGATATAATTCATTAAATCTTCTAACTAAATTAGGATGTCCAATTCTCCTAGGTTTATATTTGCCAAGATCACTCTTTATAGCTTTAAGAAGAGTTTTATAATATTTATCATATACTTTCTCTATAGATCCAAGAAGTTCTATAGCTTTTTCTAAACCATCTAATCCATCTACAGCCATATACTCACCATTAATATTTATAAAGTGAACAGATAATAATCCGTCTTCTAAATTAGGACCATATGTATTCAGAAGCTCCTTTGTTTCCTCTTCTAATCCATCAATAAAATCAACTTCAAATCCTAAATTTGTCTTTATTTTGTCCTTATATTTATTTTTTACTCTATTAACATCATCAAAATATTTTTGTACATCCTCTTTACTTAAAGCACATTCATCTAAAAATTTTTTATTAGGCATAAAATAGCTACCAAATGGCATATGTTCTGTAAAACTTATTTCTTCTAACTCTTTTTCTAATGCTTTTTCTACATATAAATCAAGGCTGTCTTTTGTTCCATGAGGACAATATGGTGAATGAATATGTCCATCCCTTAGATATAATTTTTTATCTATCATAATAACAACTCCTCTCAAAATTCAATAATAGCTTCTTACTATATTTTACTATAATAAGAAGCACAATATTATGAAAATTATAGAGTTGCAGCCATTATTGCCTTAATTGAATGCATTCTGTTTTCTGCCTCATCAAATACAACACTCTGTTTTCCTTCAAATACTTCATTAGTAACTTCTAGAGCATCCATTCCATATTTTTCGCCAACAGTTTTTCCTATAACTGTTTCTAAATCATGATATGATGGAAGACAGTGCATAAATATTGCATCCTTTTTTGCATTAGCCATTAAATCACTATTTACCTGATATGGTTTTAAAAGATTTATTCTCTTATCCCATTCTTCTTCAGGTTCACCCATTGATACCCATATATCTGTATAAATTACATCTGCATTCTTAGTTCCTTCTTTAACATTCTCAGTTAATGTTATAGTCGAACCATTTTCATTAGCAATTTCTTTACAAACTTTAACCAAATCCTCTGTAGGGAATAATTCTTTTGGTGCACATGCAGTAAAGTTAAGTCCCATCTTAGCACAGGCTACCATTAATGAATTACCCATATTATTTCTGGCATCACCCATATAAACAAAATTAATTCCTTTTAGATATCCAAACTTTTCTTCTATAGTTAATAAATCTGCAATCATCTGTGTTGGATGAAATTCATCTGTAAGCCCGTTCCACACTGGAACACCTGAATATTCTGCAAGTTTTTCTACTATCTTCTGGCTATACCCCCTATATTCTATACCATCAAACATTCTTCCAAGAACCCTTGCAGTATCAGCAATACTTTCTTTTTTCCCCATTTGAGAACCTGCTGCGTCAAGATAAGTAACCCCCATTCCAAGATCTTTACCAGCCACTTCAAATGAACATCTTGTTCTTGTAGAAGTCTTTTCAAATAATAAAACTATGTTTTTTCCCTTAAAATTATCATGAGCTATTCCAGCTCTCTTTAAGGATTTCAAATCCTTTGATAAATCAATTAAATATCTTATTTCCTGTGATGTAAAATCTAATAGTTTTAGAAAACTTCTTCCTTTTAAATTTATTGCCATGCTTATTACCTCCAATTTACTTTCTTATACTTTAATTATACCATATTTGTATATTTATTCAAATACTTGCATATTTAAAAGTTTCAGTACTATCTAAGTTATCTTTTTAAACCAAGAACTTTTAATTATCTATATTCACTTTCTATTTAAATACTACTTTATAACTTTAACTTAATGTTATAATAAAACAATAACTATACAAAGAAAGGAAACTTTAGATGAAATATTTAAGCGATTATCATATGCATTCAAAATTTTCTTTTGATGCTATACAAACTATTGAAGAGGCTGTGCTAAGTGCAATAAAATCCAATATAAATGAAATATGCATGACAGAACATATAAGTTTTAATCCACATGATTCAAGTTATAATTATTTTGATTTTAATGATTACAGCAATACAATACAGTCTTTATCTAAGAAATATAAAGGCAAAATTAAAATTAAAACAGGGCTTGAAGTTGGTGAATATCATCTTTATAAGGATGATTTCAATAAATATTACAAAGAACACGATTTAGATTTTATTATTGGCTCAATACATAATATAAATAGTAAAGGTCTTAGAACCAATTTAAAAGAAACAGGTGTTAATTCTACTTATGAAAATTATTTTAAGGAAGTATTAACATTAGCAGACTGTGGTAATTTTGATGTACTTGGTCATCTTGATTTAGTACAGAGATATGCTTTTGATGAGCATGGAATATATGATTTTAATACTTATAAAAATATTATATATGATATATTAAAAATTCTTATATCAAAGGATAAAGGAATTGAAATAAATACATCTGGACTTTCTAAAAACTTATTATTCCCCAAAATTGAAGTATTAAAAATGTATAAAGATTTAGGTGGAGAAATAATAACAGTTGGTTCTGATGCCCATAACTCTGAACGAGTTGGTGAAAATATAGAACATACATATGAGCTTCTAAAAACTCTAGGATATAAATATGTATTCACTTTTGAAAAAAGAAATCCTAATGGAATAATTCTATAAATAAAATAAGAACTATAAATTTAGCTTTACAATTAAATTTATAGTTCTTTTGTTTAATTAAAAAATATCTATACCTCTATATAAATTAATATCCTATCTTACAACCTTCACTTGAAGAGATTCAATTACATCCATAGCTTTCTCATGTAAACTTTCGTCAAAACTTGCTGTAAGGTTTGAATCAACACTAAGCTCAGCATTAACATATTGGGATTGAAAAGTTACAACATTGCTTATAACACACATGTTACTTACAACACCTACAAATTCAATTGTGTCAACATCTAAGCCTACTTCTTCAGTTAATCTTATCATATCTTTAGGTGCTATTCCAAAAGCTTCTTTATTATAATGATATGTGTTTTCAAGATTATTAAATTCTTTAAGCCTGCCATATAGTTCATGACCTTCTGTACCTATATAACAATGTGGAACTGGAAGATTCTTTCCTTCCCTTGTTTCTAAATAATTTTCATAATGAGTATCATACGTAAATACTACTTTTTGACCATTATCAAGATATTCTTTAACCTTATTATAAATTCCCTCTTCCAATGTTTCAGCTTTCTTAAACCCTAATGCTCCGTCTACAAAATCCTTTTGATAATCAATTACTACCAGCAATTTATTCATTATATTTACCGTTACTGAAAACTTATAAAAATCTATAAAAAATTATAAAATCTTATGTTTCATTCCTTTTTCAATGTATCTG